>JACRHC010000013.1 GCA_016217675.1 Nitrospirota bacterium
ATTGGGCAACGGCCCGTTGCCCAATTGTCATGAGGTTCGGGTATTCCCGATAGAACTGAGTCATCAGCTTGATATTCCGCTCTGAAAAACCTTTTATTGCAGGCAGCTCATTCTTCAGGTCTCCTGCAAGACGACGCAAAAACCCCGTGCCCCACCCTTCGTGCTGTTGACGTTCCGTAATGATCCGTCCGATGTCCCAATACATTAGGATCATCTCCGTGTTGGCGGAAATGGTTGCCTTGATCTGAGCTTGCCGGATGCGGCTCTTAATATTGCCAAGTAGCTCGGCGTATAGGCTTAGTTCAATGCTCATTTCTGCTCCTCTTCGATGATGATGATGCGCCCATACAGTTTATACCTGAAGCCTTTGGGAAACAGGAACTTTCTGACAAGGAGTTCCGGCACAGTGTCCCTGCTCCTGATCCTTGACATATTGAACCCCGTTAGAAATTCCATTAAAGCAAAAGCATTTGACCCCACCATTATACAAAAGTGCATTATTTCTAACGGGGTGAAGCTTCAGGTTTTCCTGTCATGAACATCGGCCATTTGTCACTCCGCTTTTCCCTCCGAAGCGCTCCCGGCTCCGTCATTCCCGAAGTGCCCTGAAAATCAGAAAACCTTAAGGGTCTACACGCTTCCCAGTGCCGATGAAATTATCTGTTGCCGTCGCGTCTGTTATATCTTCCCCTCAAGCTGTTTCAAGACAAATCCCCGGACCTTCTTTGCAAGCTCTATGGCCTCAGCCGCATCCTCCTTTGGGATGTCATAATAAACCTCGTCAGGATAACGCACCTCAACACCATAGCTTGAGAGGATTTCAATATCTTCAAGCTCTGATTCTATCGTGGGGATAACCTGTTTGCAGAGTCCTGCAATGGTCTCAATCGAGTGAGTCTTGGGAAATTCGATCTGATGATATGTCAGGAGACCTTTCAGATACTTTTCAGCACACTGCTCCGCATGAAAACAGACGGTGTCACATGGCGGTTTTTCCATGGTCATCGTGTGCTCGGCATTGATGAAATCATTCTCAGCCTTCCGGAACCAGCTCCTTACAATCTCAAGCTTGTCAGCTTCGCTCATAGAGCACCTTCCCCTGATGTGCCGCAGGAAACACAATAGTGCCGATCATATCCTTATACCGTTCAAACTCATCGGGCGTTTTTACAATGATGTCTTTAGGGACAGAGATGTCCCGCAGCAACTTTCTGAAGGACACGGCCCTTTTGTGAGGCCTTTCAGTAGTATCCATAACGATCATAATATCCAGGTCGCTGTCCGGAGTCGGCTGCCCATATGCGTAGGAGCCGAAAAGGATAATCTTTTCGGGACTGCAGTAAGAGGTTATTCTCTTCACAATTTCATTGATGCTTTCATTGATCGTCATCGCTGCACCTCCTGCAATTTGATGCTTGGCTTCCCCTATAACTTTAACGTATTTCTTATTCAAATCCCACCCCATTAGCAAGGAGGATCTCTCCGGGTCGGATGGGGTTAAGATATTTCTCTCTCTGCCCAGTCGAGCAGAGACTTATCGTGCAATTTATATCTGGAATCTTTTGCGAACAGGAACTTTCTGACAAGAAGTTCCGGCTTGGTGTCCCTGCTCCTGATTCGTGACATATTATAGCTTCTGGTCTTCCTGTCATGAACGTCAGCCATTGCAGTATTATCAGCAACTTGCGAAAAAAAGTCATGGAATCAGAAGCTTCTTTCCCCCGCTTTTGCCGAACGGACTCACTCTCTGCAGACCGCCTGGCAGATCAGCTCCTCATCACCATAACGGCAGTAACGCGTGATCAGTGATGTGTAATGAGTGAGAGCACCTGCCGGCCAGCCGCTTTAGCCGCCAAGATGTTTGCGTGAAGGTATCGCATTTTGCGATACCATGAAATCGATCTCCTGATCGTTCAATCTGTTACGCAGCGTGGCGATGGACGCGTTTCTCCACTTCAGGTCCGATCGTTCGCTGGGCAATGCGGAGCTCATAGTCTGTCTGCAGCCCCATCCAGACCTCTGCTGACGTGCCGAAGTATCTGCTGAGGCGGATTGCCGTGTCGGCAGTTATGGCACGCTTGTTGTTGACAATAGCGCTGACGCGGCCGGGCGGCACAGCAATGTCGCGGGCGAGCCTGTTGATGCTGATCCCCATCGGCCTCATGAATTCCTCAAGGAGGATCTCCCCCGGGTGAATGGGCTCAAGAAGTTTCTGTTTTGCAGTCATGGCACACCTCTAATGGTAGTCGGTTATTTCAACGTCACAGGCATCTCCGTCTTTCCAGTAAAAACATATCCGCCATTGATCGTTGATCCTGATGCTGTATTGCCCCTTGCGATCACCCCTCAGTGCCTCAAGCCGGTTGCCCGGCGGGACCCTGAGGTCCTCCAGACGCTTGGCCTGGTGAAGGTACAAAAGCTTCCGCCGCGCAACCCGCTCAAAAGAGCGAAATCCCGGCACGTCCAGGTCATTGAACAGCTTCTCGGTTCTTGCATCGCGAAAGGACCGTATCATTGTTTATAATCTATTACGCATGGCGTAATATGTCAAGCGATATAAGTTGCAGTGAGCCAGAGGAGAAGTGCCGACCAGCTTTAGTCAGTGCAGACAGCCTTGTAGATCATCTCCTCATCACCATAACGGCAGTAGCGCGTGATCAGTGATGCGTAATGAGTGAGCGCACTGGTCTTCAAACTCACTCTGCACAGACCGCCTGGTAGATCAGCTCCTCATCACCAGCCACCGGGAACCATCTGTTGTCATCCCCTTCGCCGAGAAGCCGCGCCTCTTTCTTTCCGCAGCGCATCTCATAGCGGTAATCCCTGCCGCCGATCTTCGCCATGAGAGAGACCACCTGACCATCCAGGCGCTTTACGCTTGCAGCGTCATAGTACGTGGCATCGCCGTAGCTGCTCTGCCTGATCAGCCGCCAGTCAGCGGCTTTGGCTTCCGCTGATATCATCAGCAGTCCGGCAATCAATGTCACTGCGGTCATCATGTATATTGCAGATCTCTTCATGATCTCACCTCTTGCGTTTGTGTGTTTATACCGTTCATTTACGCAGCGTGGCGATGGACGCGTTTCTCCACTTCAGGTCCGATCGTTCGCCGGGCAATACGAAGCTCAAAGCCGATCACCCGAAGAAATCGTGGTTTGGCAGGGTGTAGAGCTGTCTGATATACGAACCGAGCGTCTCCGGCAGATATCTCCCCCATATCTTGATCGGTACATCTTCTATCTCGATGCGCGGGCTGAATCCGACCGCAAAAAGGAACTCCAGAAGAAACTCTACGTTCATCGGGATGTAACCCTTATAGCGGCTGCTGTCCCGCTGGCTGATGATCCTTTCTTCGTGGATGCTGCTGCCCAGCTCTGATTCTACCAGGTCGCTGAAGGTCGTAAGGATCACCTCGATACTGATCCGGGGAGAGGCCCCTTCAAGCAAAGGCTCGATTCCGTTTCTCAGTTCATCTTCAGATATCCCCCGGTCTTTGACCCGCTCCCAGGCGCGTGTATCTCTGTATCGCCGGCATACTGACTCTGCATCCCAGGGCAGATCAAGAACCAGATTCAATGCCTGATAATTACCCCTGAACCGCTCCTGCTCGATAACCGTAATATCAGTGGAGCGCTGAAGCTCCGCAATTAAGCGATCAAATGACTCATCGTCTCCGACGATCTTGATCGCGCCGGTGTCCTGAATCATCAGGGCATTCCGGTCGAACCGGATGCTGCTGTCTTTGAAGCTGCGTGCGATCAGTTCCTCAGCCTCGATGAATTCCCTGATCATCTCGCGGGGCGGGGTGATGAACTGGTCGAGCGGGAGCCCTGAACGCTCTGCCCTCTCCCGGGCCATCTGCTCTGCAGTATCTTTCACGTTTCCGAAGATCCATTCAGCGATACGGCGGTTCGCCTTTTCCGCTATCCTCTTGGGACGTTTAACGCGATAGGAACCGAGCATGCGGCCGCGGTCGTCAAAAAAGACCGAGGCATTGATCGGCGTCTCCTGGTAATAGTAATCAGGGTTCTTTTGGTATCTGCTCAAAAGCCCGGCAACACGTGAGGACTGCTCCCTGCTGTCGCGGCAGAGCAGGTCACGCAGCTGACCCTTTCGACGGATCTCCTCCTGTTGGAACGGACCGCTGCCGGTCATACTGAGAAGTCGTCTGCTTAAGGCCTCGAGCGTTTCCCTGATGATGAAGACGTCGCAGATCAGGATTTCGGTCAGGCTGCGGCCGTCACCCGGCTCAGGTCTGTTGCAGAACCAGCGCTCAACGATGCTGAAGAGTCTGTCCCTGTGCGCAAATGAAGTAAGATACATGCGGATATGATACGCAAGCCGCAAGGGAAGCACAACAAAAGCTCAGGGGAGTGAGGACGGGCAGAGCAGTGAGCCCTGAGTAGCTGCAGATACCGCTATCTGCGGCCCTCCGGATGAAACAGTGAGACCATGAATCATGGAAACAGAAAGTGTGCCGGGAAGATCAGCCTGTTGTATTACAGTTCGACGATCCGCGTGCTGATCGCGATCGCGGCCTCGGCCCCCTGGCCGGCAGAGATGATCGCCTGAGAATGGCCGGTGCGGAGAGAACCGAGCACAAAAAGGCCGGGAATGCTCGACTCGCCGCTGCTGTTCGTCACGATCTTGAATCCGTCAGCGTCACGCTCCGGGTCGAGCAGCCCGAGGTACTCATCATTGAGCGTGATCCCGCCCCATCCGAGGATCACCTCGCAGGGAATAACGCGGCCGTCAGCCATGCGCACGCCCTCGAGCTTTGTCTCGCCTAACAGCTCCTCAGGCCGCCCCTCGATCAGACCGATCCCCTCGTCCTCAAGGAGCGTCCGGTACACCGGCGCAAGGGTGAAGCCATGGGCAAGGAAGGTCACGTCCCTGGTGTACATCTGCTTCATGCCGATGCTCATGCGCACGCCGTTGACGGTGCGGTCGATAACGAGCAGCTTTTTCCCTGTGGTGCGGTACCCGTCGCAGATCATGCAGGTGTAGTAGGAATGGCCAAAATAACGGTGGAGGTTCTTGAAGGGTGCGAGCGTCTCTTTTGCCCCTGAGGCAGCGATCACATACCGGGAGCGATAGGTCTTGCCGCTGGCCAGCACCTCGAACTGCCCCTCATGACCGGTGACCCGCTCCACCCTAACATTCTCCACAGCCACGCCGAAGTTCTTCGCCTGTGCAAGGCCCGTCTCCAGCAGCGCAGGGCCGGACACGACCGGAAGGCCCAGGTAGTTCTCAATATGTTTCGCGAGGAGAGTCCGCCCCCCAAGGGTATGGAAGAGCAGAACGCGGAAGTTGTACCTGCCGAGGTGGATGCAGGCCTGCAGGCCGCCCGGGCCCCCTCCGATGACGATGCAGTCGAGGAGTTCCCTGCTGCCTGCGCTGTCTGCCTGTTCCATAGCCGTTCTTTCTCCGGATCTAATCTTTATCGTGATATTTGAAAGAGAGTTTTACCTTCGCCCTGTACGCCTTGATCTTGCCGTCCTCGATATGCATATCGAGCTTCTCAACCTCTGCTACGCGCAGGTCCTTTAAAGTCTTTGATGCCATATTGACTGCAGCGGTTGCGGCTTTTTCCCACGATTCTGTGCTTGTTCCTACCAGCTCGATCACTTTGTAAACACTTTCAGGCATGGTCTGCTCCTTTTGGCACATGACCCGCTGAAGAAGCGGGGTGCGCCGCATTCAGTATTTATAGAGACGGCAAGGCCGCCGTAAAAAAGTGCGGGCCAGAGGTCTGCTGATATGACCGCGTAACAGCCGGTCTCAGGATCCCGGCCATTCAGGCAAAACGGAGCATCTATGGTGCCGGATAGAGCTTTTTAATATCCGCAAGGATCTCCTGCTTCAGCTTTTCGAGTTCCTTCTTGAAGGTATCATTGGCCAGCACCCTTTTTGACAATGCATCTACCCGTGAGGAGATCGTGTCATGCATAAGCTCACCAACCTGTTCTGTCTGCTGGCTGAGCGCTGCCTGGGTATTGACAGTGGCCTCAATAAGCCGCTCGATCTGAGCGCTGTTGTCTGCCAGTTTTTGATCTATGAACTGAAGGACAAGGAGCAGCTGATCGAGCTTGTCTGCGGTCTGCCTGGTGGAGACCGCCGTAAGTTGTGAGGGATCAGCTAACTGCCCCTCGCAAACGCCGGGTCTGCCCGGCTCTGTGGATGGCACCCATCTGCCGACACAGATTATCGAACTTGATCCGCCCCGAATAAACGTATATCCTCCGATATCCTGGGTTTGAGCCCGGACTGATGAGGTGCAAACGATAATAAACACAAGCCAGACGGCAGCAACACTGATAAGCCTCTTCACGAACCCTCCTGTAATCCAATGGTTTGATTTTGTAATGATCATCTCTTCCCGCCTCATTTATAGCATAGAACAGACAACATGTCATTATTTGCAGAATCCGGAGAGAACGAGATATTTCATCCCGGTACTCATCTCTTTTCCCCGAAGATCTCTTTAAAGAACTTTCTCATCGCCTCCCAGGAGCGTTTGTCAGCCTTTTCATTGTACGCAGCACCCTTGCTGTTGTCATTGCCTGCTGCAGGGTTCGAAAAACTGTGCACAGCATTTCCGTAACTTACAAAATACCAGTCAACGCCCCCCTTGCGCATCTCGTCCTGAAATGCCAGCACTTCCTCGGACTTGACGAACGGATCATCTGCGCCGTGGAGGGCCAGCACCTTGCCTTTGATATTCCTCGCGTCAAAGGGTGAGGAAGTGGCAAGGCCGCCATGGAAGCTTACAACACCGAGCGTGTCGGCGCCGCTTCGTGCGAGTTCAAGCACTGTTGTTCCGCCAAAGCAGTAACCGATAGCAGCGGTCCTCTTCGGGTCTGCCATAGCCTGCTTTTTCAGCTGCTCGAGGGCAGCGTTCACGCGGGAGCGGAGCACCTTGCGGTCGCCACCCCGGTATTTCCCGGCGAATTCTGCAGCCTCTTTCCCATCCTTCGGCCTGATGCCCTTTCCGTAGATATCCGCTGCAAAGGCCACATACCCCAGGGCTGCGAGCTGCTCTGCCCTGCCCTTCTCATACGCGCCAAGCCCCATCCATTCATGCACAATCAGCACCCCGGGCGCCTTACCCTTTATGGCATCGTCATAAACAAGGTATCCCTCAAGGACCGCATCGCCGTCCTTATATTCGACTGCCTTGCTCTGGATTTTGGCATACGCAGAGGATACGAGCAGACCTGATACGAGCATACAGAAAATAACGCGGAGAAATGGTTTCATGACTGTCCTCCCTGGAAACATAAAGATTTATTTCCATTATATCTCACCGGGCGGAAAAGGGAAGATGTTTATAAGAAACGCGGAAGCCTAAAAAAGCGCTGTCTGGCCTTTCGGCTCTCTCTTTTCGGACCGTCCGAATATCCTGACCTTGCCGAACTCACCGTCAAAACCCGGAGCGATCGATACATCGCCTGAACGCATCTTTGCAACGGCCTCGGCTATCTTTGCAGAGCCGGCGGCCTCGATATCAACCAGAGGGGCATCCAGGAGTATCCGGAACTCATTGCCGAGAAGATTGAGGAGATTAAAATACATTGCCGCCACCTTCTTGCTGGACGGGCCGACGCTCAATGCCTCACCAATGACCTCGGGGAGCGGGATGATCGAATGGAAAGGCGGCGCGTCTTTTGGCCTGAAGCCCTCTTCCCTGTCGGCCAGTTTTTCGACCCTGTGCATGACGCCGATCGTAAGCTTCCTGTTGCAGACGGGACAGATATTGTTGTGTCTGATCGACTCCTTTGGCGTAAAGCTCACATCACAGGCCCGGTGGCCGTCATAATGGTATTTGCCTTCTTCAGGGAAGAACTCGATGGTCCCTGAAAAGCCTTTCCGCGTCCTGAGTGCATCAGTAATCGCAGCATAAGAAATATCTGTATCCAATACATTTGCCTCGCGGCCCAATTTTGAAGGTGAGTGTGCGTCAGAGTTCGAAATGAGTGTTATGTTGTCGAGCGCTGACAGCCGCCAGTTCATGAGCGGGTCAGAAGAGAGGCCTGTCTCGATGGCATGGATATGGGGCGTCAGCTCTTCGTAGCATTCCTCAAGACTGTCAAAGCCGGATGCTGCGCCGAAGACCGAAAAATGAGGCGTCCATGCATGGGCAGGAATGACCATTGCCTCAGGAGATATATCAAGAACGATCCTCAGAAGTTCCTTTGCGTCAAGGCCGAGTATAGGCCTGCCGTCTGAATGCAGGTTGCCGATCTGTTTGAGCCTGACATTGATCTTCTCTGCAGCTGAGAAGCCGGGCGCAAGAACAACAGTGTGGATCTTTCTGGTCTTGTCGTTCTTCTTGTAGATGCAGCTGATCTCCGCAGAGAGGATGAAAGAGACGTCTGCTCTGCAGGTCCCCGGTATATCGTCTATTCTGAAAGATTCCCGCAAGCTGAAAAGACCGTTGCCTGCAGGCTCGAGCTTCTCCTCAAGTTCTTTGATCCACTGCGGATGCGTGAAATCTCCGGAACCGACAACAGAGATGCCTTTCAGCTGGGCCCATTTCCAGAGGTTTTCGGGATTCAGATCCCTGCTGGTTGCGCGGGAATATTTCGAATGGATATGCAGGTCGGCGATAAAACGCATGGGGGATTATAGCATGAACCGGATATCGCAGGAGTTGTGAAATTGTTATGTGTCATACCGCAGACTATCCGTTGCCTTGGCATCTGTTTGGTGGTATCCTGTGCATAACCATGTATAAGAAGATCCTTGCTGCAGTCAACGAACATCTGAACTCTGAGGTTGCTGCGCGCTATGCCCTGCATCTGGCAAAGGAACACAATGCAAAGTTCTATATCTGCTTTGTTGCAGAAAAATGCATGTCCCAGCATAACTGCCGCTCGGCCGAGGATGCGGTAAAGCGTCTTTTCAATGAAGCCAAAGACCTGAATGTGCATGCAGAGAGCATAGCGGAAATGGGCGATCCTGTTGCAGATATCAGAAAGATCGTCCAGCATGAGAACATCAGCATCGTTTTTGCCGCAACGCGGCGGGAAGACGTCAGGAGAAGGTTCTATTCAGGCACCATAGCACGTAGCCTTTCCCTGAAACTTCCCTGTTCGGTTGCGCTGGTAAGAGTTGTCCATTCAGGGAGGGTGCATCCGGGCAAGATCCTGATCCCGCTTAAGGCAAGGATCGATCATGTCTCTGAACGCGCCTCTTTTGTGGCCCATATGGCACATGCATTCGGCTCAAAGGTCATAGTCTTCCATGCGCCGAAGCCGCTGACAAAGTTCTTCCATGGGGAGATGCACCTCACGCCTCCGGAATGGGAAAAACGCACGTCACAGGACATTGCGCAATTTATCGAGTATCTCAAGCGGCATGATGTCCTGCATGAGGGAATGCTTCTGCCCGGACGAACTGCCCGGAACATTACCATAGAAGCGTTCGCAAAGCGGCATGACCTGATCATCATGGGCGCAAGTGAACGGAATCTGCTGACCTCTCTGCTCAAGGGCAATCCTGTGGAGGAAGTGCTCAGAAATACCCCCTGCGACCTGATCATTCTGAAACCGCGGCATGAGGATTAACAGCCTTGCGAAAGAGGAGGCCCTCAGACAGCTTGTCAGCGCTGAAGAGGGCCTGTCAGAGGCTGAGGCTGCCAAGCGTCTCGCCGAGAACGGATTCAATGAGATCAGGGAAGTGCATAGAACCCATCTGTCCCTGCGCTTTCTCAGCCAGTTCACGCATTTCCTTGCGATCCTGCTCTGGATAGGCGCCGGCCTCGCATTCCTCTCCGACTATCTCCATCCCGGCGAAGGCATGGCAATGCTCGGTTTCGCGATCGTCGGCGTCATCCTTATCAATGCCGTCTTCACCTTTATTCAGGAATACCGTGCAGAAAAAGCGCTCGAGGCCCTGAAAAAGCTCCTCCCCTTCCAGGTAAGGATCATGCGGGAAGGAAAGGAAAAACAGATCCATTCCCGGGAGATCGTGCCGGGAGATATTGTTTTTCTCTCTGAAGGCGACAGGATACCGGCTGACATACGGCTGCTCGAAAGCTCCCTGCTCAAGGTGAACAACGCCTCACTTACCGGAGAGTCAGAGGCACGCCTCAGAGACCATGATCCTTTTCAGGGAGAACTGATCGAAAGTCCCAATATTGTCTTTGCCGGAACAACCGTAACAAGCGGCTCAGGCAAAGGACTTGTTTTTGCGACCGGCATGAGCACAGAGTTCGGAAGGATAGCCCATCTCACCAGTGCCGTTGAATCGGGATTGAGCCCTCTTCAGAAGGAGATCGTAAAAGCAACACGGGTTGTTGCGACCATCGCCGCGCTGGTCGGCATATTTTTCTTCGCTCTCGGTTTCGCGATCGGCAGGGACTTCTGGGATAACTTCATCTTTGCCATCGGCATCACGGTTGCGCTCATTCCCGAGGGCATGCTGCCGACCGTCACCCTTGCCCTTGCCATGGCCAGCCAGAGAATGGCAAAAAGAATGGCCCTGATTAAAAACCTTTCTTCTGTTGAGACCCTGGGCTGTGTAACCGTGATCTGCACGGACAAGACCGGTACACTGACCCAGAACAGAATGGCAGCATCAAAGATATGGACAGATAACCGGACCATTGAGACAAAGGACTATCAGCCGCAGAACGCTGATATGCTCATGTATGCGGCCCTCCTCTGCAACAACGCCCGCATTGTCGACAATGCGTATAAGGGCGACCCTACAGAAACAGCCCTACTGAGGCTTGCACGGGAGACCATCGGCAATGTTGCTGCAAAGCGCATCTCAGAGATACCGTTTGACTCTGACCGCAAGAGAATGTCCACAGTGAACAGGATCGGCGACAGGCAGTATGTTTTCTCAAAAGGCGCCATGGAAAACATTCTGCCTGCCTGCAGCAGATTCCTGCTTGACGGCGCGGTGCAGGAGATGGATGATGCCTTCCGCGAAAAAGCCATAGCAGCGTACCACCAGCTGATGGACATGGGCCTGCGTGTGCTTGCGTTCGCGTATAAGGAAGGCTCAGGGCAAAAGGCTGAAGGCGAAGGGCCTATTCCCCACCCCCCAGTCCCCAATCCCCGGTCCCTCGAATCTGACCTCGTCTTCCTCGGACTGATCGGGCTGGAAGACCCGCCGAGACCTGAGGTGCCGGATGCCTTAACAAAATGCCATGGAGCTGGCATCAGGGTGATCATGATCACAGGCGATGGAAGCAGGACTGCAGTCGCGATAGCGCGCGAGATCGGCCTGGTTAGAGGTGAGCCGGTCGTTGTGGAAGGTGCGGATTTTGGAAAAATGGATGACCGGGAACTGAGAGAAAAGCTCTCGGCAAAAGAGATCATCTTTGCACGTATGACTCCCAAGCACAAGATGCGGGTTGTCACGATCCTGAAGGAAGAAGGTGAACGAGTTGCCGTAACCGGCGACGGCGTCAATGATGCTCCCGCGCTGAAAAAGGCTGACATAGGCATATCCATGGGCATCTCAGGCACTGACGTCGCAAAAGAGGCGTCGGACATGGTGCTCCTTGATGACAACTTCGCAACGATTGTCAATGCAGTCGAAGAAGGCAGGACTGTGTACGAGAATATCAGGAAGTTCATCACTTACATCTTCGCCTCGAACATCCCTGAGGCTGTGCCCTATATCGCCTATATCCTGCTGAAGATACCGCTGCCGCTTACGATCATGCAGATCCTTGCTGTTGACCTCGGCACAGACATGCTGCCGGCCCTCGCACTCGGCACAGAAAAACCTACTCCCGGCATTATGAAACAGCCGCCGCGGCCCAGAACAGAGCACATGATCGACCTCGCGCTCATAAGAAGGGCCTATATATTCCTCGGCCCTATTGAGGCAATAGCATGCATGTTCGGGTTCTTCTTTGTACTCTCTGCCGGGGGCTGGACCTGGGGCACAGTAATCAGTCCGGATAACACGCTTTATATGCAGGCAACAACAGTCTGCCTGACTGCTATAATCATCACGCAGATCGGCAATGTCTTTGCCTGCAGAACGTCCAGGGAATCTGTCTTCAGCATCGGGTTTTTCACGAACAGACTGATATTTTTTGGCATAGCCTTTGAACTGGCACTCCAGTTCTTCATCGTATACCATCCCTGGGGCAACAAAATATTCACCACGCATCCGATCGCCATGAGCATATGGCTCGTTCTCATCCCCTTTGCCTTTCTCCTCTTCTTTGCCGAGGAGGCGAGAAAGGCGGTCGTCAGGCGCTCTCAGTCGGCAAGATCAACGTTATAATTCTGGCTTATTCGTTTTGATTTTCTTTATAATTCGTACAGGTTATCCGCATTCGGGAAAGGAGTTAACGACATGAAAGATTATTACTATAAGGCCGTTATAGAGCCTCAGGCTGAGGGTGGATTCACAGCTTATGTGCCGAGCCTTCCGGGCTGTGTCACTGAGGGTGAGACATATGAGGAAACCATGAGCAACATGAAAGAGGCCCTGGAGCTATACCTCGAGACCCTGAAAGAAAGAAGGCGCAAGGTAAAGCCTGACACTACTCATATAGCAGAGCTTCATGTCTTCGTATGAGCAAGGAGCTTCCATCCCTAACGCCAAAGCAGGTTATAAAGGCATTGGAGAAAATAGGCTTTAAGTTTTTCAGGCAGAAGGGAAGTCATAAAATCTATGTTAAAGGAGCAATGCAGGTCATTGTCCCATACCATGGCAAAGATCTCAAAAAGGGAACGCTGCACCAGATCATCAAAGGAACCGGGCTGAGCATCGAGGAATTCAGGCAGTATCTGTAGTAAACCATAAGGGATAAACTGTTTAAGGCAGATCTTTCAAAAACTTCTTTTCAGAAAATCAGTTATCCGCTCAGTTAATCAAAATCCACCTTCAGCCTGTAGCCAACTCCCGGTTCATTAATGAAAAAACGCGGCCGCGCCGGATCAGCCTCAAGCTTATGGCGGAGCTGGGCCATATAGATGCGCAGATAATGGCTTTGATTTACATATACAGGGCCCCATACCTCCTTCATCAGCTGACTGTGCGTCATGACCTTGCCTGCATGCCTGATCAGGGTGGTGAGGAGCCGGTATTCAATTGGTGTCAGATGTATTTCACGGTTATCGAGCATGACCTGCCTCTTGACAAGATCGACCGTAAGGTTATCGAGAACAAATACCGCTTCTTCTTCGCCATGCTGCGTTGCCGTATGACGGAGCGCCACCCGAATTCTTGCCAACAGTTCGCCTGCGCCAAACGGCTTGGTCAGATAGTCGTCTGCTCCGGCATCAAGGGCCCTGATCTTATCCTCTTCCTGTTCACGTGCAGAAAGAACAATGATCGGGATTTGAGTCCACTCCCGCAGCCTTTTCGTAACCTCAAGCCCGTCGATATCAGGCAGGCCGAGATCAAGCAAAACAATATCCGGATTCCGTGTTGCTGCCTGTGTCAGACCTTCCTCGCCGGCGACTGCCTCAATGAGACGGTACCCGTGCCCCTGGAGCGTTATCCGAAGAAAGCGGCGCATCTGCGGCTCGTCCTCGATCAGCAGGATTAATCTCTTATCCTCAGCCATGGAAGCGTACCCTATTCATTTTCTGGTTCCATTAACGGCTGCTCCCCTCCAGGCGGAAGAGTAAACCGGAAAGCTGCTCCTCCGCCATCACGGTTTTCAGCCCATATACTGCCGCCGTGGGCAGTAACAATTGCCCGGCAGATTGCCAGGCCCAATCCGATGCCGCTTCCGGGCCCTGAGCCGCGCACGAACTTTTCAAAGATATGTTCTTCGCTTCCCTGGGGCAGTCCAGGTCCTCTGTCGGCAACTTCTATCATCACTTCGCCTTCCCTGACAGCGGCGGAGATTTCAAGCGGTGTTCCGGCAGGAGTATATTTGACTGCATTGCCGAACAGATTCATGAGGACCTGTTCAATAAGCAGAGGATCAAAAGGAATCAGCGGCAGGTCTTCAGGCAGCGTGACTGATATGCGGCGATCTTTAAGCTTTTCGGAAAGCCGGTTAAGCACGACTCCGGCAATTTCCTCGAGCGATTGCCATTCTTTTTTTATGGTTATAGCCCTGGATTCAAGGCGTGTCATGTCCAGCACATTGCGGATGATCTGGTTCAGATGTTCAGCCTCTTCAGCAATGGTCTGTGTAAGCTCCCGCTTATTGTGCTGATCAAGAATTGCATCCTGCTGAAGCAGGGTAGTTGCAGCGCCCGTAATGGCAGCAAGCGGAGTCCTTAAATCATGCGAAACCGAACTGAGCATGGTGCTTCGCAGTGTCTCGGTTTCAGCCCTCAGAAGCGCCTGATGCGCTGCATCCGCCTGTTCACGTACCCTCAGCGTCAACCTGCTGATCACAACAGCAACGACAAACATTACGGCAAAGGTGACGACGTATCGTGCATCGTGGACCGCAAAAGTAAAATATGGGGGAACAAAAAAGAAATCAAAGGCAGCAACGCTCAGAAGTGTTGCCAGGAGCGAGGGTCCCTGACTGCTGAAGCTTGAGGTAACAACAATTCCCAGGAGATATATCATCGCGAGATCAACATGGGTAACGTAGGAAGAAATGAGACTGGCCAGAACCGTACAAACGGCAACACTGCCAATGCTCAGAATCCAGCCGCGTATAACTATCTTAATCATTGATTATGGTTGCATATGCCTGCTGAAATTTACAATACAGGAAACGTTCCCTATCTATCCTTTCTTCCCCCTGTCGCGATTTCGGAATCTTCTTATTTTCAGCCTATCACGGGCAGGTGCAGAACGCGTGTAAAGAAGATTATAGCTCGCGTAAAAATGTCGTAAAAAATTCGCAGAATTACCTGTTTCGATTGAAACTTTTTTGTATCAGCGTTACGATGAATCAATACATGCAGCCGAAATCCATTTTTCATCGCTTCGATGGAAATGGATACGGGGGACCCGGATTTTCGGGGCGTATTCCTTTGCAGGATAGGGCACTTCCAGGCCCGAGCCCGTCAGCTAACCTCGCAGGCATTTGGAAGGGCCAGGCCAGAAAAGACGACCGCCGCCCGGCGGTTCTTTATTTTCTCCTTCAGCCCTCAGAGGAGTACTATCATGTCTCTCAAGAGTTTTCTCATCGGCAGTCCTATTGAAACGATCAAGGAAAAGCACGAGCGCCTCTCAAAGACCATGGGGCTTGCGGTCTTTTCCTCTGATCCGCTCTCATCAGTAGCATATGGCACTGAAGAAATACTCTTTGCCCTTGTGCTTGGAGGAGCAGCATTCCTGAACTACCTGCTCCCGATCGCTGTGGCGATCGTCATACTTGTGGCGATTGTGGCTACATCCTATTACCAGACGATCCATGCATATTCCTCCGGGGGCGGCGCGTACATCGTTGCAAAGGACAATCTCGGCGACTATCCCGGTCTTGTGGCAGGGGCGGCATTATTGATCGACTACGTCCTGACGGTCACGGTCAGCGTATCTGCAGGCATTGCTGCAATAACCTCAGCCTTTCCCGCGATACGCGACCATACAGTTGCACTCTGCCTCTTTGCCATCCTGTTCATATCGCTTATGAATCTGAGAGGCGTGCGGGAATCGGGCAAGGCCTTTTCGCTGCCGGTATATGTCTTCATCGGCGGTCTGCTGCTGCTCATCGGAGCAAGCTTTGCAAACTCCTTTTCACATCCATCTGTCGCTTATGCAGCCCTCAGGGAGCCTGCCTCGGCAATATTCCCGATCTTCATCATTTTAAAGGCCTTTGCCTCGGGCTGTGCAACGCTCACCGGGATCGAGGCAGTATCAAACGGGGTAAAAGCGTTCAAGGCACCTGAGGCAAAGAATGCAGGCATCACGCTTATCTGGATGGCTGTTACGCTGGCCATACTCACGATCGGCATCGCCTATTACGCGCATTACTATGCTATCCTGCCGAACGAAAACGAGACGGTGCTCTCGCAGCTCACCAGAACGATCTTTTCGAAAGGGCCTATCTACTACGGCATCCAGTTTGCCACAGCGCTCATCCTGATCCTCGCTGCCAATACGTCATATGCCGATTTTCCGAGGCTCTCCTCGATCATGGCAAATGACCGGTATCTGCCCAGACAGCTCAGCAACCGCGGAGACAAGCTGGTATTTTCGAACGGCATACTTATCCTCGGCTTTCTCTCTGCACTGCTGCTGGTGCTCTTCAGGGGCGACACCCATTCCCTGATCCCGCTCTATGCTGTCGGCGTCTTCACCGCCTTCACCCTCTCCCAGATCGGTATGGTCAGGCACTGGGTAAGAGAGAAGGGAAAGGGCTGGCTGAAGAGCGCATTCATCAATGGATTAGGGGGGCTTGTCACCGGCGTTGTGCTTGTGATCATTGCTGTCGAAAAATTTGCTCAGGGAGCCTGGATGGTGCTGGTCGCCATTCCGGTGCTCGTATATCTTGCAAAGGAAGTGCAGAGGCATTATCAGTCTGTTGCTGACCAGCTTTCTCTTGATAAATGTGTTGTCGAGGCAGTGGATTATCAGCACCACTCGGTCCTTATCCCCATTTCAGGCATGCAGCAGGCGGTCGTCGGGGCCATCAAATACGGGAAAGCCATCTCTGATGATGTCACTGCCATTTATGTGTACATAGACCCTGTTGAGACCCGGAAGATGAAGGAAAAGTGGGACTCCCTCTGTATGGGAGTAAAGCTCCAGATCCTGCATTCGCCTTACCGGTCAGTGACTGAACCTCTCATGGACTATATAGAGAGCATACGCGAAGATTACCCTGATGGAGTGATCACCGTCGTGCTTCCGGAGTTCGTACCGTCAAAGTGGTGGCATCACCTCCTGCATAACCAGACCGCGCTCTTTATCAAAGGGATCCTGCTGTTCAAAAAAGGAGTTGTTTCGACAAGCGTGCCGTTTCACCTGAGGAAATAAAATCATGTAATACAAACCCAGGATATTGTTGCCGGAGTTACCTGTTTGACAATCTGCACGTTTTCTTTATAATGGATACATGGGGGACGAAAACATCAATCCATCTTCAGAGGAACAGCTTTCACCCAGCATGGGATGGCTGCTCTACAAGATCACCCGTGCGTTAGCATCTTCCCTTGATCTTGATAATGTCCTCGGCAGGGTCCTGAGTCTCACGGTAAAGGTCTTTGATGCCTCATGCGGGAGCATCTTCCTTCTGGACAGCCGGGGCAGGATCATCAAGAGCATACTTGCAAGGCAGGACCTTCCGCCCGAGGTGAAGGAGCAGGCCCTGAACGCTGTAATGGAAAAGGGCTTTGGCGGGTGGGTGTACCGCCATGCCAAGGCAGATATCATCCAGGATACAAGAAGAGACAGTCGCTGGATAGCATTACCGGACGATTCGCTCTTAACCCTTTCAGCTGTCTCGGCCCCGCTAATCAGACGCGGTCAGGTCACCGGCATTATCACTCTGCATCATCCCAAGCCCGACCGTTTCAGCAAAGAGCAGCTTGATCTCATTCAGGCCATTGCCGGAGAGGCGGCCATGGCTGTTGAAAATGCATCGTTATACAAAAAGGTGATGGACGAACATGTCATGCTGAAGCAGCTTGATGAACTGAAGAATGAGTTCGTTGCCCATGTTGCCCATGACCTGAAGTCTCCTCTCAGCGTCATATACAGTTATGCCGAGCTTCTGCAGCAGTTCAGCGGTCTGAACAAGGAAGGGAAGGAGTTTCTCAGGGAGATCCATACAGCGGTCAACCGCATGAGGTCGCTCATAGGCAATGTCCTTGACATCAACAGGATAGAGATGGGCATTGAATCTGAATTGGCTCCGACTGATATCGCTGAGGTGCTGAATTGCTCTGTGGGAACAGTTAAGGGACTTGCACAGGAGAAAGGGATCTCACTGAATGTAAGCATCAGCGATAAACTTCCGCTTGTCAACGGCGCACCTGTCAGGCTCGGGCAGGTCTTCGTCAACCTTGCCGACAATGCCATAAAGTTCACTCCTTCGGGAGGCACGGTCAATATACATGCCAACCAGGAAGGTGGCCGCGTTGTTGTTCATGTCAGCGACAGCGGTCCCGGTATACCTGAGGAGTCGATCCCCAGGCTCTTCCAGAAGTTCTCCAGGCTCAGCCAGACAGAGACACGCAACCAGGAGGGCCACGGCCTCGGACTTGCGATCGTGAAGTCCATCATCGATGCTCACAAAGGCGATGTCTGGGTAGAGTCTGTCCCCGGCAAAGGCAGCACCTTCGCCTTCTCCCTCCCCCTGTCTGTCTGATAAAAAAGGTTGTTTTTGCGCCCTGACACCAAAAAAACTATCAGGATGTATATGAGGTTGGGTTCCTGATCTACTGCTTCTCTCCAGCTTGTCAGCGCGCCAAAATATGCAGGAATGACTCCAAGGCCACGGCCTCAGTCCCGGGAGAGAGGGCGGGCGTACGCAGAGCACCCTTGCCCGGTCTGTAGATGAGATAACTCCCTGCATCATATTTTAAAACGGATGACGCAAGCCTCTGCAGCGATCCGGCCATCTGCGGCATGACAGTCTGCGATGCCTTTGCCTCAACAAGCAATAACCGCCTGTTGCCGGCAGGCACCACGAAATCCACTTCAAGCCCCTGCTGGTCCCGGAAGTAATACAACTCTCTCGCCTTTCCTGCATTTACCTGCTGCTTTGCGATCTCGGAAGCGACCATGCCTTCGAAGATCGCGCCGAGGAAAGAAGACCTTTCCAGCATCTTTGCCGATTCAATACCGAGCAGATGACAGGCAAGACCGGTATCTACGAAGTATAACTTGGGCGACTTTATGAGCCGCTTGCCGAAGTTCTCATAAAAAGGCTGAACAAGAACTATCTGCGAGGTTATTTCAAGAATATTAAGCCACTCGGATATGGTTGGAACAGAGACACCCAGAGGGGCTGCCAGATCTGTCCGGTTCAGTAGCTGTCCGCACCTGCTCGCCAGAAGTGAGAGAAAACGCCTGAAGGTGGCAAGATCTCTTATGGAACTTATTGCCCTGACGTCCCTCTCAAGATACGTCTGAACATAAGAGCGGAACCATATATCGGAGACAACAGGCCTTGCGAGCACCTCCGGAAACCCTCCCCGAAAAAGAGAGACCTTTGATGATTCAGTCACCGAAAAAGGCATAAGCTGAAAGATTGCCGCCCGCCCCGCCATTGATTCGGTCACTCCTCGCATCAGAGGCGCCTCCTGCGAGCCTGTCAGAAACCACTGCCCCTTTCTTTCGGGGTTCCTGTCTATTATGGTCCGGACATAATTGAGTATTTCGGGGACATTCTGTATTTCGTCGAGGATAACAGGCAGCTTTATGCTGTTTATGAAGGCATGAGGATCGCTGCGCACCCGTGCAATAATGTCCGGATCTTCAAGGAGATAGCATGAGGCCCTGGGCGAGAGGTGCTTGAGGAGTGTCGTCTTGCCGGACCGCCGCGGGCCGGTCAGTATGACTGCGCTGAAATTCCTGGAGGCCTTCATTATATGAGGCCCTATCATTCTGTTGATGAACTTCATATTGAGGATTATAAGTTATTACTTTAAATAACTCAATATAATATTGCCCGGCTTCTGTCTGCCGGACTATTGCCTTCAAGCTCCCCTTCCTGGATAACGCCCCCGACTTCGACACCCCCTCTCAAGCTAAGACGGGGAAGGGGGGAGTTATGATCTCTGAGGGGTATCCCGGAGGGAGGGGGTGGTTTGATGCGAGAAAAAAAGAGAGGGCCGGCTACTTGTCAAATGTGTAGACCTGCCCCCTCTGGCTGTAGGCTCACTACCTCCCTCAAAAAGTAGAATATAAGGCGCAAAGCACCTCATGTTAACAGCTTACCAACAAATCCTCTTCAGCACTCCATTGACTACGACCCAGGTGCATGGGTTTGTGCGAATAATTGCCCCTTCGGAAATCGCAAATACTTTATGTCTGATTATTTTGCCGTCCATGTTCTCCTCCAATATAAGATTGGATAATGCCATATTTTCTGCCGGTTTGCCATCTTCATCGCTCACAATCTGTTTGCCTGTTCTGACGTCTATTTCGATAAGCATTTTTTTGTCTTTCCCCTGATTTTCTTTGCCAATAGCCTCATCGCTGGCAAATGCAACTCCACCCAACAGTGCCAAACACATCATCACAGTAATTACCATAACTCTCTTCATGCTACTACCTCCCTCAAAAAGAGAATATAAGGCGCAAAGCGCCCGTGTTTTGCAAAATTATAGTTTAGGGGGGGGGGGGGGGTAAAAGCAAGACTTTTCTTGAAAGGGAAGGCCTCTGCTTTTGCAGAGGCCTTATAATACAGCGCCCTATCTTAACCGCAGAGGTAATACCACTTTCCGTTAATGTATACCCATCTGCATGGTGGATTGTGTTGGGTAACGAATGTAGTATGCTCTGGTACATCAATTATCTTTGCCTCAATCTCGCCGAACTTGAATTTGGTTTCGTCACGTTCCATGGTATTTACAGGTTTGCCTTCTTCATCAGTAACGCCTATCAGATGGCCATGATGGTCGTCTGTCTCAATATGCATCTTCTTCTTGGAATGCGGGATATCAAGAATCTTTTTTGCCATTACGTTGCCTCCTCTTTTTAAATTATTGATTACCAATCAAACAACCAAACTACTGCTTCAGTTCCGGCGCACTGCAAATCTTCACCTCCTTCTTGCCTATGGTCTTAAAGCATGAGTGTCAGTTTGAAGAAGAAGGACCGGCCTGGCTGAATAACAGGATTGAGCGGGTCCATATCCCTGTAATTAAAAGACTTGTCAAGGAGATTCTTCCCTGTAATTGAAACCATACCCATATGCTTCGGCAGCCTGTAGCTGACCGAGGCATCCATAATCCAGAAGGCCGATGAAACAGACGCCAGATCAGGAGCAGTGGCTGAGGCCCTGATGTCGCCGCTCTGTCTTACATAAGTGGCCCTGAGGTCTGCCTTTAATCCTGAAGGGTGGTTATAATTGATTCCAAGAGGGAATCTGTGCGTTTTTAAGAGAGCAACATCAGGCATTGAATCAGGGTCTCTGGAGAAGCGTTCATAAAGATACTCTGCAGTGAACGCTATACATTTTGATGGAGCATAATTGATATATGCCCGGCCAAAACTTTCTTTCCAGTCAAAATCTTTACTCACAGGTGGCGGAGGGGGAGCATTAGGATCTGTCGGAGCAGGATAGGTGAGCAGAGGCACTGACAGCCGACGTCTTGCATATTCTGCCCCTGCATATAACCCGACTCCAAGTTTCTGGTCAATGCCGACGGCATAGGTCCAGGTATCAGCGCCCAAAGCAACCTGAAAGAACTGGCTAAATCCAGCCACCTGCGTCGGTTCGATAGTCTGAAGAGATGTGCCTGACCTTTCCAGTGTCCTGAAATATGCAGCTCTCAGAGTTGTTGCAGGCATTGGCGACCATATAATTCCTAATTTGGGATTAATCTGATTTCTGTCAAAACCCTCGCCTTTATAAAGATCGGTGCTTATACCAGCTGTCAGGGACAGGTTCTTCCAATAATTAATCTGTGGATAAATGTAAACATTCATATTAGAGACATTATGTTTTTCAATTGTTGTTGAAGTCAGAGGAGGATCAAAAAATAAGAGTGTATTATCAAGAACGTAGCTCCTCTCATATCCGAAATAACCTGCCCCGCTCGTGAGATTCAATTTCTCTCTTTTCAGAATATACTGCAGTTCTCCAGCATAACTGTCCGGCACCGAAGTGTGATATTCAAAAGAAAAGACACCCGGTTCCTCATCGTGCATCAACGTGGCAAGATGCTGATAGCCAAAGTTGCCGATCAAGTCAGAGCCTGGGCCGAATGAATGGTGGAATCCGATCCTTGCTGTCTTCATATCAGATTCATGTCTCTCCATTGCGTTGAAATCATCGGGCCTGAACCTGAGCTGAAGATCACCATAGTCTCTAACTTCTTTCCTCACCTCAGCCTGCACGCTTGTCCTGTCTGTCAGCGCCACCTGTGCAAATACATTATAAATATCTTCGCGTATGTCATTATTCTTCCTGAACCCGTCCGTCTCATAATGGAACTGGCCGACACTGAAGGAGAGTTTTTCGTGCAGTCCGGAGACGACAATCTCGTCGCCTAAGGTACTGTGACTGCCCGCAACGCCGCCCATCTGAAGGGAGATACGGTTTCGATTAAAGAGCTGGTTGTACTCGTTGAACCCGGAATCAGCAGGGCCTGCGCCCTGGAGGATAAAAAGACCTGGCTCTGCAAGGTGCGGCTGCACAGGGTTGAGCCCAACAGGCTGCAGGAGCTGGGCCTGAAGCAGCTCACTTACCCGCGCCACCTCATGTCTCGGCAACGCAGCATAGGAATCAGACAGGAATCTGTGGGCAGAGGCATTGGCCGGGTCAGCATTGACCGACTTATACCCTTCGCTTAATGCAAGCTGCTGAAACCCGAGGTCATCATAGATCCTCGCAAGGCTTGCGCCCCTTGCTGCCTGATCTTCATCAAGAAGGAGCCGTGAGCGGTACACAGCACGGTTATCGTTCAGCGCCATGGACTTTTCAAGATCCTGCAAGGCCTCAACCGGCCTGTTTGCTGACTGCTTCTGGAGCGCGCTGTAAAAGAAGGCAGTCGGGTCTTTCGGATCAGCAGCCTCAGCCATGATGAACTGGTCAGACGCCACGCTGTCCCTCTTCTCTTCGTGATAGGCCTTGCCAAGATAACTCCTGATCAGGGCATTGCCCGTATCCAGGCTCACCGCTATCTCGATCTCACGCCTGCCGTCTTCAAGCTGCCCTTTCCTGATCTTTGCAAGCCCCAGCCCGAGTCTCGGCAGAGGGTCTGCAGGATCAAGACCTGCTGCTTTTTCGAATGCAGCCATGGCCTCATCAGTCTTTATCCGGGCAAGGTGTGCAAAGCCGAGGACCGTCTGAGTGCGTGAAAGATCAGGGGCAAGAGAAGCAGCCTTTTGAGCTGCAGTCAGGGACTCGTTCCTTTCTCCAAGGGATAGATGAAGTTCAGACAGCCGCGCCCAGACAATTGCGTTATTCGGTTCGCTTGAGGCTGCTTTCTTAAGACTCTGAACCGCTGCCTTCAGGTCAAACGATGCCTGCTCTGCATAGGACAGTGCAATCAGCGCTGAAGCCGAATTCGGCGCTGCAGCAACAGCCTTCTTTGCGTAATCAAGCGCCTTCTCCTTTTCGTTCTGAACAACAGCTATGATCGCCCTGAGCGAAAGAGCTGCAGCATCAGATGGATTATCCCTGAGCGCCTTTTCGATTTCTGCATCAGCCTCCAAGGCGCGTCCTGCAGAAAGAAGCCCGGCTGCTGCTGATATCTCAGGCTGTTTTTCTATGCCTGAGGTGATCAGGGGATAGTACAGTGTCCACTGCACTGCATTCTTCGGTCTTGCGACGATCTTCAGCGCCGGCGCCTTTCCTGCCTCTGCCGAAGCGGTCTGCCCTGCTCCAAGCATTATGCTCCCTGCGCTGTTTTCTGCCAGCACTGCGCCCTCAAAGACCGACACCGAAGCTTCTCCCTCCTGCACGCTCACAAGAAATTCCGTACCCTCTACGCCTGCATTCAGAAATGGCGTATTGATCCTGAATTTCTGCGGAGTCCTGCTGATGAAATAGGCAGCCCCCCTGAGCAGGTCTAAAAGCGAGGGTTTCTGCTGGATCGAAGCTTCTGCAATTGTGATGGTCGTGTTCTGGTCAAGTCTCATGACCGTATCGTTTTTTAATACAACGACTGCCCTGCTCTTTTCCATTACGCGCAGCATGTCACCAGCGCAGAAGGAGTCCTTTTGACTAACCTGCTTCCATTCAATGCTGCTGGCCCGCTTTGTCTGAACCTTGCCGTGAAATGAGTCGAGCTTTGCAATCCAGTCAGAGCAGGAGTCGGCATGGGCACTGCCGGACAGTAAAAACAGCAACAAAAAAATAAATGCATAACGGGTCGCTAAGTGCAGGCTGCTTGTGATCTTCATATTCCCCCCAGAATTTTTTATTGAGTATAATTCAGCCGTCTATTTATAGTCCATTCTTATGACGCCGTTCCATGGTCCTTCAGGCGGATTGTTCTGATACCTGCTGCAGAGATCGAGATAGAAGCGGGCCGGACCGTCTTCACCAAACGTACGACGGAATGCTGAAAAATGTTGGTGTGCTTCAGTCCAGGAGCCCTGCCTGAAGAGGGCAAGTGCTGCGGAGAACGACTCACAGGACTGACTGGGCTTGCCAATTGCAGCATCCTTTCTGCAGACAAGTTCATATACCCGCATAGGTCTGGCCTTTCCCTTCATCAGGAATGTTCCGACATCTCTGATCACAAAGGCATCAATATGCTCAGCCACGCTTTCAGTAATAAGAACACGCGTCGCAAGCAGCTTATTCAGGCTGTCGAGCCTTGTTGTTGTGTTTACGATATCACCTACAGGCCGGTATTCAAAATGATCTGCAGCGCCAACATTGCCGAGCGTGATCTGGCCGGCATGTAAGCCTATCCGTGTAGGCATCTGAAACGATCCGGCTGCCCTGTCTTCGAAGTCAAGCATCTGTCTGCTGATCTCAAGCGCTGCACTGCAGGCCCTTTCCAGCCGCTCCTTGTCTGATTCAGTGCCGAGCCAAAGCGCAAGTACTGAATCACCGACAACATTCGAGATGGTCCCCCCATGATTCTTGATCGGGCTGAAGACCATCTCATAGTACTGGTTCATATGCTGGCCGAGTTTCTGGCTCTCCATGGTCTCTGCAAGCGAGGTATAGCCTTCGGCATCCGTATAGAGACAGACTCCCTGGACAACCTTGCTGTCTGTCCTGAGCCCCGTCATATTTTTTGCGAGCTTATCCACCACATCTGCCGGAAGATAGTAGCCAAAGGCATTTCTGATATTTCTGCGCTCCCTGTTGGTATCTGCATATTTCCAGAGCAATGCAGCAACAAAGGCAAAGGCCGGCTGGATAAAGACCGGGACAATGACCGGATACCATATTGCTGAAGTCCTGAATTGAAAGAGCGCAGCAATAAGATACAGGGCAGCAGCGCCGGCAGATGCAGCCGCTGCTGCTGCAGGCGGCAGCAGTCTGCAGACAGTGCCTGTGACAAGACCCCAGCAGAGGATGAGCGTAATGTATGCGCCAAAGCTCAGTGGTCTTACCGGCATGTTTTCGAGGAGATTGGCAAATTCGGTTGCAGCCAGCTCGATGCCGCTGATATCGCGGCCGTCCTCCTGTGAAAAGACCGTAAAAAATGTATCTTTCTGCTCGGGCTGATAGAGTTCCGAGAAGCCGACAAAGACCATCTTGCCCCTCAGATCAGGCGCAGTCTCCAGTCCGGTCTTTCCACGGCCGAGCATATGGTCATAAGGTATGGTCGTTACGGAGCCTGCCGGGCCGTAAAAGTTCAGGTATTTTCTTGAGTCACCCGAATACATGCTTATGAGGGATTCGATCAGTTTCCGGCTCTTCTCATCTCCCCGGTAATAACGACCAAGGATTACCGATAACGTTGTATCAAGCTCAGGGTCTTTTTCAAAGGCAGTGCGTATCTCCTGAATAGCAGGCACAAGTTCACCGCGCTTCATAAGTGATGATCTGTCGGCAGGAAGATCAGAAGAGATGGTCGCCCCTGATTTTTTTAATAGAGCAAGAAAATCTTCATATACCTCTGCGGCATAGAGCTGAAAGGATACTATCGGGAGTGTGGGCGCATCACCGGCTCCGGTCTTGAACATCCAGTTTCTGATCACGCTTAATGCCACCTTCGGCATCGGGAAAGGGGCCATCGCAAAAGCAGCCTTTTCAAGGGCAGGGACCGGAGCAACAAGACGCTCTGTGTACATGCCTGAGCCGTCAGGCGTATCCGACCTCTCTGCCAGCAGCCTCTGACAGAGGATCACCCTTCCGGATCTGCTCACGGCAGCTGCAAAGATCAGATCTTCCCTGCCCTGCCTTGGCTCCTCAAAAAATATATCAAAGGCAATGGCAGATGCACCCGTCTTCATCAGCCTTTCGATCAGCTCAGCATGCAGGGTGCGGGGCCATTTTCTGGGATCGTTCTTCAGACCGAGCGCATCAGAGGCCCGCTTATCTATGCTCACCACAACAACCTCAGGAGGCACAGGCCTGCTCCCCCTGAGTCTGAAAAGCAGAGAAAGTCCTGTCTCCTCTTCAAGGCTGACGCCAAAGGGGAATATGCCTATGACAAGCCCGGCAAGGGCTGTGATCAGGCCAAGGATAATAGATTTGGTCACCCGGGACAATGTAAGCACCCCTCCTGTTTTCCCGGCTCTGATCGTTCAGGCGGACGTTCAGGGCCTGCCGCCACTTTCGTGGTCTATGCCCTAATGTATTATCACAAAATGTTGAGAGAAGTCTAAGGATTTTTTTAGCGGGGAGGGAAGGAGCAGATCAGAAAGTCAGCACCTCGCGCACCTTGTTCAGGAGCGTAGAGGGACTCAGCGGCTTCGAGATAAAGTGCATCCCCGGGTCAAGAGAACCCTTCTGGGTTAAGATGTCAGCAGTATAACCGCTCATCAGGATAGTCTTTACGCCAGGCCGGATCTTCGCCATCTCCTGGCACGCATCTTTACCATTCTTCTTAGGCATGATCAGATCACTAAGAATAAGATCTATCCTGTCCTGCTTATCACGAAAGACAGCTATTGCATCCTCGCCGTCAACAGCCTCCAGCACCGTGTACCCGAACTCTTCAAGGAGCATCTTTGTGACGCGACGTGTGTCTGCGTTGTCTTCCACAAGCAGGATCGTCTCCGTCCCGTGAGGCACAGCCTCTGCCGGTAACCCGCCATTTTTTGCTGCTGCAGTTTCAGAGACCGGCAGATAGATCCTGAACGTGGTGCCCTGCCCGGGCTCGCTGTAAAGATGAATGGCCCCGCCATGGTTCTTAATGATCCCGTACACAACGGCAAGGCCCAAACCGGTGCCTTTGCCTGTTTCTTTTGTGGTGAAAAACGGTTCA
Organism: Nitrospirota bacterium; assembly: GCA_016217675.1. Lineage (GTDB taxonomy): Bacteria > Nitrospirota > Thermodesulfovibrionia > Thermodesulfovibrionales > UBA6898 > UBA6898. Next base: position 26,913 of record JACRHC010000013.1, read on the forward strand.
AAGATATGCTCCTGCACCTTTTGTTCAATGCCTGAGCCATTGTCAGAAAAGACTACAACTGCGTATGAACCTTTCGGAAGTTCGCCCATCTCCCCGTCGATCACCACCTGTTCTGTGCTGATCGAGATCTTGCCGCCATCGGGCATGGCATCACGGGCATTCGTGGCAAGGTTCATTAAAACCTGCTCCAACTGCCCCTTGTCCGCCTCCACAACGAGATCTTCCACAGAGCATTTCAGTTCGAATTCAATATCTTCTCCGATGAGCCTGCTCATGATATTCCGGAACCCGCAGGCGAGTTCGTTCAAATTAAGGGGTTTCATTTCGACCGGCTGTTTTCTGCTGAAGGCCAGAAGACTTTTGGTCAATCCTGATGCACGCTCGGACGATTCGAGGATATATGACACAAAGGGCTTCAGTTGTTCGTCGCCCTTAAGCTTGAGTTCGAGCAGTGACGCATAGCCGATAATGGCGGTGAGAATATTATTGAAATCATGGGCAATGCCGCCTGCAAGCTGACCGATGCCTTCCATCTTCTGGGCCTGACGAAGCTGATCTTCATTGTGCCGCTGCAGCGTGACATCTCTCACGACTTCGATGCCGGCCACGATTGCACCTGAAGCATCCCTGAGAGGTGATGTCGTGACCTCGAAATATCTGGTCCCTCCGGGCAGCTGGACAACCCTTTGGACCCTATGGACCATGCCGTCAATAAACGTGAGCGCCACGGGACAGCCTTCACAGACAGCATCACTTGATTCATAGGCCCTGTAACAGTATTCGCCGATATGGGAACCGACAAAACTCTTATGCACGTCATTCTGGTACAGGATCTGAAAGTTCAGGTCCTGGATGCTGACGCCGTCACCCATAGCTGCAATGATCGCTTCTGACTTGTTTTTTTCAGCGCGCAGGGCCTCCTCTGCTTTCTTCCTCTCTTCAAGCTCTGAGGCCAACTCGTCAGTTCGCACCTTCAGTTTGCCCATGGTCTCGTTCATGGCAGTGCCTATGCGGTCCAGCTCGCTGATGCCGGTCCGGGGGAGGTCCTGAACAGTGCCAAGCGCCGAGACCAGTGACTGCACCGGCCGCTGCAGGTTCCTGCGCAAAATGATAATAAATGCAGTGAGCATCAGAAGCAGACCGAGAACAATGGTCGGGATCAGATAATACACTTCCCTTCTCACCTTATTGTGAGCAAGGGTCTTTGTTCCGACAAAGATCTTCCATTTCCATGCAGGATAATTAACTATCTCGCCATACAGCTCGCCCTTCCCAAAGTCCAGGTAAAGATGTCCGCTCGCGCGCGAAAACGGAACATCCTTAATGATCGAAGACGGCAGGGTGGAGAGGATAATGCTGTCGCTCTCATCGCTGATCGCTCCTGAAACATCTCTTCTCTGCCAGTTCAGGGAGATCGCCTCCAATACCAGTTTTTTCTTTGCTTCGACCACAGGGGGGATATCCAGCAGCCGGGCAGTGGTCAGGTCTGCCTGCGCCAGTTCGATGATGCGCATGGTCTCACTGACGTGGCTGTCGATGGCATGCTGGACAAATTCTTCGATAATATGGTTTGCAATCGTATTTATTGAAATGATAAGGGCGGTGGAGATGGCAAGGAGGATAAGAAAAACCGGAATGAGCAGCCGGTATAAAAGACTTTTCCTGTCAATTTTCACTCATTACTTCCCGATACGCAGAAAGCAGATTCATTACGGATGGCAGATAGGATGGTGAGGGTGGGACAAAACCGTTCCTTATCTCGTCATCCCAGTCCTGCATAAGTTTTTTGTCAGCCGCATTTTTCTGCGGCTTCAGTCTGAGCAATGCCTTCGTAAAAAGATCCTTCGTCCTGCGGTTAAGCTTCGGGGCTGCAACAAAGGCAAAATTTGGCAGTGGTTCCGATGTTTTCAGAACACGGAGGCGGCTGTCATTGAATCTTTTGTAAAGAACATCCTTCATGCCGGCTGCATTGACCTCACCGCTCAGGAGAGCGTTCATGATGCGGTCCTGACCTTCGAAAAAGACCGGTTGAATATCACCTTTCCCGAGTCCGGCGGTGCGGAGCATCTTGACCGGTACGATATGAGCTCCGGTTGAACCCTTGAACAATCCGATCTGTTTACCTTTCAACTGGGTTAACGATGCGATTGAGGGGTCAGTTGACACGATAACAGAGTGGTAGAAAAGCGTTCCGTCCGAACCTATGGCGATTGCGGAGGTTTCCACTCCGCATTTTTCGATGCTCCGTGCAAGCGGAACAGGTCCGAGGAGTGCCAGCGAAACCTCACCGCTGCAGATGGCCTCGACCGTAGAGTCATGATTAGGGTAGAGTTTCAACTCCCAGGGTTTTCCGGTCGATTTCCTGAGATATTCCACAAGAGGCGTAAATTTGACGTAAAGCTTTTCAGGGCTGTAGTACGGAATAACCGTGATCGTATATTCAGATTTCCCTTCCGGGGAATCGGCCTTTTTCTGACCGGCGCCAGCCACGCACGTCACGGCGCTCAACAGGACAAGAACATAGCAGGTCACTACGCGTTTCATTACGAATAGTCTATTAATAGGCAGGTCAATAGTCAACAGTTCAATACTGGCAACGAAAAGAATAACGAGCGGCCTGCAACGATATTATTCGAAACAGTCCATGGAGCGCATCTTATGGATTTCGGCCCTCTTTCTGTCGCACCAGACATTGCCAAGCTGAAGCGCTCCGCCGGACGGGAGGGTTATCTTCGCCCGCTTGCAGTCAACGCAGTGATGGACCTTTATGCCCGGCATAGGCATGAAGCAGTCCATCTGGCGGTGCTTTGCCATCTGGATCTTGCGTTTGCCGCACCATACCGTGCCTGGTGACGGCTTCTCCCCGGACGGTTTGGAATCATACCCGTATTTGCAGATGCCGCAGGTGTTAGGCATGCATGCAGTATAAATGGGATTTTGATGCCATATCAAGCGATCCTGTTCAAAGGATTCAGGGAATGGGGAGATCGTCTTTTCGGAGACTGCATTTCTCGCGGTCCAGGGGTATATCGTCCCAGGATACAGGATCATGTATTGATTCAAGGTGGGTAAATACCGTCACATTCGGCAAGGCATTGCGGATATCCGTCTCCATCTGTTCCAAAAGGTTATGGCCCTTATCAACAGTCCAGTCGCCCGGCACAAGCACATGGAACGATACGAATTTTCGTGAACCTGCCTGACGCGTGCGCAGCGCATGGCACTGGATTTCCGTTCCGCAATGCCTGTCTATTACACTCTGCACAATGCTGAGGTCTTCAATCGGCAGCGATGCGTCCATCAGCCCGAATACGGATTCACGGACAATACGCACGCCAGACCAGACAATATTCCCGGCAACAATGATAGCAACGACAGGATCTAATCGCTGCCACCCGGTAAAGGCGACCAGACCTACGCCTGTCAATACACCTATTGACGTCCAGACGTCTGTCATCAGGTGCTGCGCATTTGCCTTCAGCGTAATAGAGTGGTAGGTTTTTGCGGCCCTCAGCAGGATGAGCGCAACAAACAGGTTGACCAAAGAGGCAGCAACAGAAACCACGAGCCCCAGCCCGATCTGTTCAAGGGGCTTGGGCACCATAAGCCGCTGCACTGCTGCCGCGGCAATGCTGATGGCCGCAATCAGTATCAGGGCACCTTCAACACCGCTCGAAAAATACTCGGCCTTGCTGTGGCCGTACGCGTGGTCCTCATCGGCAGGACGCGCTGCTATAGTGAGCATGGCAAGGGCCATGAGCGCACCGGCAAGATTGACCACGGACTCCATGGCATCAGACAGCAGGCCAACTGAACCGGTCAGCAGATATGCAGCAGTCTTCAGCGCCATGGTCAAAATTGCAGCGGCTATCGAAAGCCATGCAAATCGTGCAAGCACAATGCCCTGAACCACTATCGTTTATCCTTTGAGTTCATAGTGGTAACTTACCTCAAATCAGATAAAATAATAAACAAAAAGGCCCTCTTGCGAGGGCCTGGATTCTTTATGCCGACTTACGGCTTCTCTATGCCGGATTTATTTGCTATGCTGCCGGAGCTGCAGCCGCCTGTTTTGCCTTTTTTGCGGCTGCTGCAGCGAATACTTCCTGTGCGTTGAACGTGCCGTCTATCGCCTGCACAGGGCACTTCGCCGTGCAGATGCCGCAGCCTATGCACTTTATCTGGTCGATCGAATGTTTCTTCTTCAGTTCGCCTGCAGGGGCATCAACAGGGCATACCTTGGTGCAGATCTGACAGCCGATGCAGCTGTCTGTAATAAAGGCCTTTGACCGCTGTGGAATGAAATCGACAATAGCCTTTGTCGGGCACTTTGGTACGCAGAGGCCGCAGACCTTGCATTTGTTGATGTCAATCCGCGAGAAGTTATTCTGCACTGAAGGCGCATCAAAGGGACAGACCTTCACACATGCGCCACAGGCAATGCAGCCAAGATCACAGTTCTTTCTCGTGTCCCCGCCTTTGTCCCTTGAGTGGCAGGTGACCAGCACCATCTTCGATGCAGGAAGCACCTCAATGACCCTCTTGGGGCAGGCCTGCTCGCACTTCCTGCAGCCTGTGCATTTTGTTATATCAACAACCGGCAGGCCGTCATTGCCCATATGAAGCGCATCAAACGGGCATACCCGTGTGCAGGTACCATAACCAAGGCAGCCATATGCACAGGATTTATCACCGCCTCCTGCAAGCACTGCAGCCCTGCAGTCCATAACGCCTTCATAGATAAACTTCTTTCTTGATCTGCTGGTTCCACCCTGGCACATGATCCGCGCAAAGATCGGTTCTTTAATGTCAGCCTTTTTCCCGGTTATCAGGGCGACCGCCTCGGCGCCTTTTGCTCCTGCAGGGGTGCAGAGATTAGGGGCAACATCCGGGTTCTTGACCACAGCCTCGGCATACTGCTCGCAGCCCGCATAACCACAGGCTCCGCAATGCGCATGGGCAAGCACATCCAAAACTTTCTCTACCCGCGGATCGACCTGCACGGCAAATCTCTTTGCGGCAATGGCCAGACCGGCTCCAAAGACAGTACCGAGACCTGCCAAAAAGACGAGCGTCCATTTGACAAGGGGAACGATATCAATCTTCTCTTTTGCCTCTATCCCTCCGCCAACACCTGCAAAGGCAGCAGCTGCAAAAAGCAGAATCAGGAAGATGGCTGTCAGGCCAATCTTCTTGTTATTAAATCCTGTAGACATAATTATTGGCTCCTTCTTTTCCATTGTCTCTTGCAGCACTCATTACTCATCACTCTTAGCACATCACGGTCACAGTGTAATAAGACCTGAAAATCCGGTAAAGGCAAGGGCTATCAGGCCGGTTATCACGAATGCCATAGGCAGACCTTTAAAAGCTGCGGGCACATCTGCAAGTTCGAGCTTCTCACGAATACTTGCCATGATTATCAGGGCAAGTCCGAACCCCAAACCTGAACCAAGGCCAAAGGCAAGGCTCTGAAGGAACGAGTACTTTTCGCCTACACTCACCAGAGGAACAGCAAGGATGATACAGTTCGTTGAGATCAGGGCAAGATAGATGCCGAGCTTATAATAAAGCCCGGGAGATACCTTTCTCATGATCGTATCTGATGCCTGGACTATGCCTGCGATGATGCCGATGAAAACAATGATCTCAAGGAATGTTATCCCAAGAGGGTCCATCACCTTGTTAAACACGACCCAGCTGAGCGCTGCGCTGATCATCATGACCGCAGTAAAGGTGATGCTCATGCCGACCGCTGTCTCCATCTTCTTCGATACGCCAAAGAAGATGCAGAGGCCAAGGAACCGTGTAAAGACGAAGTTGTTGATGAGCGATGCCGAGATGATAAGCTCAAAATATTTGATAAACTCGCTTTCCATTTTCTTCTCCTTCTAATGAGAAACCGCGCCTCTTTTCATGTACCGGATATCGATCCAGTTGAAAAGGGCCATGAGTATGCCAACGGCAAGAAACCCTCCTGCAGGCAGAACCATTATCAGGACAGGCTTGGTATTGATAAACGTAAAAACATGCTGGGTAGACAGCCCGGTCGGAACAGTAAGCGTTCCCTTGCCGACCAGTTCCCTGAAGAAGCTGATCACGGTAAGCGCAAACAGAAAACCAACACCCATACCAAGACCGTCAACCATGGAAGGGATAATACTGTTTTTGGATGCAAACATCTCTGCCCTTGCCAGGATCGAGGCAAAGGCAACAATGAGTGCAATATAGAGCCCTACCTTGGCATAGACGTCCGGGACAAAAGCGGCCATAAGCATCTGGGTTATCGTGACCCAACCGGAAATGACCAGCATGAAGATCGGCAGCCTTACCTTGGGCTGTATGATCTTCCTCATCAGGGAGATGGTAATGTTCACCATAGTCTGAACAAAGAGCACTGCCAGGCCCATGAATATCCCATTTTTCAGATTATTCGTAACAGCAATCGAAGGGCAGAGGCTCAGCGCGAGCTTGAAGATCGTATTTTCTTTAATGATTCCGTTTAAAAACTGGTCTTTGAGATTAATGCTGCTGGTGCTGGACATTGTTATTGCCTCCTTCCCTGATCGTCTTTATAAGAAATGCTACACCGTTCTTTACCGCATCTTCAGAAACCGCACGGGTCGAGATCGTCGCGCCGGAGATGGCCTGAATATATTCCGTTGTTTCCGTCTTCAGAACTTTCAGATGATCAATGTCCTTGCCCGCAAACTGGTTTTTGAAGGTATCGGTCTCGATCTCATCGCCTAATCCCGGGGTCTCACCATGACCGAGGATATTTATCTTCAGGACCTTAAAGTCTTTGTCAACGGCAATGAAGGTATTGATATAGCTTGAATACCCCTTGCCAAAAGACTGGATAATATATCCGACAGTTTCGCCGCTTTTCCGGGCCTCGAAGTACTTGGCATGCTTGTCATGGATCGTCCAGTCGCCGAGCTTTTTGAAATCAGCGCCGGGGATCAGGAGTTTCAGTGCATCCTGCTCCGCCTTTTCGTTGTTTCTGAATATCTTCGGCGATGCATTCGCATAGACAAAGGCCAGGATAAACCCGCCGATGAGATACACGACAACGAGGTTTAAGGTTATCTTGAAAATGTCCTTGCCGGTCATTACTTGTTCTCCTTTGCCTTTTCCTGCTTCACGGCGCCAAAGACCTTTGCTTTAAAACTGCGGTCTATCAGGGGAGCAAAGCAGTTCATGATAAGTATCGCAAACATGACGCCTTCAGGGAATCCGCCTTTAAGCCTGATTATCATGGTAAGGATTCCGCAGCCGATGCCAAAGAGGATCTGACCGTTTCTGACAGACGGCGAAGTGACATAGTCGGTTGCCATGAACCAGGCGCCTAACATCATGCCTCCGCTTAAGAGGTGAATGACCGGATCGCCGGCCATCAGGATCATCTTGCCGGTCGCAGGGTCCTTGCCGCCAAATACATATGCCATGACCGCTGCACTTGCAAGGAACGACACGGGGATATGCCAGGTAATATATTTCTTATAAAGGAGGAATAGGCCGCCGATCAGGATGGCAATGGCCGACACCTCGCCGATCGAGCCTGCCCTGTTGCCGGTCAGGAGATGCACGTACAGATTCATCTTATCCCCGAACACCTCTATGAGCCTGGCTACGCCTTCCTCCTTTAATATGCCTAACGGGGTCGCCGATGTCTTGGCATCCATGGCAAAAAAAGCAACAGCCGGTTCGTTCCAGATGGTCATTGCCTTTGGCCAGGACAAAAGCGCAAATGCCCTGCCGATCAGCGCAGGGTTGAAGACATTGAAACCAAGGCCGCCGAAGAGCTGCTTTGTGATCACCATCGCCACAAAGGAAGCTATAACCGGCACATGGACCGTGAAAGGCGAGAAGGACCAGAGGGAGGCCGGCATATTCATGCCCAGGAGCAGGCCGGTAAGAAAAGCGCTGCCGTCGCCCACGACCGGCTTCTTGCCGACCATCCTGAGATACCACCACTCGGAGGCCATGCAGCTGATAATGCAGAGCGCGGTGATGAAGAGACCCTTGAGACCGAAGAAATAAACGCCTGCAAGCATGGCAGGCATAAGCGCTATGCTCACGGTCCACATGATGCGGCTTGTGGTCTCGTCGCTTCTTACATGCGGACTTACCGATACAATTAATTGTTCTTTTTTCGTTGCCTCCATCTATATCTCCTTACGGCTTTACCATAGATTTCGCTAATCTTACGAGCTGAACGATCGGCCTCTTTGACGGGCAGACATACGCACAGGAGCCGCATTCAAAACAGTCGAACAGATTATATTCCTTTGCATCCTCATAAAACCCTTTTTCAGAGAGCACGCTCAGCATGGAAGGCATCAGGCCCATAGGGCAGATGTCAATGCACCTGCCGCACCTGATGCAGGGGCCGAACTCCTCCGTATGCGTAACCGTCTCCTCCGGAATAACCAGGATGCCGGAGGTGCCTTTTGTCACCGCAACATCAAGCGAAGATAAGGCAAAGCCCATCATCGGGCCCCCTGAGATCACCTTGGCAACACCGCTTTTAAACCCGCCGCATTCCTCGATCAGATCGCCGACCTTTGAACCGATCCTGGCCATAAGATTCTTCGGCTGTTTTATGCCCTCACCGGTTACGGTAACGACCCTTTCGATCAGGGGCTTGCCAAACCGTGCAGCCTCATAGATCGCAAGCGCCGTGCCCACATTCTGGACAACAACGCCGACATCCATAGGGAGCGCCCTTGGCGGAACTTCGCGGCCAAGCGCTGCCTTAATAAGCATCTTCTCTGCACCCTGCGGATATTTCACCTCACAGGTAACAATGCTGATGTCCGGTTCGCCTGCTGCAGCTTCTTTCATCTTTGCTATCGCATCAGGCTTATTGTCCTCTATTCCTATATACCCCTTCTGCACACCGCGGATCCGCATCGTGATCTTGAGGCCTTCGATGATCTCCCGGGGCTTTTCGAGCATGAGCCTGTAGTCTGCCGTGAGATAAGGCTCGCACTCTGCGCCGTTAAGAAGGATCGCATCAATCGGCTTTTCCTTGGGAGGTGAAAGTTTCACCACAGTCGGGAATGCTGCGCCGCCCATGCCGACAATACCTGCTGCCTTGACCTTTTCCTTGAGCTCCTCAGGAGAAAGACTCATGTAATCAGGGTTGTCCCTGAGCGCTGCCCATTCTTCCTTGCCGTCATTTTCAATAACAACAGAATTGATCATCCTCCCCATGGCATTAGGGAATTCGCCGATAGCCACCACCTTGCCGGAAACAGAGGTATGAACAGGCGAGGAGACAAACGCCGAGGCCTCTCCCACAACCTCACCTTTCTTCACTTCCTGGCCGATCGATACGACAGCATTGCAGGGTGCGCCGATATGCTGACTGAGGGGAATAACAACGATCTTGGGGGCTTTTGCATCACTGATGGGTGAGTTGGCCGCTAAGTCCTTCTTGTCAGGCGGATGTATCCCGCCTTTAAACGTTACTGTGCCCATTATGAAGATTTCCTCCTTGGGATTTTGGAGAACAAAAACACTATTTGATACCATGAGCAGAAGTGATCTGTCAAG
>JACRHC010000094.1 GCA_016217675.1 Nitrospirota bacterium
CTGATATAAAAGCATTTCGGCGGTTGAGCCGGGTCGGCCATTGCTCAAGCAGTTTCACGGTTTCCAGATCTAATAAATGCAGATACGACCCAATGGTGGTTGCGGGCAATGAATGACCGATCTCTGCCGCGACAGAGCGGATATCGCCTGTATCCGTTGCGAGTTGATTCGCATTGTTTTTTGGCGCGAAAGACAGCGGCGTAGAGGAAGACGCCTGCCAATGCCGGCACGCGGAACCAGGTGTAAGCCCGACCAGTGCGGTGAGTTAAGCGGATGACCAACCCCGGGCTCACGGCGACGTTCACCCAAAGTGAGAGCAGCACATCTTCAAAGCGCAGTTTGGCGAGCACTTCCAGAGGTTGTTCATCACAGACCCCGGCGCAAATCAGCGACAGCGTCAACCAATGATGAAAATCGTCGTTGGGTGATTCCGTTGGGGAAGCGGGCAGAGAGGTGAGTGTCAGTGAACCATTGAGGCTGGTTAACCTATCGGCCAACCAACCGATCAGCTTCTGATAATCAGCTAAACGGTAACGGCGCAGCTTATCAATGGAAACGGTCAAGCGTCGCCGATGCTGTGGCGGTATAGCTAATTCTGGCACTTCTGTTAACCACCCTTGGGAGTGCCAATACTCTGCCACCTTGATCAGGCATCGTTTGTAACGGCGGCGCGTTTCGTAAGAGTTGAACTTTTTCAAGAACTGATTCCATATATGTTTCCAGACATCGCTGGTTAGATCACTCATGGAATTGTTTTCTCCCCAAGTGAGGGGCAGTTTTTTCAAAGTGAGACGCAGTAGCCGTGCCGTATTTTTGATTTCCCCCAACTTAATTTCTTTTGTGAGATCAGCTAACAAAACATCAACCGGCTCATTGGATGTCATGGTCATTCTCCATTTTCCAGCCAATTTTCTTGGCCAGCTCGTTGGTGAAATCCAGATACTGAATCCAAGATGCCGAGAGTGTGTTTGGCAAATAAAAATTAAACATTTCGCACCCGGCGCTTTGGTGTCCCAGGATCGCTTTAATCACACTGAGGGGCAAACCGCCTTCGAGCATCAGGCAGAATATTAAATGTCGGCCAGCGTGCCAACGCGGGAATGGCACGCCGAGATTCAGCAGAGCCCGCCGGATCGCCTCGGCGTCTGCTTTGACTTTCTGCCCGGAATAAATGAAATAAAAAGCTGGACCCTCTGTGTTTGGGGATAGTAGTGTCCTGACGAGAGGTAACAGCATCGGCGGCAGTGGGATTTTCCGGGAAGCAGTGGTCCACCGATTGGATTTGGTCTCGGGTAAAGTTAACCACGACATAACTTGTCCGAGCCACTGCCCATCCAGATCGACTTGGATAGCTTGGAGTTCGCCCGCTTCTGAAATGCGTAGTCCGCAGAATACTGACAAGCCTAAGAGGAGTTTGAGTAGGCGCGCATTATGTCGTGCTTCGTTGTCGGAGGATCTTTCAATCGCGGATTCAATTGCAGCAAACAGATCCTGAACGACGGACAACAGTGGTCGATAGGGTGAGCCGAAATATATCTGGGGTAACGACTGAGGAGTGGTAGAGCAATTAGGAATTGCCTCCTCGAGTGTCTGTAAAAACTTCCAGACCCGATCCATGGCAGTACGGTATTGTTCGGCGAGGCGCTGTGGAGTGAGGGTGGTGTAAAACAGTGGAGTCCGAAGTGATGGGCGCCATTGTTCTGAAACGAAGGCGGCTAATAGCGGATCCATCTGCCCAATGCGCTCCAGCAGAGTCGTGCAGGCCAGGCGCAAACGACTCTCGGTGATTGCTGGTTGATGTGAAGATTCTTTGCGGATATCGTTTGTTAACCAATCGAACACGGCTGGCAATTTTTCCAAAGCACCGGCGAACAATGGTTTGCCAGGTGCTGTGCGCCGCGCCATTTCTCTCCACCAGGGGATGAGTTGGGTAGGCAACGGCAGCATCCATATCGCGGAGATGGGTTCGAAGAGGTCTGCAGTACGAAGAGGAGATTTTGGCAAATTTGGAATGGCCTCGGGTCGGTAGGCGATGGCATCTATCTCCGCCACATAACGCGGAGTGGAAACCGGATCTGTGCCATTAGTGATGTCACTCCAATTGCCTTGCGTGATTTGGGACAGCCAGTCCGAAGCGCGCCCGGTAAACATGATGCTGAGCGTTAGTGCGCGTATTCGTAAGCGATTGTCATCAAGTGAACCCACCTCGTCGGCCGACATGTGTCGGCAAATTTTGGCTACATGATTTGGGTGAGTGCTGTTCCAGGACGCTAGCGGAAGGAATTCCTTCATCACCGCTAACTCCTCGCCATATATTCCTAAGGTATGCGTGACTTCATCGGTATCATCAATTTCACCCAGGGCGCTGCCGGGATAAAGGCTACGCCGCACCTGACACTCAATTTTTTCCAGCTGCTCGACACGGAAACCGTCGGGAGCATCAGCGCTTTCGGGGAGATCGTCATCTAGGGTCATCAATCGCTCTAAACGGCTGAGCGACTCGACTTCACCTGCGCCTAATTGCGCTTGGCGGGATTGGGCTTTTGCCCAGTCGGGGTGATTCAGGAGTTGGCAAACATCCTCGAAGTAAATTTTTAGAGTTCGTCGCATCAGTTTGTCGCCCCGTTTGAGCTTAGGCAACGTGCGGAAAGCCCGAAGAAGTAAATAGCCGCACACCTTCTCATGCTTCTGCGCGAGGGCTTTTGCGAATAAATGGGGAGGCAGGTACTTGATGACGCGTAGTCCGGAGACCAGAGCGTCTAAGGATTTTTGTGCGGCCTTCGTGTTTTTCCAACCGGTGCGTTCGAGAGAGGCGATCAACCCGATTTGTAGATCCACTGCTAGCGATTCATAGATGGCAACGCTTGCGAATTTCGCGTGTATATCCCACAGCAGGTTTTCGTTGCGAGGTGGTCTTGCTGTCAGTTGGGGAAATCTCGTAGTAACGTCTAGGGAAAGCAGTGCCGATTGCAGTATGTCTAAGAATTTGGCGGATTGATTATTCTGGTGAATAAAAGGCTGAAGCACAGTGCAGAGGAGTATCCGGTTGCTACCAGTGTGTTTGAAACCTAACCCAGCTATGTTGCCGTAAGGCGAGAGTAAGCGTAGTGCGGGTAAAATCCCCTGCGCGATTTCAGCCGCTGACATTCCAGTCATTTCTGGAAGTTGGCGTTTGTGAATTTGAACTGCTGCCTTCTCGGCCAGATGCTGGAGTTGTTCGGAAATTAGTTGGGTGGGGGGCAAAGCTTCCGTAGGAATGAATTGAAATGGCATAATTGGA
>JACRHC010000095.1 GCA_016217675.1 Nitrospirota bacterium
ATTCCCGGATATCTATGATGTGGGCATGTCCCACCTCGGGCTCAAGATCCTGTATGCAGTAATCAATGAGCTTGCGTATGCTTCTGCTGAACGTGTCTTTTCTCCCTGGCCTGATCTTGAGGCAGCCATGAGAGAGCAGAAAGAACCGCTTTCGTCCCTTGAGTCAGGCAAACCCCTGCATGCCTTTGATATTGTGGGGTTCAGCCTTCAGTATGAACTTGCCTATACCACGGTCCTCAACATGCTCGATCTTGGCAATATGCCGCTCAAAACTGAAGAGCGCCTGACGCGCAAGGACCTTCCTCTCATCATTGCAGGCGGCCCCTGCACGGTAAATCCCTATCCCATGTCTCCTTTTATCGATGCCTTTCTTATTGGTGACGGCGAAGAAGCGGTCAGGGAAATCCTCTCTGTTTGTCACGACTGGAAATCCGGCGGTTCTGGCGATAAGCTCGGCCTGCTGAAAGCCCTTGCTGAAATAGAAGGCGTCTTTGTGCCTCTTTTGGGCAATAACAGAACAGTGAACCGCCGGTACATTGATTCTCTTGATAACGCCCCTTTTCCGACTGGGCCTGTCGTGCCTTTTACAAACATCGTTCATGACAGGATCAATATCGAGATCTCCCGGGGCTGCACCATGGGCTGCAGATTCTGCCAGGCAGGCATGATCTACAGGCCTGTGCGTGAGCGGTCACCTGAAAAGGTGCTCGCGATCGCAGGGCAGTCCCTGAAAGCAACAGGATATGACACAGTCTCCTTTACTTCCCTGAGCTCAGGCGATTACTCATGCCTTGGCCCGCTTATGAAGGAATTCAACAGGCGCTTCTCTTCTGAGCGTGTTTCCCTCTCCCTGCCGTCACTGCGCGTTGGCTCGGTAAATGATGAGATGCTCAGGGAACTCAAGGCTGTACGCAAGTCAGGCTTCACGATCGCCCCTGAGGCAGGCACAGACAGGCTGCGCGCGGTCATCAACAAGGATTTCACAGGCGATATGTATGCGCAGGCACTCGAAAAACTTTTCAGGGCAGGATGGCAGGGCCTCAAACTCTATTTTATGATTGGCCTGCCGACCGAGACTGATGCGGACATCACCGCCATCCCTGATATGGTCTGGCAGGCGCTCCATACCTCAAAGCGGCTGACCGGAAGGCGCGCCACGCTCAGTGTCGGCGTCTCTCCCTTTGTGCCGAAGCCGCATACACCCTTTCAATGGTATGGACAGAACAGCCTTGAGCTTATCATCGAAAAGAACCGGTTCCTCAAGGGAGCTCTTCTGCGAAAGGGTGTCCAGTTCAGGGGGCATGATCCGGAGATGTCAGTGCTTGAAGCAGCGCTTGCGCGCGGCGACGAAAACCTTTCAGGTCTTATTGAGGAGGCCTGGCGGCTCGGATGCAGGCTTGATGCATGGACAGAATACTTTGATATGGCCAGGTGGAAACAGGCAATGGAAGCAACAGGGATCAATGCTGCTGAATATGCTGAACGCACATTTGACGGAGATGCCGCACTTCCCTGGGACAATATTAACACCGGCATCACAAAAAAATTCCTCTGGAAAGAATATCAGCAGGCCCTTTCGGCCGAGTTCACCTCTGACTGCAGAAAGGTCTGCCATGCCTGCGGCCTGAAATGCAGGCCTGGGGATATGGCGCAGGCGACTGCTGCTGACCTGTCCGTGACGGCAGATCAAAAAGCACCAAAGTCCTTCCCCATTGAAGGCGTATCCATAAAAGTAAGGCTCCAATATTCCAAGACCGGAAGGCTGCGATATCTTTCCCATCTTGAGACAACAACAGCCCTGATCCGTGGCATGAGACGGTCAGGGTTTCCGTTTAAATATACCGAGGGATTTCATCCAGGACCAAAGACATCGTTTGGGCCTGCTCTGAGCGTCGGAACAGCTGGCCTGAAAGAATATCTCGACATGGAACTGATCCCGCCTTTCGACATAGCAGCAGGGCTTCTCCTGCTTCAGGGAAATCTGCCTGAAGGCCTTCAGGCAGTGACTATGAAGGCAATCGAAAAGTCTGAAAAATCCCTGACAGGGTTTGTTGTAAGATATACCTATGAAATCATCGGCAAGAAGGGGCTTTCTCTTGACGCCTTTCTCGAAAACAGGGATATGCCCGTGCAGAGAAAACAGAACTCTTACCGCATATCGGATATGGTCGAGGAGGCTGCAATAACAGGGGAGACATCATCCCGCATCACAGTAAAGGACCTGGGGGATATAAAGGTGCGGCTTGACGAGCTCCTCCCTCTGATCTTCAGTCAGCCTGCTGATGACCTTGAGATAACCAGGCTTGCCATGTATGGTTGGGACAATGGCTGGAAAGAACCTCTGGAGGATTAGACAATGGGCATGGAACTTCTGATCAATATCACACACGGTGAGACACGGGTCGCGCTTTTGGAGAGCGGCCAGGTCATTGAGTTCTATGTCGAACGCAGACGCGATACAAGCTTTGTCGGCAATATCTACAAGGGAAAGGTTGTCAAGATCCTGCCGGGCATGCAGTCAGCCTTTGTAGACATCGGCCTTGAAAAGGCCGCTTTTCTCTATGTGGCTGACATCCAGACAGATGCAGACGAATATGCCCCTATGTTTGAGGAGAAGGACTCCTCAACAGATCTCTTTCCCAGAAGGTCCCGCGCCGAGACTCCCATTGATGAAGTGCTCCAGGACGGCCAGGAGCTTCTGGTCCAGGTTTCGAAAGACCCCATCGGCAGCAAAGGTGCGCGGGCCACATCCTATATCACGCTCCCCGGCAGATATCTGGTGCTGATGCCGAATGTTGAACATGTCGGCATCTCCCGACGGATCATGAGCGAAGACGAGCGTGCCCGGCTCAGTGCCATCGTAGACCGCATAAAGCCTGAAGGGTATGGCCTGATCATCCGCACTGCGAGCGAGGGCTCCCCTGAAGAGGACCTGAAAAAAGACCTTGAATTCCTCGTGCTGCTCTGGGAAAACCTCCAGCGGAAAAAAGATCGTGTGCCTGCGCGCGGTCTGCTCTACAGCGACCTTGATCTTGTGATACGGTCGATCCGTGACCTCATGAGTCAGGAAGTTGAGCGTCTTGTGATAGATTCCCGGGAGGAATATGCCCGGGTGATCGAGTTTGTGAAGACCTATTTCCCCAAACTGCTGAACAGGATAGAACTCTATGAAGAGGCAGAGCCGATATTCGACGCCTTTGGTATTGAGCTTGATATCTCACGCGCCCTGGGCCGCAGGGTCTGGCTGAAATCAGGGGGCTATATTGTCGTTGACCAGACAGAGGCCATGACTGTCATAGATGTCAATACCGGAAAATTCGTCGGCAAGGAAGGGCTCGAAGATACGATCCTGAAGACGAATCTTGAGGCGGTGAAGGAGATCGCGTATCAGATCCGGCTCAGGAACCTTGGCGGCATCATCATCATAGACTTTATTGACATGGACAATATCGAAAACAGGGAAAAGCTCTTCAATGCCTTCTCTGAGGCGATGAAAAAGGATCGGGCAAAAAATACGATCCTTCATGTCTCAGAGCTTGGCCTTATCCAGATGACCAGAAAGCGTGTTCGGGAAAGCCTGGGAAGAACACTCTGCACCACCTGCCCTTACTGTGAAGGAAAAGGGTTCATAAAATCACCTGATACGCTTTCCTATGAAATCCTGCGTACGATAAAAAAGATGGCGCGCCACGGCAGCACGAAGATCATTATTACTGCCCATCCGCTCGTTGCTGAACTTCTCTCTGATGAAGAGATGTTAGGCATTGAGGATGTCGAAAAACAGTATGGCGCAAAGGTGATCATCAGGCCTGACGCCAAGATGCACCAGGAAAACTACGAGGTCAGCTCCCTGTGAGCCCTGAGGATGCTGAAATCCTCGACCAAAAATTATCCTCCCTCATAACCATCCTGAAAGAGGCGCCCTCTGCCCTGCTCGCTTTTTCAGGTGGTGTTGACAGCTCATTCCTGCTCAGGGCATTAAAGATCGCGGGCCTCCCCTTTCTTGCAATAACAGGAAAATCAGAAACAGTCCCTGAAAAGGATCTGGAGCAGGCTGTCTCCTTTGCCCTGCAGGAAGATGTCCGGCACCGGGTGATCATGACCGGAGAGCTGCAGAACGAATCCTTTGTCAGCAACCCTCCTGACCGGTGTTTTTTCTGCAAGCAGGACCTGTTTCTGAGAATGCGCCAGATTGCAGAAGAAGAATCCATTGACGCAATTTTCGATGGAAGCAATGCAGATGACCTTAAGGATTTCAGACCGGGAAGAAAAGCTGCCCGGCTGTATGGCGTGCAGAGTCCTCTCGCAGAGGCAGGGCTTTCGAAAGACGAGATCAGGCAGCTTTCGAGAAGACAGGGCCTCAATACCTGGAACAGACCTTCTTCTCCCTGCCTCTCTTCGCGTTTCCCCTATGGACAGAGGATAACCCTGCCTCTCCTTCGCCGGGTTGAGCAGGCAGAGGGGTACCTAAAATCGATCGGCATCAAGACTGTGCGCGTCAGAATCCATCATGATGTTGCGCGTATTGAACTGCCTGAAGGTGAAATGGCTTTGCTGCTCAATAACCGGCAGGCTGTTGCTGAGAGGCTTAAAGCTCTTGGGTTCAGCTTTGTTTCCCTTGATCTTGAGGGTTTTAAAAGCGGCAGCCTGAACCGCGTGCTGCAGCAGGACCCTGCGAGAACCTGACAGAGATCTCAGCATCCCTGCTGTCCGGTCCTCTCCCAATCGTTTATAATACCTCATGCATAAAGATGAATTTCCTGACCTTTCACGATGCACCCTCTGCGGCAGCTGCAAGGCCTCATGTCCAACCTATGAGGACAGCCTGACAGAGGGCATGAGTGCGCGTGGGCGGCTGAAACTGGTCAAGGGCCTCATGACCAACGAACTGGAACCCTCCCAGCTTCTGAGCGAGCGTCTGTACAGTTGTATTCTCTGCGGTGCATGTTCCAACATCTGCCCGCTCGGCATCGACATCCCGGCCTTGATCCATAAGGGACGGTATCTGCTCAAAAAAGGTGACAAACGGAGACGGTTCCTGAGATATCTTCTTAAATTGTTCACAACCTGGCCGGACCTGAGTTTCAAGGTCCTCTCCATGGGGCAGGACTTTATAATGCCTTTTCTCTCAAAGAGGAAGATCATACCCTTCAGTCCTGAGGTCCCTGATCAGCCTTTTCATACCATAGAGCAGGTGCATAAAGTTCCGAAAAAAAAAGGCAGGGTAGCAATTTTTACCGGCTGCAGTGTCAATTATTTTTTCCCTCATCTCGGAGAATCTCTTATCAATGTTCTTCAGTCCCTGGGCTATGAGGTCGTGCTGCCAAAAGATGAGGTATGCTGCGGGGCCCCTCTCCGTGCCCTCGGCATGGAAGAAGAGGCTGCAGAGCTCGCACGCAAAAATCACCGCGTATTCAGCAGGCTCAAGGTTGATGCAATACTGAGCCTCTGCCCCACCTGCACGCTGACATTGAAACATGAATATGTCTCTCTGATCGGCAAGGGCCTTGAAAAAGCGACTGACATCTCTGTTTTCCTGCAGGACAAACTTGAACGGGTTGAAGCCATTGACCGGACGGTCACGTATCACGACCCGTGCCATCTGCAATACAGCCTCGGCGTAAAAAAAGAGCCCCGTGATATCATCACCAGGGCTGGGCTCAGCCTTATTGAGCCTGCATCTCAGGGCTGCTGCGGATTCGGAGGAACATTCTGCATCTCTTTTAAGGGGATGTCCGAAAATCTGCTTTTTAAGCAGTCAGCAACTATTATGGCAACAAAGGCTGCGACAGTCGTCACTTCATGTCCGGGCTGCATGCTCCAGCTTGGCAGGACCATCACAGACAGACCGGTCATACATCTTATCGAGCTTATCGAAGAGGCATACTGCTTAAGGATGCTTTACCAGGAACCGGTGCTGGCAAAGAAGGG
>JACRHC010000096.1 GCA_016217675.1 Nitrospirota bacterium
GGCCTCGCGAAGGTCAGGCTCTTTTTGATCCGGCCGCCACTGCGGGCCCCAATAGAAGGCCGTGGCGACGGGCGGCGCGCCGGTCTGGCACAATGGCGCCTTCAGAGCGGCGCCGGTAAACTCGACCTGGGTTGAGGCGCAACCGCCCAGCAAGAAAATGGATGCCACCGCCCATGCGGCCAACGTTTTTTTCATGTTCGGCCATCGACCCTTTCGAAAACGACTCGCCTGCCATGCCGAGGCACGCGTGTATTCGTCCTCGCCCTTGATCTCGTGATCCTTCCAGTAATCCGTGAGCTTGTTGCGGGTCTCCTGCCCCATCATCCGTTGCTGAATCCATTTTGCGCTCCGGCCGTGCTGCCGCCAGTATTCCCGGGCGCGGTCGAGCGAGCGGGCCGGAACGGCAGACCCCATTACTTCTGTCCGCCCTTTCTGAATAAGTTAATAAGTTCAGGGCGTGCCCCTAGCCCCTGGATGGCCCCCTCTTAACCTTTTGTCTTGATTTCCCCTTCATCGATAAAGGCATTCAAGGCTTCGACTAGTAGATGCACGGTTGTCGAGGGGTTATCCTTTTCGGGATTACAAAAAGGACGATTGAATTGCAGCCTTTTGCCATTTTTTATAGCGGTCTGCTGTTTACCCTTCAAGCATTCATACATCTCCTCCGAATTCTTCTCATATTCTTTCTTCAGATAAACTGAAAGCTTGCGATTGTACTCAGCGCAGTCAATTGCCGCCACAATGTAATGAAAATGCAGATAGTACCAAAGCTCAAAGCATGGATTCGAATAGGCGACGCGAATTTTAAAATTTTGCGCGTTTTGTATCGCCTTGTTGAATTGATCGGGTGTCGTTGACCTGCTATCCCTGTCGAAAACGCACCACACTTGATTATATGGACGGTTGCCCTTCTCGGCCTTCTCCTTGCGTTTGAGGGCGTCATTAATGAGGCCAAGCGTATTTGCGCCGCTCTCGATGTCGATTTGCACGAGATCGATTTTTACGGGAAATTTTCCAAAATAGTTTGGTTCGGTTTTCTCACCTTCGCAGCAAATAAGGATTCGTTCGCGAATGCTGCGCGTGTTTAGCGCCCGTGCATAGCCGCCCCTCCTTTGCCAAGGCTTGCCGCTCATGGATTGACCTCGCAAAAGAGCCGGCTCGGATCGCCAATGAAAGGTATGGCGCCATACTTGCCGAGAATATAGTCCTTGCCGAACGAGGCTTCCTTTCTGATGCCTTTGAGTTCAGCCATTGAATAAAGGATAGTGGCACCGTAACGATCCTTTTCGGCAAGCCATATCTGATCGCGCCGGAACAAATTTTTGTCCAAAAGCCCAGTGTCGTGCGAAGCAAAGATCATCTGGGCATTAGATCGATTGGTGGGGGAATTGAAAAGCGATACTATAGAACGCGTCAGAAGGGGATGCAGGCGCGCATCCAATTCGTCGATCACCAGAATTCGGCCCTTATCAAGGCAATCCAATATCGGCCCAGCCATGCCAAGGAATTTTAGCGTTCCCGCGGACTCGTTATCGTAGAGATCAAAGGAAACGCTTCCCACCTCTTTATTTTTCGAATCATATTTTAAATGGATGGTTTTTACTTCGATCTCCATTATGCCTTTAGATAAGATCTTCTTCTTCATTTCATCAGGCATATCCTTGGGCAGGCTTTCTAAGGTGATTTCCTTGGTATGACCTTGAAGATCATCGATGCCCAAATCGGCAATGCGGGACATCTCCAATATTCGCTTCTTTTGCAATGGATCATTTAGCATATTCACGGTCACCCCAAGCGGACGAATGCCTGAAGATGCACCATGGATAAATTGAATGGAGTTAAACCACGCCAATATTTCCTTGGAAATCTTCCCGTTGAATTGGGCGCAAACAGATAAAAAGAGCGCATTTTCCCTGGTTTTTTCCTCTAGCGCCTTGCCCTCCTTAAATCGCGACTCATTCACCTGAATATGATCACCCTCGCGAGTAAACAGCGCTGCTTCGCGCACCTTGGCGGAATGGAATAGCCATTCCGATTGCACCCGTTGACGATCCACTTCGAATCCATAGCGGTATTTGCCGCCGGCGCAAATAAAAACAGCCTCGAAGAGCGACGGTTTGCCATCGCACGCTTCGCTCAATTTGAAGGAATCGACGTCGATCTCTTCGCTGGCCTGGGTATCTTTTGAGGAGTTGATCACCATATGGCGCATGAAACTCATCGCGGTCAGCAAATTGCTTTTGCCGCTTGCATTTGCGCCATAAACCACAGCGCTTCTCAGCAATTTAAAATTGCCGGCGCTGAAAACATTGTTTTCCTCCAAGGCGTTGTCGCTTGAGGCCACCATGCTCAGAGTCGCCTTGTCTTTTAATGACAAGACATTCGCGGTATTGAATTCGATAAGCATGTTTTCACCTTTTATCGATTATCTATTAACTGGGCATATTTGATAATGAAGGTATGGTATTTGCGAAAAAAATGCAAATCTAATGTTTAAATTTATAAGTTTGGTGGGATTTGACCCTGAAGGCATTCTTTCAATCGAACAACCGAGCAATTGAGCATCCGAATACCCGGGAAAGCGGCTACTCTCCAAACCGCCCTTTGAACGGAGCCCAATACCAGGCCTTGATTCGGGATGGCAGGGCGGCCAGGCGCAGCTTGGAATTTTCGACCAGGGCGTAGACGGTGGGGACCACCACCAGGGTCAGCAGGGTGGAGACCATCAGGCCGGCAGCGACCATGGTGGACATGGTGCGCCACCAGAGGGTGGATTCGCGCTGCCAGGCCACGGCCATCTGGTGGAAGTCGTAGGAGACGCCGGCGATCATGGGACTGACGCCCAGGACGGTGTGGTTTTCAGCCCCTTGATGTCCTTGTGCTTTTTGACCGAAACCCCGCTCCATTCCATTTTGCGCTCCGGCCGTGCTGCCGCCAGTATTCCCGGGCGCGGTCGAGCGAGCGGGCCGGATCGCTCATGTCCTGAATCCGCTCGTAGCCCACCTTTGCCAGCCAGAGCTTGATCGGCTCGGCCTTGGGGCTGGGAACCGACTGGA
>JACRHC010000093.1 GCA_016217675.1 Nitrospirota bacterium
CGAGGCAGGGGAGCTGGCAAGCAGCTTATCGGCGTGACTTTCCTTTCCCTCGGCTTGCTGAACGCCATGTTCACATTGAAGGGCGGCATGGAGCCCGATGCGTTTATCTATGTTTTCGTGTTCCTGGGTGTTTGCTTCCTTATGGCCGGGTTGCGCAAATAGGGTTTCCGCCGCAAGCTCAGGCAGGCACGGTCCGACAATCGGAAAAAACACCCGGCCAAACAACCCATCTTAGCGGTATCTTTCGGCCCAGCCGTCGTTGAAAAGACCATGGATGGACTTTTAACAACATGGTAGAATCGTATGCCGAAATATCCAAAATGACCGCCAGATAGACAAACTCGGTTTTCAGACGAATATAGGTGATATCCGCCACCCAGAGCTGATTGATGCCGGTCAGTTTGATGCGACTGGCCAGATTAAGGATACCTCCAGCTCATGATTGGAATCCGTCGTAACGACAAATGCCCGTGGCTGAACAGCAAGCAGGTTGTCTTCCCGCATCAGCCGCAAAACGCGTTTATGGTTTACTGGTATCCCGCGCCTGCGCAATTCAGCCGTGATCCGACGATAACCGTATCGCCACCGGTGCTCCAGGGCGATCTTTTGAATCGTTGACCGCACCTCCATCTCTTCTTCTTCCGGCTGGTGCTCTTTAAACGACCTGTAAAAGCCAGCCCGGCTTACGCAGGCCAAGTGGCACATCCGCTCGATACTAAGGCTGCCTTGCATAGACATCACTTCCCGGAGTTGGTCGTAGATGCCTTCTCGCCAGAGCTTCCTGCCCGCTGGCGTCGAGCCTCGACTTTTTGCAAGGCACCTTTGAAAAAATCAACCTCCACGGTCTTGTCAGCCAACACCCGTTTCAGTTTGCTTACCTCTTTGCGTAGTTTGGATTCTCGCGAGATCTCCGGCGGCGGCCCATCTCCGTATCGATCGGTTCCATCTTTCTGCGCCATCCATACAGAAGCCCTCGATTAACCCCCAGTTCCCTCGATAGCTCCGAAATATTATCGCATCGCTTCAGCCGCTCGACGGCCATCTGCCTAAATGCCTGAGGATGCCGTCCTACCCGTTTTTTCACCACTTACACACCTCCTCCACTGTGCCAAGTGTGCCATATTCAACTGTCTCATTCCAGGGGTTCAGTCCATACGGGCTTATAAAAGAGACACCATATTTTATAGGTAACTACCTAATTTACCGGTTGATTTTCTGGCTGATAGACTTCGCTCAGATCCTTACCGGTCCCCAACCATGCTGATAGGCTGATGACAGACTACTCCAAGCTGTTTGATAAAGGAAGTATATTATTCGTGTCCTCCCTCTTCCCCTCCCAGATAACACCGTAGGCTAATAATCTTAATTCCCTTATAACCCTTTAAGCTGAGCATCTCTTTGTCGCCGGTTATTATCAGGTCCGCCTTACCAGCGACAGCGCATTCAAGCACCCTGTTATCCGGATCGTCCTTAAGGACGTTAATCCTCTTTCCGGTCTTTACCATCTCGGCCAACTCTGAAATGTTCACGGCAACACGGCTTAACTGCTCCGCGTCGTGGCTGAATTTCCTGGCAAGCGTTGAAAGGAGCTCATCAAGCAACACCCTTGATGTAAGCAGAGTGTCTTCACCTTCGATTATCTTCAGGATAGCTTTTACGGCAAGACTTCCTGGTATAGCAAGGGCAGATATGAAAATGTTGGTGTCAAAGACTACTCTCACTTTTCACCAAGGTATCTTTTAAGGTCCGACTCGGTGAGAATACCCTTCTCCTTTGCCTTGCTGCTCCAGTAGCCCTGCATGTCTAAAAGTTCTTTTTTGAGCCTCTGCTTTCTGGCGAAACGGATGGCATCCTGTATAACAGCGCTCACGGTCTTACCCTCCTCCGCGGCAATGTTTTCAACTTCCCTTGCAATTTCGGGGGGTAAAGAGATTGTCTTTTTTACAGCGGCTCCCATAAGCCTACCTCCTTCTGGTATGAAAAAATACTACCACAAAATAGAGCTTAAAGCAAGGCCGTTTTAGACCATTCGCCATCCGGTCAACTACATAAGGGTGCCCCTATATGTAAAAATACATTGATGCATTGCTGGACGAGTTGACATTATATTTTTTAGGAATTGCATCGCTACCGCCAGGAAAACGGTTCAAGGCGTTTCGAGTGAGAGCCCGAATACTATAGCAAAGAGTTTCCATGTCACGCCAAAGGACACGCTGAGGTTGTTTTTAACAACACCCATCCTTTCCATTTCTAATTTTCAGTACGCACTTTCCAAAATTTTTTCACTTTTTCATTTGAGCGGGATTTTTTTCCTCTGGCGAGCATATCTCTATAGTAGAGGGAAGTTTCAGACAAAAGGAGGAAAAGCCATGAAACTAAAAGCCTGGGTGATTAAACTTTTATGCATCATCTATAACCCTAAAGTTATGCTCATAATGTTGTTGCTGTGGGGTATACCACAGATCGTCGAGCTTTTGCTGAGTGGTGCGCCAGCAGAGACCTTTCTGTGGGCGGTGGCCAAATTATCTTTGATCGTCGCCGCGTCGCTGTGGAGTACGGGATGGTTTCACAGCAGGCTCAAGCATTTTTCCAATGAACTCGAGGAGCTTTCCCGGAAGGAAGAAGCGGAAGCCCGGCGCGAGGCGGAGATCGTGAATGGGTTCAGAAAAAAGTAAAAAATACTGTGGTCTCAATTACGAACATCAATTCCGGCCAGGCCGGACACTATTACGCCAGGGACGATTATTATTCCAAATCCCACGGCCAGTGGACAGGGAAAGGGGCCGAGGCCCTAGGCCTTCGTGGAGAGGTGGAGAGGGAGGACTTCCAGCACCTTTTAAGCGGATGTGACCGGCACGGCAACGGCCTTGTACCGCCCGGACCTAATGGGCACAGAGCTGGCGTTGACCTCACCTTTTCAGCGCCCAAGTCTGTATCCCTCATTTCCCATGTCATGGGAGATGAACGTGTCAAGAAGGCCCACGAGAAGGCTGTATCCGCCACTCTCTCCCTTATAGAAGAACGCTATTCACAAGCAAGAGGGACCAAGGCCGGTGATACTAAAAAGATAGACACCGGCAACATGGTAATCGCCAAGTTTGACCACCACACGAGCCGGGAGCTCGACCCTCAACTCCATACCCATTGCGTAGTCATGAACCTAACCTGGCCGAAATCTGGGAAATGGAAGGCCCTTTCCAACGAAAACCTCTACCAGCACAAGATGTATATCGGGCAATTTTACAGGAACGAGCTTGCCGCGAACCTCAAAGAGCTCGGTTACGGCGTCAAAACCGACCATAAGGGGCTTTTCGAAGTCAAGGGCTTTGACCGGAAATTACTCGAGCACTTTTCTCAGAGAAGCGAGCAGATTGCGGAGAAGATATCCGAACTCAAGAACTCCAGCCTCTACCCCAATGCTTCCGGCCAGAAGCTTAGAGAGATCGCGGCCCTTGGATCGAGAATCGCCAAGCGTGACGTCAATTCTGAGACCATCAAAGAAGCCTGGATGGACCGCTTGAAAGAGCAGGGTTACAGCATTGAGCGGATAAGGGGGACCGTGCATGAAGCGGGGAAAGAAATGTATCAGTCCCTCTCAAAGCCAACCGGAGATTACATTACTCAGGCAGCAAGGATAATAACAGAGAATGAGTCGGTCTTTACCAGGGAGCAGATCCTTAAAAACGCCAGCAAGCTGTCCCTTGGCGAATACAGGATGAAGGACCTCGAAAAGGCCTTCGAACAGGCCAGAGGAAAAGAAATCGTGAGACTCGACAGGAACGCCTACACGACGAAGGAGATGAAACGTATAGAAAGAAGCGTCCTACTGAAAGTCCAGGAAGGATGGGATAAAACCTTGCCCTTGGTAGATAGAAAACAGGTCAATGAACTGCTGAACAAGCACCGCCACCTTACCAACGGCCAGGCTAAGGCCGTGGAGCACATCCTGACATCCAGAGACAGGGTAATTGGTATCCAGGGAGACGCAGGGACCGGAAAAACCACAGCCTTAAAGGTAATAAGAAAACAACTTGGGAAGGAAGGCATCGGATTAATGGGACTCGGCTTCACAGGTAAGGCCGCCGAAGAAGTGGAGAAGAACGCCGGGATCAAGTCGCAGACCGTGGATAGCTTCCTCTCCTCGGTGAAGTCCCATGGTGCAGGAGGCAGACAGGTCTGGATCGTGGACGAGGCTTCTATGCTCGGCAGCAGAAAGACGCAAGCACTGCTTGAGAAGGCGGAACGGGCAGACGCAAAGGTTGTGCTCATAGGCGATACAAAACAACTCCAGGCGATAGAGGCCGGCAGGATGTTCGACAAGCTCCAGGAGACCGGTACCCTCAAGACCGTAGAAATGAAAGAGACACTACGGCAGCAGGACCCCGGATACAGGGAGATTGTCAGGGATATTGCGGCTAAGAAAATAGACACTGCCTTCGAGAAACTTAAACATGGAAACAGGCTCATCGAAATCGCAGGCCGGGAGGAAAGACTTGCTGCAATTGTAAGGGATTTTACGAACCGCAATTACAGAAACGCCCTCATCGTCACCACACGAAACGCAGATCGAAACGAACTCAATACTCTTATCCGGAGCGAGCTCAAAGTCCAAAACAAACTACAGGGGCAGGAGCGTTATTTTACCGTCCGGGAGAGCAAGTCCGTCCAAGGCGCAGAGCGTCATTTTGCACAAAACTATCAACCAGGGGATGTGATCTACACACAGAAAACAGGCATTCTTGGAAGGGCGGGGACAGAGGCCAGAGTAATGGAAGTAAACGATACAGACCACACCCTCACCGTGGTTACAAGGGACAGCCAGCTACATCAGATAGACCTCAGGGAACACGGCGAGCACATCTCCGCATACCGTGAAAAACAACAGGGGTTTACCGCAGGAGACCGCATCGTCTTCTGTAAGAACGATAAGGCCCTTCACGTGCAAAACGGGGTAACTGCGACCATCAAAAACATAGACGAGAGAGGCAATATTACAGCCGTTACAGACAGCGGAAAAAAGATCGAATTCAACGCGGCCCGGTATCGATACTTCGACGCCGGTTACGCCGTCACGGACTACAAGTCTCAAGGACAGACTTCAAGAGAAGTCCTATACCACGCCGGCGCATCCAGGGAGGCCAGTTACAACCAGTTCTACACTGCTATTACGCGGGGCAAAGACGACGTGAAGGTTTATACGGACAGTAAGGAAACCCTTAAAGAGCAGGTCAGGAACGAACAGTTGAAGACCTCCACCCTCGACTACAGGGATATCGAAAGAACCGAGGGTTGGGAGATTGAAAATAGGGACCCCGCAACAAGAGAACCCCGAGACAGGGACAGCGAGCACTACAGGGAAGAAGGGAAAGAGGAACGCGTCCTCGGCGAGCAGGAAAAATCTAAAGACATGGACAGGGAAAGGTAATTCGACTAACAAACGCGGCCTCTTTATTTCTTCACTGGAATGAAGAAAGGACCAAGGAGGAAACACCGTTTTGAGCACAACAGAAAAAACAATTCCAAGACCTCGTTTAACCCCCACACCCAACGCAACCTCCGGTTTGCATTGGGCCGTCCACTTGACAGGAAAACCCTTGAGTTTTCAGAGAGTTATGGCGTTTCAGCTCTTAAGGGGGTTTTTAGGGCTTACGAGGCTCCTTCAAAAACCCTTCAGTTTTCAAGGAATTAGCTGGCCTACAATGGCCTACACAACTTTTTATTTTTGCAGGCCGTGTCCTACACTGGTTTTTGATGTTTTCGTGGGACTTGGATGTGAGATCCAACAGCGGCGATTTCGTTAGAGTCGAGGAAGATATTTTTCTCTTTTCGGTGCGTCCTTTTTTAATTTTTTTCGGAGCGGCGGGATTTTTTTCCTTCAGCTTGCATATTTATTAATAAGGGGGCAGTTACAGCAAAGATGCTCTGAAATAACAAAGGAGCAGCAGCAATGAAGCGGAAAATATCAACGGTTCTTAGAATACGGATTGGTAAAGACCTGCTCGACAGGCTCGACATCCTGAGAGGCGACAAGACTCTTTCCGCTTACGTCCGAAACATTCTGGATAGGCATGCCGAGGATGAAAAGGCGACTGTTGACTTCGAGGCGCTCCGCCTGCGGGAACTCGTGGATTCCGTCGGACGGTTGAACGAGGCCGAAAAGGAGATAAAGGCCACCCTTCAGACCTTAAGGACCTCTCAAGTCTGGAACAGAGATCTGGTGAAGGACCTGCTCTTTTACGTTGCACGGGCGAACTTTTACATGGAAGAGTTTGCGCGCCAGCAGTTGTCAAAGGCGAACTTCGACACATTGAACCAATATGTGAAAGAGCGGAGCGATAGAGAGCGAAAAAGCATCGAACGGCTTTTTGATTAACCGGCAGCAGGAGGATTGTTTTTATGGCAAAGAGAACACCGGCAGAGCTACGCTATCTGGCAAAACAGTTGATGACCAGGGCTGCGGAAGAGGAGGAGAAGAGGTACGCGAGGATCGGGAGAGTGGCTGCAAGATACCTCGACGTAAAGGCGTCGGATTTCGATTTCGATTCATTCAAACAGGAAATCCTGGCAGCCAGCAAGCAGTAGCAACCCGGGGCCTGTCTATGGGACAGGCCCTGTATATCAGCTTTTTAACTTTCAAAGGAGTAAAGCACGTATGTCTCGGAAAAACTCAACTTTTCATGGCTACGAAACGGCCAAAACATCTGCATGGATGAACGTCAAGATGCACCTGCAGATCTTCATATTTATCCTGTTCGCGCATGCTGCGATAAGTATCGGCTGGACCTTGCATAGCAACTGGGCGGCTATAGTCAGGCTCAAGGACTATATCTGGAGCTCGACCGGCC
Organism: Nitrospirota bacterium; assembly: GCA_016217675.1. Classification (GTDB taxonomy): domain Bacteria; phylum Nitrospirota; class Thermodesulfovibrionia; order Thermodesulfovibrionales; family UBA6898; genus UBA6898. The sequence continues at coordinate 6,846 of JACRHC010000093.1, forward strand.
TGTTCAGCATGCCGGACACCCGTTATGTTTCCGAATACTTAAGGGTGCTTACACGGGAAAGCTATGACCTGGCCATCTCCATCTGGCCAATCTGGGTTGCTTATCCCATTATCCTCGGTTTCTTTGCACGCCGCGCGGAAAAACAGGGCGGGATACACCACATCAGGGGAGCCAAGCTTATGGAAGAGAAAGAACTGATAAGAGGCATCGAGCGGGAGGGCGGCCATAAGGAGAGCAGGATACGGATAAGTTCCGTGCCCATTCCGAAAAAGGAAGAGGTCAAACATTGGTTCATTGTCGGGCGGCCGGGAGTCGGGAAGACCGTTGTAATGAGCTCGGTGATTGAACAGCTCATGGCTGCCGGCGGCAGGGGGATAATATACGACTTCAAGGGGGACTACACCGCGCGCTTTTACCGTCCTGACCGCGACCTTATTTTCAACCCTCTTGATGCGCACGGCCTCCAATGGAATATCCTGGATGAGGTAAGGACGACGATGGACGTCGGCGGCATTGCCGCATGCCTCATACCGGAGGGCGAAGGCGAGGGAGTATTCTGGAATTCAGGGTCACGGGACATCTTCAGCGCCATCCTTCATTACTGCCTTGAAAACGGGAAGAGAACAAACAGGGAGATATGGGAGATGCTCTGCCTGCCGGTAGACCGTCTTGCGGAGATCCTGAATAATACCAAGCGCGGCGCTCGCGGGTATGCGCTGATATGCAAGAATGACAAGATGGCCAACATCTTCGTGAGGAACATGATGATCTACGCCGGCGGCATTGAATACATGAGCGAAAGCACGGGTGGTTTTACGATCCGCGAGTGGCTCAATACCGAAAAAGAGGGCTTCATCTTTGTGACGAATTACAGCAAGATAAAAAACGTCTTAAGGCCAGTCCTTTCCCTGTTCATAGACCTTCTTGCGCGCGAACTGCTGAGTATGAGCGAGGACTTCGACCGCCGGATTTACTTCATGCTCGATGAATTCGGAACCTTGCAGAATCTGAACTCGATAACTGAGCTCTTGACGCAGACAAGATCTAAGGGCGGCTCGGTCTGGATCGGAATACAGGACCAGGGGCAGATTGAAAAGATTTATGGCAGGGAGGGGAGGCAGAGTATCGTGAGCAGCTGCGGCGGGAACCTCATCTTCAGCGTTGCCGACCCCGATACGAGCGAATACCTCAGCAGGAAGATAGGCGACCACGAGTTCTATGAGTCCGAAACGAGTCACAGCATGGGCCCCGGAGACTATGGGAACGGGCTCAGCCTGGCGCAGCGCAGGCAGACAGGACGGTTGATCCTGCCCTCTCAGATCCAGAACCTCAAAGACCTGAACTTCTACCTGAAAGTGCCGGGGTTCGATATCACGCAGACAAGATTACAGTACAAGGATTATAAAAACATCAATGAGTCCTTTGTACTCCGGGAAGGGCTTGATATGAGCGAAATCCTTGAGAAGCAGCAGGAAACGGAACGGGCGATCGAGGGGCTATTTCAGCCTCGGAAAAAGGATAAGGACGAGGATGGATATATGTGAACAGGGAAAAGAAAAATCCAATTGACAGCCTGCATCCTTTTTCTTAGACTGATTATGCGGACTTATGTGCCGCAAATAAAACAAAGGAGGTTAAACTGCCTGCTTCAATGAAGGCAGGGGGGATAAAAACAAACGCAGGGCAGGTCCCTGACTCATAAAAATTGAAATAACGGAACTGGTGATAACATGACAATTATGCAGTGGGAGCTGAGCCCTCAACACGTGTCCCTGTTGGGCGTGCGGGCGATGAAGCGGCCATGGAGACTGACGGACAGGGAGTGTCGTCCCACCGACTCTTAAGCTGGAACATGCAGTGGGCGCGGCGGCGAAACATGAGCGAAACTGACTACCAGATACTCCGCCTATCCGGTAGTCTAAAACCATTCTTTTTTCTGTTTTCAGTGTATGTTTTTCCCGCAAGGCAATCTCCCGGAGCGCGGCCGGGGAGCGGCGAAATCAGATGAGTGAACTGCGCAGGGTGGCGTAGCCCTTGATAAAAAATACGCACGGCCAGGATAAACCAGCACGGCGAGCCAACCCTTTCGATAAACTGCCCGAAAAATGGGAGGCGATGAAAACGTACTGAGATAGAGCGAAGGCAGAGATGACAGAGATACGGCGGCAAGGTCCGAAGAGCGAAGTCCCGTGGCCAGTCAGGCGTGACGTAGCGATGATAGCGGACCCCAAAGGTACGAGCTGGTAACGTTGCCACAACTGATAAACAATGTGGCACTCGGCGTAATATTGCAATAGATATGGCCGTTTTATACATTCCTTTATAGTGTTCAATGAAGTTTTCCCGCAAGGTACTGCCCCGGCGCGCGGCCCGGGGAGCGGCGAAACAACCGATAAGTAAACTGCGCAGGGTGGCGTTTCCCTTTTCTGAATAAACGCCTGCGGCATAACATTGCCGCAGTACAGGTTTCATCCCCCAAAAAAACACAATCAATGCAACCTGCGAAAGCTGTTACGCATTCGTGCGTCAGCGAAGAGGTACATCTGCGTCCGCAGGACGTGGATGCGCTTTACCGTTTCATTCTTTACAAGGTCAACATGTGTGCGTCACGCTATGAAAACGAGGACATAGAAGACCTTACAGGCGAGATATACTGTTGCGCCCTCGCCCGTCGGTATGTGTACATTGATGACTCCCTTTTCATAAAGATGTTCCTGGGCGCCCTTGAAAAGCTGAGGCTCGCCCCCCGCGAAGCCCTGCGGCCAAAGAAAAACAAGAGTGAGGAGAAGGCTCCTCGAATTGTTTTTTTGAGTCTGGAGAGGCATGCGGAAGAGATCGGCTATGAGCATCTTGCCATAGAGGAGCACAGGGAGGCTCACGAGAAAAGAGAGAGGGTTCTCGAAGCCTTGGAGTCTGCGCCCAGGCGGATGCGTGATAAGGCATTAGCGGTATTGGCAAAGGACGAAAACCTGGGGCGTGGTCTGACGAAGTACTGCGCTTCCATCAGGCAAAAGCTTCAGGCCAAAGCGGAGTAAAGAGATGAAGTTCCTTACCGTCAACGATATATGCGCGCTCATCCAGGCAAAGCCATCCACCGTCTACCAGTGGGCGGAGCTCGGGCAGATCCCGTGCTTCAAGATCAACGGCCTCCTGCGGTTTGAGGAGAAGGAAATACTGGAGTGGCTAAAGAACCGCAAAAAGATGTATAATTGCGCCTGTGCAGGTAGAAGGCCCGGAAAGGAGGGGTAACAAATGGGCCTTTACAGACGTAAGGACAGTCACATGTGGTGGATGTCTTTTCGCATCGACGGCCGTCGGATTTATGAATCGTCCGGGACAGGGAACAAGAAGCTTGCAGAGAAGATCCATGCAAAGAAGCTCACGGAGATTACGGAAGGGCGGCTGAATCCGAAAAGGATTGACGGGAAGAAGGCTTTCAAGGACTTCGCTCAGCAATACCTTGAATGGGCCGGGTTCCAGAGGTCGTTCAGGAGCAAGAAGGCCCATATCGGCCAGCTCATGAAGGACTTTAGATACTTGAACCTCTGCGACTTCTCAACGATGCTTGTCGAGAAGTACCAGGCGAAGGTCTTGAAGAGCAAAAGGGCGCCAGCAACGGCAAACCGTCACATCACCGCTCTGAAGCACATGTTCACGAAGGCCGTTGAGTGGGAGCTTGCTGACGAAGATGTCCTGAAGCGTGTTAGAAGGGTCAAACTCCTTCCGGAGAACAACAGACGCTTGAGGTATCTCTCAAAGGAGGAGGCCCAGGCTCTCGTTAGCGCCTGTACTTCGCACCTGAGGCCAATCGTTATAACCGCACTGAACACTGGCATGCGAAAAGAGGAGATATTGAGCCTTGAGTGGGCGCGGCATGTTGACCTCAGGCACGGTTTTATCCTTCTCGACAAGACCAAGAACGGGGACCGGAGAGAGATACCCATCAACCGGCCACTTATGGAAACACTCCA
>JACRHC010000097.1 GCA_016217675.1 Nitrospirota bacterium
ACGTCATACGTTGCTCTTGACTGCTTCTCTGTCTCGGTGATACCCTTCTTCATGGTGGTGGCTCCTTCCTTTGTTGTTTGGTCGCAACTTGAAAGGATACACCGCCTTCTATCTATTTACACACTTTTTGATTGTATCTCTGTTCGGAAATGTCACGGTCGAAAAGATACTGTTCTTTCTCAACGTCTATGGCGAAGGCTACCCCCTCGGCATGGCCAAGACCTTTGGCGAAGCGGTAAACAAGATTCAGCAGCAGCTGAAAAGACTTGAGGGAGGCGGGATCGTCGCCAGCAGGTTAGTGGGGAATGTGCGGCTGTACACACTTGATCCACGCTACCCTTTTCTGAAAGAGTTAAAAGCACTCATTGCAAGGGCATATGAGTTCCTTCCCGAAAATGAGAAGAATAAATATTATCGGCTGCGCACCAGACCAAGGCGGGCAGGCAAACCGATATGAAAATCGACTGGGAGAAAATAGGTATCGCAGAGCTTGCACTATAGGAAAGAACGATAATGAAATCCTCTATTCTTTTTCAGGGCGTTCGATATGCTCAAAACAGCCGGCGGGGCATCCTCTGCAATGGGCGGCAAGGCCTGAAAGGTCCTTCTTCTTTTCCTCGCTTGTGCAAATGCGCAGATGCTCCCTGTCCTCACCCACTGCACGCTGCCAGAAGTTAAACTTTTTTCCGCATCGGGGACACGCCTTCATCTCTCCACCTGTTTCCGCTTCGTTAATCCAGTATAAGCTCTATCCTCAGATTAAAGGAACCCGGCGCATTTTCCCATGATCCGGATCATATATTTTCTGTCTGCTTGCAAATCGTTGCGCCCACGCCGGACAATTCCTTTTCCATTATGCAGGTCTTCGTCTGATATAATCTTCGCATAATGAACAGGATCATGCCAACCGTCAATAAATTGATAATGGTATTGGGCCTCATGTTGGCCGGATGGCTGCTGCTGGTCAGTGCGTATGCGGCTAATGAAAAAGTCCCTGATGTAACGACCTCCCTTGCTGCACGCAGCGTGCCTGAGCTCCGGGGATATGTAAATGACTACGCAGGAATGATCACTGCCGGTACTAAGGTGCAGATCGAGGAAAAGCTGAAGACCCTTGAGCAATCCGACTCCACCCAGATTTTCGTTCTCACCGTGCCTTCTCTGGAGGGCGAGGTGCTGGAAGAGTTCGCTATAAAGGTCTTCGATAAATGGAAAGCCGGACAGAAGGGCAAGGACAATGGAGTGATCCTTATCGTAGCGCAAAAAGAGCGGAAGGTCAGGATCGAGGTCGGCAGGGGATTGGAAGGGAAGCTGACCGATCTGGCAGCCGGGAGAATTATTGACGATATTATCAAACCACGGTTCAAGAGTGACGACTTCAATGGCGGTTTTCTTGCTGGCGTCGACGCCCTTGTCGCCGGTACAAAAGGCGAGTTTAAGGCCAAGGACCAAAATCTTTCCGAAGACAGCAGAATGGCCGTAATAGTATATGACCTGCTGAGTATTTTTATTCAGCGGGCAGAAAGGCTTCTGGAGTTTATCTTTGCCTCGACAATCATGCTATTAGCTCTCTACGTATTGAGAATTTTCCTCAAGAGAAAAGGCCTGGAAATCAGCATGGCTGTTGGCGCGGCAGCACTTCCTGTTATAGCTTTTTTTACGATTTGGGATCCTGTAATTGGGGTACCGTTCATGAAGAATTCATTAGTCGCCCTCTTATTTTATGTCGTTGCAGGCGGGGCAATCGGTGCTTTGGTAAGTTTTGTCTTCTCCAGCGAGGGGCGTGGCAGTGGTGGCAGCAGTGGGGGGAGTAGTAATGGCAGTTGGAGCAGTAGCAGCGGCAGCAGCAGTAGTAGCAGTTCGGGCGGTGGAGGTGGTTCATCCGGTGGCGGCGGGGCCTCGGGCGATTATTAAAGGTTAAAGACTTCCAAGATGTCCAAAGAGTTCAGACTGCTTGAGCGCGATACCCCATGGAAGGGGCAGGTATGCACCACGTATCTTCTGGGTGGCCTGCTTACTATCCTGGGTGGTTTTTTTCTGTATATGACCCTCACGCATACTCACCAGGAGCCATTATCGGAGTCCTGGGGAGTGCTTTTGATCGGCGGAGTGTTTGCGTCAGTCGGGCTTGTTCTCGATTATGTGGCGATCCATCAATCTTTTGCCAGTCGGGTTCCTGAAACCGAGGTTTCAATTGATTCGATGCCGGTGCGCATCGGAGATACGACCCGGCTGCGCGTCTTACAGCCGGGCCCGATAAGACTAACCTCCCTCTCAGCCAATCTTATCTGCAAGGTCAGTGAGCGTAGAGTGCGGCGCACATCTAAGCCCGGGGAAAGCCCCTATTATTACGAGACCAGCTTCCCCTATCAGCAGAAAATACCCATCTGCAGCCCCGCAGCGGCAGGACCGGGTGGCCGGATAGAGCAGATTGTCGAATTTTTGATACCCGTGAATGCGGAGCCCACAGGCGGAGATGACGGACATAACGTGTCCTGGCATATCGAACTTTGGGGAAGCGTGAAGAACTGGCCCGATTTCATGCATCCATACACCATAACAGTTTCACGGGCTGGAACGCGGACTAAATAAGTCATCCTATTTTGCCTTTTCTTTTCTTGTCATTTTGATATTGCTTACAACGCGGAATTCAGCGGGTTCCCCGCTGGAATAACTGGTTAGGGGCACTCACCTCGGCAATGGCATAAGTCAAATCTGACCCCAAGCTTTAAGACCGCGTCCGTGAGCATCGCCTGGTCAGCAACTTCTTAGAGAGAATTTCCCTCTCTGTCGATCTGATGCAGGACCGAGTAGTCTGATATCCGCCACTTGCGATAGTAGTCTTGTATATCAACGACATCTCTTAGACTGGACTTTACGTTGGGACTAACTACGCATCCTATCGCACACTCGTTGATGTTTGCACGGCCAAGCGCGATATCCTTGAAGAGGTTAAAAGCCGCCTGTGTTCCCATTCCAGTTATTCCCGCAATCAGAACCATCACTTTATTTAGGTTGAACGCGCTCCGTGCCATCACCAGCAAACCAGCATCCTCATTCCCTCTCGCATGACGGCCAAAAAATGTCTCTTTTCCATCTCGATTTGTAACCAATATCGTGTCCAGAGATCGGCCGCTACGGTCTCTATCCCTCTCCTTTGCCCTGTAAAACCGCATATGTTTGAAGACGTCATTAACCACAAGAGCATACATGTTTGTCGCGCCAGAGCCGACAATTATGACATGGTTGTCCACAACTAGATCGGCGGTATCTTGCCATTCGTCAATGCCCATTTTAAGATTTTCCACGCGGAGTAATGATAGGGCCTCCATGAGGCCTATGGTGTCACTAGTTGCCGCAGGCTCAAGAATGCCCCTTTTGTTACTTGAGTCCCCAAGAATAACTGCAACGTTGTCATTGAGCAGGCTACGAAGCTTATTAAGAGATACTCCTTCTTCAGGCTTTACGATATCCCAGCCAAGAAAGCACAATGCCGGAAGAGCCTTCCTCTGTTTAGACAGTAACTGACCAACAAGTGCTTGCTCTTGCGGAACTAGAGGGCGTTTCTCCAAGATGAAATGGGATGTGCCAGGTGTCGGACGAAAGAGGTCCTTGAAGGTGTCTATTCTTTTATATACTTCCTCTGATATCGCAATTCTGCCTACGGGGCATGCCTTTTCCAAGTGACCAGCCTCATTGAGGGCCTTTCGAGATGCCTTAGCTCGGTTGTCCTCTGGGATGTCGAACATCGAGTTCTCTTTGTTGATTGCAATGCCAATACGTACGAGAAAAGGTGTTGTAGAAAATATTGGGTCAGCATTGAATTCATTTAGCTCTTGCAACAGAGCAATCATTCCCATCGTTGCACGGTCGGGCTCATCAAACACAATGATGACACAATCCCCTTCTTCCTTCCAGACCTTTCCGCCATAGGAGGCTATCTTCTCCACGGCGTGATGATAGTCGTTCATTACCCTTTCGTGATCCTCTTGAGTCATCTTATCAGTCAGAATCGTGCTATTCGCAACATCCATGATTGCAACGACTTCTTTATTATCCACAGTAGCCTCCCTTGTATAACCGATTTGGTGTCAAACACCTATTCTCTATAGCGAGTGTAATTTAACCCGAATATATTCCTTTAGTTCTACTCTGGTCGCTAACGCGCTGTTGAGCCGTTTAGCGACTCGAACAGCTGGTTATGATCCAGTCGAAAGGAGAATATGAAATATCGATACGGTGTATATAAATTCCCATCATATAATGGGACGCCATGGATGACAAACAGTCGCGTTGTCGCTGTCTTGTTTTCAATAGTCAGGTTTATAGTGGCGATGGGCACACACCCCGAAATACGGTTCATCTACGCAATAACCGGAGAACACTATGTTTTATTCGGCTGAAAAAACCGTAGTCATTCAGGTCAAGATATTTTTTGAACTTTGCTTTTACTGGTACAATTTGATCCTTTATCCAATCAAATTCATGACGCATCCCGTCGCAAACTTTTTTATGGTCATAATCTGGCGGTGGCTTTTGAGTAAAGTCGCAGTATATCTTTTTCCAATATTGAAGTTGCGTACCACGATTATATATTTCGTTTATATACAGTCTAATTTCGGGGCCAAAAAGAAAATCAGCTTCAAGCGTTTGTTGATAAAACTGAAGAAGTTCTTCATCAGTAGCTTGACCTTTTTGAACGATAATTCCAATGATCTTACGTACATCTTCATATATTTTAAAACGACGGTCATAACGGTCAAGTCGAAATTTGTTTTCATTTGTCTGCCATTGTTGCCATGCGATATATACAGCTATTACAGCAATCAAAGGAGTCAACCAAGTCTTAAAGATTTCAGTGAGGTCACATATGCACATTAGGCCCTCCGTAGTTTATAACCATTGATTAGCGAGTTAACTCGCAACTCCGGAATTTCCCGCCTTCGCTTTGTCGTCAAGAACAATGATATTGTCGTAACTAACTGATTTAACGTATTAATCTGACTGACTAATATTCCGTTTGCGGTATTATCGAGTTTTCTGCTCAGTACGCAGCTCCCATTAAATGTATAGATATCCCGGAGCAATAAGCTATTGCTGCAAGGATAAGGAAGCTGTGTTAGTGCCGTTTGAAAAGGGCCAAATATGGCGGCGGTGTCACAGGGCCAGTAAGGGTCGGGACGCAAGAGAGCGGCAAGCAACCCGATTGGGGGCGAGCTGCTTCGTATAGTACTCTGGTAGTAAAAGACCACTGTTG
>JACRHC010000098.1 GCA_016217675.1 Nitrospirota bacterium
CGCTGCAGCATAACTCTGATATGAATTGGGGCCACTCTGCCCTGAAATGACAATGATCACCGGTCCAACCCCGGTGTCCGGGGCATAGGCAGTCTGGGCCGGACCTTCCGGACCCGCCTCGGTTGACACACCGTCCGCCGCGTATGCCGGCGCCGCAATGACGGCAAATATACATCCAATAAACAGCACAGTCGCGATTCGTCGAATCCACAGTCTTCGATTCATGGGCTTTGTCATAATCGTCTTCATTCTTCCTCCTGTCGTTGTTGCGGTAACTTGAGAGCGTTTAATGGGGCCGGTGTTAGGTATAGGTGTTTCTTTCACTTTATTCGATAGTGCAGCCGGATTGCATAGTGAGCATTTCCTCAAGATTTGTGCTGATCCGGAATAATGAATATTCAAGATGACAGCCCTCACCGGCTGGATGAAGATCTATCAATAAGAACAGATATTTATTCTGGCTGTTTCCCAATGAAAAGGAATAAACCTTCTTAATATCAAGTGATAAATTATCTTTATTGGTAAATTGAAATTTTGAATTGTCTGTTTCGTATATATATGTAATCGTTTCTTCTTTGTTGTGCACTGCTTTAAATTTTTTTTCAGCATCCCCAGTAAGGACTTTGACTTCAATAGGTTTATCAACATTAATGAACATAACAAAGCCGACATCAAAAGATTGGTCGTTTGTGCTGGCGATGATATTGCCCTCATATTCGACTTCACTAATTTCAGTTCCTTCTTCATTAAGATAAAATAACGAACTTGCGACAAGCCTGCGAGGCTTAGCAGTAATGATTCCCTTATCTGTAACAAGATAATACAGGCCCTTCTTAATTTCTGGGGGTAAAGGTTGCTCCTGATTAATCCTTGTTATTCCAGGTTCTATATATCTGCTTTTGAAGTTATATAATTTTCTTAGCACTTCAGGAGTAGGTTTTTTTACGTTGACGGATTTTACCCAATCAGGTGCTAATGATTTCCAATCGATATAAGCGAATGACTCAAAGCGAGATTCACCGTTACCTATAAAGTAGGTGGGTGCGAAATGGGGGTTTTGCTCCTTATTTTCAGTTTCGGCCACCGCCAATGATGACATAAACAACATGACTACGACTATTAAGGCTTTATTCATAATTTTGTGAACCAGTTATTAGCTCGTTACAAGTAGAAAAATATGCCATACCTGTCTGCCCTGTTAAAATTAATTAACTCTATCAGGATGTTATAGGACGGTCAAGGGGAAACTGCCACACCATCCCTTCATCTTCAGATTATACCTCCAGGGCACGGGGGTCTTCAAAACAGCCCTGTTCATCGGCCGACTGCCTTCATAAGCGCTGCTTTCACTGCAGGGTCAGCGTGAACAAGGTCAAGAGGATTACGACCGTCCGGCAGTTTCTTCCGTCCATCGGCTCCCGCATTCAGCAAGGCCGTGACCGCATCAGCACTGCCGCTTGCTGCTGCAAAAAAGAGCGGCGTCCAGCCATGAGCATCTTCCGCATCGACCTTGACACCGGCCTCAAGAATACGACGGATCATCGCAGCATCGCCCCTTTCTGCAGCCATATGAAGGGCGTTTCTTCCGTTTGTATCGGCAAGACCGGCATCAGCACCGGCATCGAGAAGCAGCATTGCGATATCGGCATGGTTGCCCTGCACCGCAAGCAGCAAGGCAGTATTGTCGCTCAGGTCGCCCGCATCAGGGTTGGCCCCGGCCTTAAGCAGCGCCTCTACTGCCTTCGCCGCACCGACCCGGGAAGCTGCCATCAGTGCAGTCGTGCCCTGATCATCGCGCAGATCCAGAAACACCCCGGCATGCGCTGCCTTATCGATACCTGCGGCATTATCCGCCTTTGCAGATTCGAAAAGCTGACGGACCTTGTTCACTGCAACCGGACCGAACACTCGATGTCCCGCCGAAAAGAACCATAAAAGAAGAACAATCGTGCAGAGAAATACTGCCTGGCCGATTGCGGGCGGCAGGGGCTTCACCTTTCGCGGTGCCCCGGCAAGGGGGTCCCTGCCCATTACTTTTGTTACGATCATGCCCGCAATGCTGAAGACAGCCAAAGCCAGCAGCACCCACGAAGCGACCTTGCGGCGGATATCAAGCGGATGGAGCAATAAGGCAGCTTTCTTTGCCTTGTTTCCCAAAAACCCGCTGATGAGTGAAAGATCCTCCCGGTACGGATATGGCAGCATGCTGTCGCCCAACAGCACGACCTGCTCCGGCACGTTCAGCATCCCAAAGGAGTTGCGGTATGCCGAGGAGCGCTCTTCCTTCTGAGTCAGAGAGATTGTCTGCATCTTTACCTCCCGCAGATTGCGGACCGTTCGCTTAAGCAGTGTGATGTGTCCGCCAATGCGCCAGGCATTCACTGCCGTGACAGCGCCCTTATCGTCCCGCCTGAGTGAGAGCGTCGACTCGGTGCCGAGCAGCAGCCCTGCGGCCAGCATTACGAGGATAAACAGAGCGCCAATGATTTTTGCCATTCCTCTCTGCGATGCGGCCTTTGATTGTCTGGATTCTTTTGCCATGTTATCCCCCTGAGTTTTCAGACGCTTTCCTGTAGCCATCACTGACATTCCCCTGAGGATTCTTCCCCGTACAGAGAACATTAGCATCGTTATATTATACGCAGGGGCTGTTTTCTACATCTATGAGCTTCGGGGTTTTAGTCTGCGTGTCGGAGGCGCATTCCACGGGTCATCGGGCCAGGGATGTTTCGGGTACCTGCCTTTCAGTTCCTTTTTGACCTGCTGATATCCGCTGTTCCAGAACCCTTTCAGGTCCTGGGTAACCTGCACAGGCCTGCGCGCCGGAGAAAGAAGATGAAGGAGTATCTTCACCCTGCCCTGTGCTATCGTTGGCGTATCAGCAAGGCCGAACATCTCCTGCAGCTTGACCGCAAGCACAGGAGTATCTCCTGCAGCATAGTCAACAGCGATACGGCTGCCGCTTGGCACCGATATATGGGTTGGAGCCTGCTCGTCAAGGAACTGCTGCTGTTTCCAGGACAACAATGACCGAAGTGCAGGAAGCATGTCCAGACTCGCAAGATCCCTATCAGTCCGGATTCTGCCAAGCCAGGGCAAAAGCCATTCCTCAGAAATTGACAAGAGGCTCTCATCCGAAAGGTCAGGCAGGTTCTGTTGCGGAAACGCCCTTCTGATAAGGCTCACACGTGCCTGGAATTTCCTCGCCTCACTGCTGAACGATATGCTGGCATGCCCATTTTTAATGGCCTCGCAGATAATCGGCAGGACTTCTTCCTCAGTCGGAGAAAACGGCTTTATTGAAAGCAGCACCGCACCAAGACGTTCTTCTGCTGCAGCAATGATTTTACTCTCCCTTTTGTTCCATTCAATTCTGCGCAGCGTCTTAATGTTTTTGCTGCATTCCTGGCGGATAAGAGGTTCTAATAGTGGAGCAGCAAGATGTACCCTGCCTTCAGTCTTCTCTCCTGCATCCAGATTCACGGCAACTATATAAGGACTTCTGGCAAGGTTGCTCCATACAGGCAGCCGCACCCCCCTTCCCTGGCTGAGCAGAAAGCAGCCATCAGATTCTTCACGCCCTTTGGCTATTCTGTCCGGGAAGGCGCAGAGTAAAAGCCGGGGGATCATATCCGAATCACACGCCTCTTTATCGGCAGTCTTGCCCATCCCTGACATAAGCCTCAGGAGCTGTATTGAAGTTCGATCCACAGCCCGCAGACCCCAGAGATCGGCAGCGTCAGGCACTTCTTTGCTCCTGCGCCAGGCATGCAGCATGTCAACTCTTGTGCCTATATCCGGCTCGCTTAAGACTGAAGGGCTGCGCCGGACAAGGTCGCGCTCTGAGACAATTGCAGCAAGGTCAGCACCAAGGCGTGGGCAACCAAGTTCGGCAGCTCTCAGCAGCAGTCTGCCAAGGCGGGGATGGAGCGGCATCCTGGCCACTTCCCTGCCTTCAGAAGTAACTGAACCTGACTCGTCAATTACTCCCAGATTCTTAAGCAGATTTTTGGCTGATTCCACGGCTGCAGCCGGAGGAGTATCAAGCCATGCAAGCATGGAAGGTTCCTTTACTCCCCATGCCGCAAGTTCAAGCACCAGTGACGACAGGTCAGACACCAGAATCTCAGGAGGGGTAAAGGGCATCATGGACTGAAACGCATGCCTGCTGTAAAGACGATAACAGACACCGGGGGCAAGCCTGCCTGCCCTTCCCTTTCTCTGCTCGGCAGAGGCCCTTGAGGTATTCACCGTGATCAAACGGTTCATGCCAGTTGATGGATCATACTGCAATCTGCGGGTCAGGCCGCTGTCTATGACAACCGTCACACCCTCGATCGTGAGGCTTGTCTCTGCGATGTTTGTCGCGAGCACAATCCTGCGTTTTTGCGAGGGAAGAATTGCACGCTCCTGCTCTTCAAACGGAAGGTCTCCGTAGAGGGGATGAATAGAGAGGTCTTTGAATTTTGGCAGGACAGATGTCGAAAGCGCATAGCTGCATTGACGTATCTCGCCAGAGCCGGGCAAAAAGACAAGTATATCGCCCAGCGTTTCTTTAAGAGCTACTATAACGGCATCGACAATCCGTTCCCTCCGCGGTCTGGACTTGTTATCTGGGACATAGCGCTCTTCAACAGAGAATGCCTTGCCGCCAGACGTGAGAACAGGAGCATTGCCAAGGAGTGCTGAGATCGGGCCGCAGTCGAGCGTGGCGGACATAATGAGTAACTTCAGATCAGTTCTCAGACCCTTGCTGATATCCAGGCAGAGGGCAAGGGCAAGGTCTGCATGGAGGCTTCGCTCATGGAATTCATCGAAAATGATCATCGCCACATTCTCGAGGATTGGGTCTGTCTGGATGCGGCGGGTGAGTATGCCTTCGGTTACTACCTCTATCCGCGTTTTTTCGGAAACATGGCTGTCAAACCGGATGGTATAGCCAACCGTCCCGCCGACCTGCTCACCAAGAAGCTGGGCCATCCATCGGGCTGCTGAAACTGCTGCGATCCTGCGCGGCTCAAGCATGATAATGCGGCCCTGTTCAGGAGGAATGATATCCAGCAAGGCCAGGGGAACCCGGGTCGTTTTGCCTGCTCCCGGCGGGGCATGGAGAACGACCGAACGGTTGTCAGACACAGTTTCTTTAACTGCCGGGAGAATATGATCAATGGGGCAGGATTTCATAGCAGGCCGCGCGCCTGAGATCTCTTACAAAGCAACCTTGAATTCCAGCTCTTTGATCCCAAAAAGAAAGCTCTTTCTCGCAACTTTCACGGTAACGGTATCACCCTTCTTCCGGTAAAACAGATGGATCTTGATATCCTCGATCGCTTCGATCTTTTCGTTGTCAAGCGAAAGGATAATATCGTCAACCGTCAGTCCGGCCTTCTCGGCTATGCTTTCAGGGGAGAACCCGCTGATGCTCACGCTTCCCTTTTCCTCCTTTAATATCACCATCAGCTTCAGCGACTCAGGAAATGACAGCGGAGAGGGATACAGAATATAATCGGCAACATCTTTTTCAACATCGTCCGAGTTCAGGATAACAACGTAATCCTTCCCGTTCAGACGGTGTGCCCGCTTCGGGATGCCTGATCCAAATGCCATATGGCCTCCGCCGGTCAGCACAACGATCTGATACCCGGGGTTCTTTACCATAAAGTCGTTCAGGTTGTGGGCCATGGACTCGTCCCAGAGCACCTGCGACTGATAGAAGAAATCAAAGTTCCGTGATTCTGAGCCTGCGTGCCTCTCAAAGTATCCCCTGAGCCGCTCCCGATATCCCATATCAGAAAGATCCATTTCTGCAGGCAGGTCTTTCACGTCTTCTGCACTCAATGCCTGAAGCCCTTCTTTCGAGACCTTTGTCACAATCTCTTTCCGGATATTCAGGGCAATTACCGGAATCTTATTCTCATGCGCAAAGAGCAGGATTTCCCGGTAAAGATTATAATCGAATCCCCAGCGCTTAAAATACTCCGACTTTTTCAGAAAGGTCTTTTCGTCGATCGTCCCTGAGATATAGTCATCAAGCGCCTTCTGGAAAGGCTTCTGGAACATCTCCATGCCGATCGCAAGCTTTTTATTCTTTTTATGCAGCTCCCTGATCACCTGATACTGGAGGCGGTGATGATCAAAACGGTCATGATGTTCTCCCACATAGACAATATCTTTATTACCCGCCTTGTCAACGATCTGATTTGCAGTAGTAAGGCGCGGCACTTCGACTGCCGGAATGTCATTGGCCAATAAGACCCGTATGCCCTGTTCACTCTCGTCTATGGTCCTGGTGATATTGCGGCTGTTCTTAAAGACCAGGGTGCTGTATTTCGCATAGTGGGTGATGCGTCTGAGATACCTGCCGGTTTCTGCTCCGGGCAGGGCAGAGATAACAGCGATGACACTTTTTCTGCTGTAAGGATTCTGCTTCATCACAAGCGCAAAGTCGCCTTCAGGCACTGCAACAGTCGCATATAACCTCTTTAAGAGTGCCGCATCATGAGGAACAAGCAAGGATGACCCTTTTATGTCTTCATATTTCAGGTCTTCCTCCTTCTTTGTCGCAAAACCATGCTCTTTCAGAAAATCTGCCAGATCGTCATAATCCTTCTCCCTGCCTTTAGGAAGCACGAATATTCTACTCTGGTCGCCAAGGAGCATAGAGACAACCGGCACGACTTCATCATTCGTAAGTTTTCTGAAAAGGTCATAGTTCTGGTCTATTACCAGCTCAAGAGGTATATCCAATGTCTCGATCTCAAAGGTCGCAGATTCTTTTTCTGCATCAAAGACCTTGCGGATTTCTCCCTTGTCTGTCTTGAGCATCACCGGGAGCTGAAATCTCTGGACTGTCTCTTGTGTAATGCCAAATGATATGCGCGCCTTTGAGCCCTCATACCCCACCATGACGTCCCTGACATCAAATCCCAGGGCTCCTTTTTCCTGAACCCATTGCTTAAAGAACCAGTCAAGGTTTTTTGCAGAAACTGTCTCAAAGGCCTTCTGCAGGTCCTGCCACGAGGCCGGCCTGAACCTGTTCCTTTCGTAAAACTCCTTTAATGCGCTGCGAAAAAGATCCTGGCCTAACAATCCTTTCAGTGCATGAAATACCATGGCTGTCTTGCCGTATCCGAGGGAAGCAGTGGCCCTGTCTGTCCTTGAGCTGAAATCCTTCAGGGCAAACTCCTTCTCCGGGGTCATCTGACTTTGATATTCGGCCAATATCTGTTTTCGGTACTCAGGGCCCTTTCCCTTCAGATCCTCATACTGATGGTCAGCAAGATAGGTTGTCAGCCCTTCAGACCAGTTTCCGCTGGTACGATCAACGTACACTGAATTGCCGAACCACTGGTGCAGGATCTCATGCCCCAGTGAAGTTTCCACAATGAACGGAAGCCGGACAACATCCCGGCCAAGGAGCGTGAATGTCGGCATGGAGTATCCAGTCGGCAGGATATTCTCAACAACAGAAAACCGCTTAAAGGGGAATGGGCCGATCAGGTCTTCATACATGGTTATATATTTTTTTGCCTGCTCCAGATAGTTCGCCGCCAGTTCCCTTTCTTCAGGAAAGAAATAGGTATGGACCGCAACAGCCTTATGCTGTTCCTTGCGGAGTTCGTATCTGCCTGCGATGAAGTTAATGCTCTCAACAGGGTGCCCGAAGGCAAAGGAAAACTCCCTCGATCCTTCAACGCGCTCTTTCACGATGATCTCATCGGCCTCTGATATGCCTTCAAAACCCTGAGGGACCACGGCAGACAGCCTGAACCGGGCCAGTCCGTCGACCGAGGGGTACCAGCCATTGATCAGGGCGATCCCTTCCGGGCTGACAAGATTGGCAGTCTCGATGCCGTCTTCCCTGCCCCTTTTTTGAATAGATCCATACGAGACCTCATATTCTACGGTCAAAACTGTTGAGGCAGGACCGGCATTCAGGCTGATGGTCCTGGCATCTTTCTCTATTCCTAACGGCGTCCCCTGAACATGGGCAGATGTTACGGTCAACCCTTCAATATGAACTGTCCAGGCCGTGCCTGCCGGAAGTTCTATACTCGATCTCCCCAGAAGCCTGTTCTTTTCGATATCGAATTTCACCTGCAGGGTATGAAGGGGCATACTGTCTTCAGCCCCTGAGATCACAGGAAAAACAAGAAAAAGCAGAGAAAAAAAGAATGTTTGTATTCTGCTCATAGATGTAGATTCTCCTTGAGATAAAGCATTTCACCGATAAGACTGACATGTTCCATTATAGCCTTTTGCTGCTGATCAGACAAAAACGGCTATAGTACAAGAAGGGAAACCAATCGGGAATAAACGGCCTCAGCAGTCGCTGAGGCATGCACCGGTATCTTTATGAGCGTACTGCCCTGTTCTGCATAGTGATCGATAAGCGGCGTAGTGCGGTTATGGAATGTCTTGAGCTTCTTCCTGATCATCTCGTCAGCGTCATCAATTCGATCGGTCCTGTCGCCGCCTGTGTTCGCCTTTATCCGCTCACAGACGTCTTCGGCTGTACACTCCAAGACAAGGAGACAGGTAACGTTCACCAGCTCTGCCATGTCACGCGCCTGTCCCGTGTGGCGGGGAAGGCCATTAAGAATGAGCATATCGGATCCTTCGAAAATGCGTTTAGCAAGAAAATCCCTGACTATTTTCTCTGCAAGCGGGAAATGTCTGTCCTCAAGAAGAAGACCCTTGATTAACATATCCCGCAGGAATTGCTGTTCGATTTCGGTAAAACCTTGTGGCAGTATTTCCGCATCAGCAATGGACCGCAGCTCATGTCCAAAGTCAAAGTGATGGCATTTCCGGCCAGACATGCCGTGCTGTTCGATATGACTGCCCAGCGGCGTCTTGCCTGAACCTGTCGGACCGATCAGCAGCACGGCATCAGCGGGTTTTCTGACAGACTTCATAGATGCATTAAGTAACCCCACCCGTTTCATTCTGCCCGATACCCTACTTCTTATGCAGTGCCCTCTCGACCGTCCTGATGGCGCAGAACTCACCGCACATGCTGCATACCTCAGTCTCTGTAGGCGGGACCTCAGCCCTCCACTCCCTCACCTTGTCGGGGTTCAGGCTGCAGGCAATCTGGCCATTCCAGTCTAATGCCTTCCGTGCCCTTGCCATCTTCATGTCTGCATCCATAGCGCCTTTAACGCCTTTGGCAATGTCAGCGGCGTGGGCAGCAAGCTTTGAAACGATAACGCCTTCTTTCACGTCTTCTATGGTCGGGAGCCTGATATGCTCAGAGGGTGTAACATAACAGAGAAAATCAGCGCCTGCTGCTCCTGCGACAGCGCCTCCTATAGCAGCAGTGATATGGTCATATCCCATGCCTATATCTGTCACAAGCGGTCCAAGCACATAGAAAGGCGCGCCCTTACAGATCTCTTTTTCGATCTTAACGTTCAGCTCCACCTGATTGAGAGGCACATGGCCCGGCCCTTCGATGATGACCTGCACATTCCTTTCGACTGCCCTGTCACGCAGCTCCCCTAAGGTGAGCAGTTCCTCAAGCTGGGTGCGGTCTGTAGCATCGGCAAGACATCCCGGCCGCATACCGTCACCCAGGCTCAATGTCATATCATATTTGTAAGCAATATCGCAGAGCCTGTCATACTGTTCATACAGAGGATTTTCTTTCTCGTTATATATGATCCACTCGACAAGGAAGGAACCTCCCCTGCTCACCACATCAAGGATTCTTCCTTCGGACTTCAGCCGTTCGATAGCCTTCATGGTGAGGCCGGCGTGTGCAGTGACAAAATCGACGCCGTCAGCAGCATGCTCCTCGATAACGGCAAAAAGGTCATCCGCTGTCATCTTTGCGATCGAGCCTTTCTGTGCCACGGTCCTCACGATCGTCTCGTAAATAGGCACGGTGCCGACCGCAACAGGGGACTTCTTCAGCATCATCTGCCTGAGCTCTTTGATCGGGCCTCCGGTAGAAAGGTCCATCACTGCATCAGCACCATACTTCACCAGTACCGCCAGCTTTTCCATCTCTTCGTCTACCGAGATCCTGTCCTTTGATGTTCCGATGTTTGCGTTGATCTTGGTGCGCATATTCCTGCCGATGCCGATGGGAGTTATCGCGTGATTCCGATTGATCGGGATAACGCTCACGCCGGATGCTATGTCGGCTGAAAGCTGCTCAGGCGTCAGGCCCTCGGAAGCAGCAACGAGCTTCACCTCGTCGGTTATGATCCCTTTTTTAGCTGATTCAAGTCTTGTCATGATAGTTTCCTCATAAATTTCTCTGTAGTTTTTTTAATATCTTCTGCTGTCAGGATAGCTGATATGAGCGCTGCCCCGTATGCTCCCTGCTCCAAAACTTCCTCTACTCTCCCAATTGTGATGCCGCCTATACCAAAGACCGGAATCATACAATTTTTTGCTGCCTCGTTCAGCAGTTCAATGCCGATCGGCTTTCCGTACTGTATTTTTGAGGGTGTTTCGTACACCGGCCCCAGCGTTACAAAATCCGCTCCATCTTCCTCTGCCTGCTTCGCCTCCCGCAGGCTGTGTGTTGAAACACCGATCATCAATCTTTCGCCAGATGCCTTGCGGGCTGCCTGCACCGGCATGCTCGTCCGGCCGAGATGCACACCGTCTGCATCAACAGATAGCGCAATATCGACCCTGTCATTGATAAAAAGCCTTGCGCCATGTCTTGCGGTCAATGCCCTCATGCTGTATGCCAGC
This sequence comes from Nitrospirota bacterium, assembly GCA_016217675.1. Classification (GTDB taxonomy): domain Bacteria; phylum Nitrospirota; class Thermodesulfovibrionia; order Thermodesulfovibrionales; family UBA6898; genus UBA6898. The sequence goes on from JACRHC010000098.1 coordinate 10,714, forward strand.
GCAAGAAGTTCCCTGATCCCAAGATCTTTTTCCCTGAGCTGAACAGCCTTCACGCCGCCATTAAGCGCCTTCTCAACAGCCTCCAGCATTGCGTCTGATGAGCTAAAGAGGGTTCTGTCTGTTATGAGGTACAGCCTGAAATCCGGTGATGCCACGACTACTTACACAGGTGCCGGCACCTCCCCTTTACAAGGGGAGGTTGGGTGGGGTAGAGATTAGACGCCATCAAAACCTCCCCACACCCCTCCTGGTAAGGAGGGGACTTTCTATTGCCAGATTACAAGCCTTCATTTCTTCTTATCATGTACTCGTATCACGGCTTTTACAGCATGCCGTCAAAGGGACTGCTTGCTGTTGCATAAAGCTTCCTTGGTATCCTTCCTGCCTTGTACGCAAGCCGGCCGGCGATCACCCCATGCTTCATGGCCGATGCCATGGCGATCGGGTCCTTTGCGCCTGCAATTGCCGTATTAAGCAAAACAGCATCACAGCCAAGTTCCATCGCAAAGGCAACATCAGATGCTGTTCCCACACCTGCGTCCACAATGATCGGTACCGTCGCCTGCTCAAGTATGATCTTGAGGTTGTAGGGATTCCTGATCCCAAGGCCTGAGCCTATCGGCGCAGCAAGAGGCATGACCGCAGCAGCACCTGCGTCAACAAGCCTTTTTGCCATGATAGGGTCATCGTTCGTATAAGGGAACACGATAAACCCTTCCTTTGCAAGGATCTCGGTCGCCTTCAGAAGGCCTATAACATCAGGGAAAAGCGTCTTTTCGTCGCCAATTACTTCAATCTTGATCAGGTCTGATACACCAGCCTCACGCGCAAGCCTCGAATACCGCAAGGCATCCTCGACCGTATAACAGCCTGCGGTGTTCGGCAGGATCTTGTATTTCTTCGGATCAATGAAGTCCAGAAGGTTCTCAGACTTCCTGTCCGTGATATTTGTGCGTCTGACAGCAACGGTCACCACATCAGCGCCCGAGGCTTCTATAGCCCTCTTCGTCTCCTCAAAGTCCTTGTATTTTCCTGTCCCTACCCAGAGCCGGGACTTGAACTCTATCCCTCTGATGATAAACGTATCTTCCATAGTTCCTCCGTAAACTTCGTTCAATATTCAAAGTTCCACATTCTGATAATGAGATTGAACGTAATTCTACACATCAGCCTATTCAGTCATTCCGGATAGCTTGATCGAAGTCTGGGTATCCGGAATCTTTCTTTACTTTCACCCGCCCTTAATCCCTCCCCTCAAGGGAGGGAAACATTTGGTCCCTCGCCCCTTGGGGGAGAGGGTTGGGTGAGGGGTATTTTCGAGAGAATGACAAACTCGGAACTTTGAACAACCTCATCCGCCGCCCACAAAGTTCACGATCTCCACAACATCTCCGTCATTGAGTCTGAACTGCGCATATTCCGTTCTTCTTACGATCACCATGTTCACCTCAACAGCGACCCTGCCGACAGTGACCTTGAGCTCATCAAGCAATTCCTGCACAGTCCTGGCGCTAATATTGTCCCTGTCTTCGCCGTTGATCTTCAGTTTCATAAAATAAAAAACCGCATCCCTTTCAGGATACGGTTGTCTTTTCTGATCAATTCCCTGTTTCCTCCGTCGGAATTATCCGTATCAGGTTCAAGGGGTCTCTCCCGTTCTATCGGAAGACTCTCAGGCATAAACTGCCTCCCCCAAGGGTTGATTTAAGTATAGTGAAGCGCTCGGCGCAAAGTCAACGGACAGAAGCTATCTTCTCTGCTCAAATCTACCTCTTATAACAAACACCCGTGATATAATTTAGACTCAGGAACGTTACTAATGGTATTCGAGAGAAATGACGGAGGGAAGAAAATAAGTTCCTTCCTGGAGTCAACGCGAAAGCTCTTCTCAAAATTGTGAGGATCACGACTGGTAATCACGACCTACATCAACCGCGCCGCTAAAGACCCGAGCCTGAAAACCAAAAGCGGTTATTCGGCGTCGGGCAGGATGTTTTTGTTGTACGTTGCAGCTGCACTTATTGTCTCCATTTAACGGGTTTACATTCCTTTATTAATTACATCCTTTATCGCTGCAAACATCTACATCATACTTGGTCTTTAGTTTCTGACATAGCTCTAAATTTTCTTTGTTTTGTTCAAATACAAAACAATGACGTACAATCGGTTTTAGGAAGGCGTAATTGAAGTAGTTCATTTCATAGGGGAATCCGGCATACTCTGCCTCATCATACTTGCGTGATGCACCGTTTGTCTTTAAGGCTGAAAAGGGAGATTCAGAGAGGTAACTTTCAACTGCTAAAATGGCGGCCTTCCTGACAGCTGGCGAGTCTTCGCTAATTGCCATCCGCCCGACCTCCATAAAAACTGGCATAAACAAGGACAATTCACTAACTCGCTTAGTCTTAATTTCATTCAGGGCTTTCAGCCTATGCTTTGCATCCTTATTTTGTAATGCTGTTATAATGGTCAGCACTTTTTTATTGTAACTGATGTCTACCAATTTGTTTTCCCATCTATAACCAAACATTTCATAAGCAGTCATTTGTTTTGAATAACGATATTTTGAGCTATTTTTTTCAAGGGTGTCATATATCGAAAGGGCGATGTCATAGCGACAGGCAGCAATATATCCACGTGCAAGATAATATAAGGCATCGTCTTTCAATGGCTTATTCTTTATTTTTAAAACAGAAACATGATAAGTCTTAAGCAACTTATCGATTGCCTTTAAATCCCGAAAGTCACCTCCGCCCGTTCCTGGCGGTATATTCAAGGCTCCGAGTTGAAAGTTTATGTCCGTAATGGCTGTCAATAATTTTCCGCCGTTTGGATACTTACGAATATAAGGCAAATAAGCATCTATTGAACGCCCGACATAGCAGTTCATATCGCCTTCACATTCGCCAATGTCAGCCCTATCTCTTGTATGATAAAATATGGCATGTTCAAGATATGGACTCTTTGGAAAGCGCCTAATTAGATCTTCGTAATCAACCCCAACATAGTAAAAACCTAAGGCAGTCCCATATTCCTTTTCGCCACGGGTTCGGCAATAATCGGCCTGATCGGAGTAGCAATTGCACATAACAACCATTATGGATTTTGCCTGAGCCAGCATGAAAAGAATTTGGTCCGTTCTTTTATAACGCGGTTTTTCTCTCCTTATCGTTTCTAACTCATTTATGATTTTCTTTGAGATTGCCGCATTTTCTTTCGAGGGGCACTCACCTTCTTCAAAATGATGGGTTTTTTCCCAGAGGACATTAACCTGCTTTTCGATTTCATTTAGTTTGGCATCAAGGGGGCCTTCCATGGCCAGAATTGCGACAGGGGAAATTAATAAATACATTGCCGCTATATATAGTATTGTTACAAATGAGAAAGATCTTATATCGTTTTTATTAATCATTATTCTATTTGCGTCAACATTATTCTTATATCGAACGCGTCGTTTTGATAATTATAGGGGCAATGAGAGGGTTGGTCAATTAGAAACTGCGATAATTATGTTTATATGGTTCGCTGCGCCTTTCTCCCCATATTCATCACTTTTCATAGTCTACCAATTTTGCGTCATTGTAGGTGTTGTTCGCATCCTGCCTGCAATCTCGTTTCTTTCGGTATTCCTCAAACTTCCGTCTTGTTGAATAGCATTGAGTTGAGAGATGAAAGGCGTATCGTCATGTGATTGCATCAGGCGCTGATAATAGAGATTAGTTGGGAAAAGCATTTACAGATGTTGAAAGTAAGCTACAAACATTCGTCCAGAATCATACATTTGATATCACTTACCCGGCTGAAGACCTGATCATTGCAGATAATGCAGGTAGTGCCTGACAAAAGAGCAGAAGCGGCATGAATAGCATCCGGAGTCTTCAAATTATATTCAGCCCTCAGCTTTGCCGCAAGATCTGAAATAGGCAGGGTCAAAGGCTGCCATGTAAGATGAGGATACGTAGTAAACAGCGAATAGAACTTCAGGACAAGCTCATCGTTCTTCTGCTTGTACGGCTGAACCAATATTTCAGTCAGTGTAAGGGTTGATGTAACAGCCTCTATCTTTCCTTGCTCCAGGTATTCGAAGATCTGGTCACAGGCATCAAAATAGATGGGATGTTCCTCTATGAAATAGACAAAAACACTGGTATCAAGATAGACCTTGCGGCGGCCCTGAGAATTTCGGAGAGCCGGAGACTCACCAGGACTTTCGTTCCTTTCGGAGATGATCCTCGCCGTATATTCCCTTGCCAGAGCCTGCCAAGTCTCGCCTGTAACTGTCAGGCTTGGGCATTATGACAGTCATGTTTCCTTTTACCACAATGACAAGCTCATCCTTGCCTTTCAGATGCATGGCCTCACGCGCTTCTTTCGGAATCACTATCTGGTTCTTTGAGCTCATTTTAACTGTCTGCATGACACACCTCCATCTGCTTTACTTTTATTATAAAAAGTAAAGCACTGTCAATGTTCACTTTTCATCAAAAGATAACGAGCGTCTATCGGCAAGGGAGGGCGCATCTAAAATGAATTACTTCATCTTCAGTCCACACTTATAGCACACATCCCGAAAGGGAAACTGATAAAACCTCCACCAATACAGCGAATGACATCTCGGGCATCTGCTGCGGGCATTCTTGAAAATGAGCCAGCCAGCTACAATTACATACAAAATTGCATATAATTTGGCTATGCTTGATTTGAAATAACTATCAACAAGCCCAACGGAAGGAGAGAACAAGAATAAGAGACCAAGTTGCAAAATCCGAATTTGAATCTTTCTTATCTCTTTTCTTTCTACTTCAGAAATCGGTTCGGCAGTTAGCATATTCTCCCCTGTTCATTATCACTAAAGTGTAAGTTGGGCAACTCACCATTTGTTCAGTAACCTCTTCTGCTATCAGGGTTTCCGAAAAGCCGTATTTATTGAGCAGGCATAACATGATCACTAAATGGTGTTTATCTTATGCCCCAGACATCCTGCGCCAAAGCCGTTGTCAATGTTCATCACGGCAATACCGGGAACACAGGAGTTCAGCATGGCAAAAAGCGCGGTCAAGCCGCTGAAACTGGTGCCGTACCCTGTTGAGGCAGGCACCGCAATGATCGGTCTGTCTGTCATGCCTCCGACAACAGAAGGCAGCGCACCCTCCATGCCGGCAACAACAATGATCACCCGCGCCTTTCCAAGTTCATCTCTTCTGTCCATCAGTCTATGGAGACCTGCCACACCCACATCATAGACCGTTGTTACGCTGCTTCCAAGGAACGCGGCAGTAACAGCAGCTTCCTCAGCAACAGGGATATCCGAGGTCCCGGCAGTAAGGACAAGCACATTGCCTGTCTTCTTCTTTTGTTCTCCAACGGAGATCATGCCTGACAAGGCATGAAATGAAGCGCCCCTGATCTTCAGGGCCCTGTATATCTTCTCGTTTGCCCTGGTTATAAGAAAACTTTTGCTCTTTTTATACATTGTCCGGGCTATCCCGGTCACCTGCTTTTCGGTCTTGCCGGAAGCGAAGATCACCTCAGGCACGCCCTGCCTCAGATGGCGGTGGTGGTCAATCTTGGCAAATGAGATATCTTCATAGGGAAGATGCTGCATCTTCTTGACTGCCTGCTCTATAGCCAGCGTCCCCTCTTGCACAGCATGCAGAATAGTCCTTATCTGATCATTATTCATAAGATAACCTGCCTTCCCTGATAAGCCCGTGATATATTTCGATCCTTCAGCAGCTTTAAGAATAGTATAGAGGAACGCAGTGGAGCAAGCTGATGACACCTGCAGAAAAAGGAAAAACGGCAGCAAACCTCCTCCGGTTCTGATGACATGTTTTGCTCCTCTTCCTGTATAATTATAGAGTTATTATGACGAATTTATTGAGGATTGCCGGCAGATATGTGTTATCCGCGCTGAGAGAAATGGGGAGGATGTTTCTCTTTCTTCTGAGCGCTCTTGAGATGATATTCAAACCTCCGTTTAAGTTCAGACAGCTTCTGAAGCAGATGCGGTTCTTCGGCAATAAGTCAATGCTCGTCATCCTTCTGACAGGGTCTTTTACCGGCATGGTGCTTGCTCTTCAGCTGTACTACATTCTCAGAAAGTTCGGCTCCGAAGCCCTCCTCGGCCCCGGCATAGCACTCAGCCTTATCCGCGAACTGGGACCGGTCCTCTCAGCCCTTATGGTGACCGGAAGGGCCGGATCAGCTCTTACGGCAGAAATAGGCATGATGAGAATTTCAGAGCAGATCGATGCGCTTACTGCCATGGCACTCAACCCGATCCGGTATTTGATCGTTCCGAATATCGTTGCAGCACTGATCGTCTTCCCTCTGATTACGGCAGTATTCGACGTTATCGGCATTTACGGCGGCTATCTTGTTGGCGTGAAACTTCTCGGCATCAGCGGCGGCACCTATTTTTCCCTTATGGAGGATTATGTCGAGATGAAAGACGTCCTTTTAGGGCTCTATAAATCTATCAGCTTCGGTCTCATTGTTTCGTGGATCTCCTGCTATAAGGGTTTCAACTCCGGATTCGGCGCTGCAGGCGTTAGCAAGGCAACGACAGAAGCAGTTGTTCTGTCATCGATATTGATCCTTGTGTGGGACTATTCACTCGGATCATTCCTGATATAGAGGACAGGGCAGACAAAAGAGAAGAGCTATGATCGAACTCATCGGTCTTTATAAATCGTTTAAGGGTCAGAACGTGCTGAAGGGTGCGGACCTGCTCATTCCAACCGGCAGGATCGTTACGGTCGTGGGCAAGAGCGGATGCGGCAAAAGCGTCCTTGTCAAACACATTATGGGCCTGCTCAGGCCGGATGCCGGACAGGTGCTGATAGACGGCATCGATATCACAAAACTCGAGCTGACTGAACTTGACCGGATACGGGAAAAACTCGGGGTTCTTTTCCAGGGAGGAGCATTGTTCGATTCCATGACCGTAGAGGAGAATGTGGCTTTTCCCCTGAAAGAAAAGACCAAGCTGGGTAAGGCTGAGATACGTGAAAGGGTCATGCGTGCGCTTGAGGATGTAGGCCTTGGAGACCGGGGAAGCAAGTTCCCGGAAGAACTGAGCGGAGGCATGAAGAAACGTGCGGCCCTTGCACGGGCACTCATAACTGAACCTTCCCTGGTGATCTTTGACGAACCGACAACCGGCCTTGACCCTGTCATCACGAGTTCGATACATAAGCTCATCAAGACGACCCATGAAAAATACGGCTTCACGGCAGTTATCATAAGTCACGAAGTCCCCGGCATCTTCGGGATCGTAGACAAAGTAGCAGTGCTGCATGATGGGGTCATTGCTCAGGCCGGCACGCCTGATGAAATCAGGGCCTCGACCAACCCTGTTGTGAAGCAGTTCATCACCGGCTCCCTCGAGGGGCCGATAGATATTTTATCCTGATGCACAAGGAGCGAAACGATGAAAAAGATCGATCTTGAACTTGCAGTCGGCATTTTCCTGCTGATAGGAATTCTTTCCATCGGCTACCTTTCTGTGAAGCTCGGTCACCTGGACCTCACCGGGAAAAGAGGATATACTATCCATGCCGAGTTCGAAAAGGCCGGAGGAATAAAACCGGGCGCTGTTGTCGAGATAGCCGGTGTTGAAGTAGGCTCCATAAAGAATATACGCCTTAATAATAATGCAGCATTAATTGAGCTCACCCTCGATGACACCGTGAAGATCCATGATGACGCGATTGCCTCGATCAAGACAAAAGGGCTTATCGGCGAAAAATTCATACAGATAACGCCGGGCGGCTCTGAAAATATACTGCCTACCGGAGGAAAGATCAGAGATACGGAGTCAGCAGTTGATATCGAAGAATTAATTTCAAAATTTGTATTTGGAAAGGTATAGCACGATGATCAAGAGCAAACTCTCACTGGCCCTTCTGGCCCTCATTGCAGTATTCTCCCTGGCCTGGCTGCCTCTCCGCGCAGATGCAGGAGAACCGACCAATCAGGTGAAGGAGACCGTTGATGCGGTCATGAATATCCTGAATGACAAGGAGTTAAGAAAACCGGAAAAGCAAAAGGAGCGTCGGACGCTGATCCGCCAGACCATAATAAAACGATTCGACTTCGAAGAAATGGCAAAGAGGTCGCTTGCCGCCCACTGGAAAGATCGGACCCCTGCCGAGCAGAAGGAGTTCGTAGCCCTCTATTCCGATCTCCTTGAAAATACGTACATCAGAAAAATTGAACGCTACGAAAATGAAAAAGTCGTCTATTATGATGAGAAGTTAGACGGCGATTATGCTGTGGTGAAGACGAAGATTATCAAGAAAGAGGGGATCAGCATACCGGTTGAATACCGGATCCTCAGAAAGAAAGACAAATGGGAAGTATATGACATTATCATCGAGGGCATAAGCCTGGTGAATAACTACAGGACACAGTTCACACAGATAATACGTTCAGGCTCGTATAACGACCTGGTAAAGCGCTTGAGGGAAAAGGTAATCAAATAGTCCCGGGAAATTACTCCCGGATTTTGCTTCTCCTGAACTGTTTGTACATATCCCGTATGGATATGTAAGGGTCTACGGCAGATTCCTTAATATCTTCATAGTCGCCGATCTTGAAAGATGTATCATTGACCCTGTCAAAGGTCCGCACGGCAATTGCATCCCGCATCGGCGTGATATGCCCAATGGGGTCGATGAAATAGTCACCAGCCATCCCTGCCGAATCCCGCAGGGAAGAAGGCCCCAGAAACGGCAGGACAAGATAAAACCCCTCCCCTAATCCATAGGAGCCGAGTGTCTGGCCCAGGTCCTCCTCACCGGTCTTGAGTTCAGGGTGCCTCGCAGCGATATCGAATAAGCCGGCAATGCCAACCGTGCTGTTGAGAACAAGCCGGGCGAATTCTGCCCCAAACTTGTGCAGCTTGAACTGAAGGAGAGCATTGACCAGTCTGACCGGAGCCTGGATATTATCAAATACATTTCGCACCCTCGCCCGACCCCACGCCGGCAGGAGGAATCCATAGGCACGTGAGACCGGTTTCAGCGCCCAGAAATAAAGCTTGTCATTAAAGGTAAAAAAGACGCGGTTTATCGGCTCAAGCGGATCCGCTAAATCATCATTATACCGGGGACTATCAAGGCCGGAATCTGCTTCCTCCGGCTTGTCTGCTGCTCCTCTGAAATTCATATTAAGGGCAACATCCATGGCATGCAGGTCCTCATTCTGCTGATCTGGGGTACTGGTTGCGTCAGCATGCAGAGTATCTCCTGATGACAGAGCGGCTGACTCGACATCCCTGTCACCCTGCAGGGCAGTGTCAGAGATGACAACCGGCACCATCATAAATGCGCCATATGCTTTGGCCATCGGTTTTTGCATAAGCAGATAGAGAGTATCATTAACGACATAATATGACTGCGCAGAAGCCTCCGGCATGCTGGATAGTTCATGCAGAGATTCGGGATTAACAGTCCCTCTGCCGGCATGGTCATGGTTCGCATGGTCTGTTGCATGACGGGCACTGGAAATGCCCGGCATTAGGAATAAATAAACCGCCAGGACAGCAACTACTGGCAGCCACAATATTTTATCTGTTATATACATAAGTACCGGCCCTTTACAGTGAAGTTTACCCGCTATTTTACAACAAATTGTGTTTTTTGACTAACACTGCATGGATGTTATATATTTTCTTCAGCAGGAACGTTATCCGTATCTATGACGAAAATATCCGTGGCAGTCACCACAGAAACTTTCCTGCGATAACAGAGTTTAACGGTATGAGCATCAAACAGGAGGAAATTATGTTTTTTTATCCAGACCTATTAAAGAAAACTGTTCGACCTTTGACGGTGTTAATCATCAGTCTATGCCTGACACTGCCGTTTTTAGTTGCCACGTCAGAGGCTCAGGGACCCGGGATATCTGAACAGTCTGTCGATCTTCTCACAAGAACAGGCAAGGCAATGGCAGAGGTGACGGCCGCGGTCAAGCCGGGCATCGTAAATATCCTGACAACCAGGACTGTTAAAGTCGGCAGCGGCCAGGATCCCTTCCTTGATGACCCTTTCTTTAAAAGGTTTTTTGGTGATCAGTTCGGGCGTCAAAGACAACATCCCAGGGAACAGAAGTCATCGGGCCTCGGATCTGGCGTCATCGTCTCTTCGGAAGGATACATCATCACCAATTCCCATGTAGTCAAGGATGCTGATGAGATCAAGGTAACCCTCACTGACAAAAGGGAATTTATCGGAAAGGTTATCGGCTCTGACCTGAAGACCGAGATAGCCGTGGTAAAAATTGATGCAAAGGGCCTCCCTACAGTCCCCTGGGGCAACTCGGACAAACTGCAGGTCGGCGAGGTGGTACTTGCTGTTGGAAATCCCTTTGGCCTCAATCAGACCGTTACCATGGGCATTGTGAGCGCGCTCGGAAGAGCCAACGTCGGCATTGCTGATTATGAAGACTTCATCCAGACAGACGCAGCCATCAACCCCGGCAACTCGGGCGGCGCGCTCGTCAATGTGAAGGGTGAGGTTGTGGGCATCAATACTGCGATATTCAGCACAAGCGGCGGGTATCAGGGCATCGGCTTTGCCATTCCGAGCAACATGGTAAAGTCGATCATGGAGAGCCTCATCAAGAGGGGCAAAGTTGTACGGGGGTGGCTCGGTGTTTCAATCCAGAAGGTTACCCCGGAGCTTGCAAAACAGTTTGACCTGAAGGATGAAGTCGGCGCACTCGTAGGAGATGTTGTTGAGGACGGCCCGGCAGAAAAGGCCGGATTGCAGAGGGGAGACATTATTGTTGAATATGACGGCAAAAAGATTGAAGAGCCCTATATTCTGAGAAATATGGTGGCAAATACGCTTCCCGGAGAACAGCACAGTATAAAGATTTTGCGGGATGGCAAGACAAGAGCCATGACGATCACTATTGGCGAGCTTCCCACTGAAGCTCAGCAGTCTGTTGAATCCGGAGATTTTCAGAATGCCCTCAAGGGGGTGGTTGTCCAGGACATGAATCCAGACCTCGCTAAAAAACTGAAGATCCCTGACAAGATTAAGGGGGTCATCATCAGTGACGTTGAAGAAGGCAGCATCGCTGCAGGTGCGTTAATGCAGGGAGATGTGATCCAGGAGATCAACAGAAAAAAGGTGTTAGATGTGAAGAGCTATAAGGATGTTGTGTCCAGGATCAAGAAAGACGAATCAGTGCTTCTTCTTATCTTCAGAGGAGGCTCGTCCCTCTTCGTTACACTCTCTCAGAAATAGTCTCTGTTATAAGGGCCGCTGATGTTCAGCGGCCCTTTTCCTCTTTGCAAATCGTGAGATCAACAGGATACAATTCCTTTATGCAGACGATAGTTATTTCAGCAGTGCTGCTCGTATTGACTGCCTTGCCTGCGTCTGCTGCGACATGCTCCGGATGCCATCCCCTGCCCGAAGACCGTTCGCACACGGCTCATCTGTCGCTGAAGATACTCAAGCCTGCATACGGCGATGTCGGAATCACCATGAACTATGTCCGGGATTCTGAGGCATATGCCTTTAACTGCGGCAACTGCCATCCGGCAGATGTCTCAAAACATGGCAATGGGGCTCTTGATATTGAACTCTCTCCTTCGGACGCTCAGGGGTTGAAGGCAAAGAACAGCAAAAACGCGGGATACAGTAAAGAGAAAAAGACCTGTTCTGGTGTTTATTGCCACAGTTCAGGGGGAGCCGGGGCTTTTCTGGAATATCGGGAAACTCCTGCCTGGGGCGCATCCTTTGATGAGTTCAGATGTCAGTCCTGTCATGGCAGCCCTCCGTCATACATGAATCAGGCTGGCAGGGAAAATTCACATATTAATACCGGAACACCGCTGGCTCACCTGCTCGGCATTCACTGGGATGCTGCTCAAGGCCATACGAAGGAAACCCTGACCAGCAGGCGCTCGTCAAACATCGGATGCAGCACCTGCCACTATACCACTGTCTCCATTGATTGGGATACAACCTATCGTGACAGATTTTCCGACCTCTTCACCTGTTCACGCTGCCACGACGACAAAACCGTGCCGGCAAAGAACCAGACCGGCATTATCGCCAACAAGTCAGTTCATGTAAACGGCATTGCAGAGGTATCTTTCAGGCCGGAGAAATTCCGTACAACTGCCCGCCTTGCACGCGTTCCTGAAGGATGGACAAGGACTGGAGGGTACAAAGACCCGAAGGGCTTTGACGAGACTGTCAGAGAGCTTAACAGCGCTGTCTATATCCCTGCTGAGAAGAAATGCCTCAATGTCGCCTGTCATCTCCTGGGCAGAGAGGTGCGCTGGGGAGAGGCAATAACCTGCGACTCCTGCCATAAAGATTTTGCAGAGAAAAAGTGACCAAGACCAGACTTAATAATCGCCACCGGTATAAAGATCTCAAAAAATCTTCAGGGACAGGATCTGTAATCCTGCCCCTGCTGCGATAACATATCTACATTAGCCGGAAATAAACCTTACAAAATGTTAAGGACTGATCGTGAAATTGGCGTCGCTTATGTCATTGCCTTTGGTGGCGATCCCTGTATAGATCAGCTCAACCTTTACTCTGCTGGCAGGCCTGTTAGTAGCCACAACAGGGATTGTCCAGTTATATGTCCCTGGATTTGTGCCCGTGAATGAGGTGATCAGCTTATATCCGGTTGAGTCTATCTTGTAATAAAGGTTCACCTTCGCTATCGGTTTGGTCGTGACGTTTGTGGTCCATGTTATCGGGTGCATCTCTCCTGAGCGCCATACCTCAGCGCCATTTGGGGAGATTACCTTTATCACTTCGATCCTGAAGACAGCGTTTGACTGGTCAAGTGCAAGCTGTGTGCCTCCGGCATTGTACCCAATGACTTTTACAAGGCAGTTGGGCTTATTCACTGCTAACGCCGGAACAGTCCAGTTGTAAAATGCCCCGGCCACATTTGTTGCAATTGTCTTCCAGGCAGTGCCGGCGTTAAGAGAATACTGGAGGGTAAATTTTGTGGCTTCAGCAGGAGCATTCCAGGTGATCTGATAGGTTGAGCCGGCAGCAAGCACCTCCCCTCCGTTAGGAGTGAGCACAGTCAGTGTTGCCGCAGAAGCCGCCTGATTCAGCGTAAAGGTCTGCCCTGCAATGGTCATAGTCCCTGTTCGAGGCGAGCCGGTTCCATTGGCTGTATAGCTGTAATTCACGGTTCCGTTACCCGATCCGCTGCTGCCTGATGTGATTGTTATCCAGCCTGCGTTACTCACCGCAGTCCATGAACACCCTGCCCCTGTCGTAACGCTTACACTTCCTGCTCCGCCCGCAGCTAATCCTGCTGCGCTCGTCGGGTTGATGCTGTAAGAACATGCTGAAGGCGTCCATACCACCTGATCCACCCATCCGGCATCTAAGCCGCTGCTGACGGAGTAGTCCTTCGTATAGGTCCATCTGATTGTGTGACTGCCCGAGGGTATCCCATGGCTCCGCTGCGCCCAGTCTACATTACCGGATATACTTCCGGTCTGCTCTGCCCCATCCAGATAAAACCGCAGGAAATCATACGTAGCTTCAGAGGAAACCTTCCACCAGTATGTAAGTGTTCCGGGGCCTGTGATAGTTGTCTCCATCCATGTGCTCTGGTTGTGAGAAATTGATCCGCTCTGAGCAGCGTCAACACCGTCATGCGTGGTCGTTGTCTGGCCTGCCCAGTTAGCATTTCCCCCTGTTGTCCAGGTCAGCGCCGTATTATCCACCGCCGCTCCCAGCGTCGGCGGAGGCGGGGGCATGCCGGCAATTGCTATCTGTGCGGTCATCGTCTCCGCAGCAGCACTGATCGAGGAAACAGTAATTTGCGAGGAGGTGCCGGAATACATATTGCTGTTTGGTGTTGTACCCGGACCAAAGGTCTTGCCGGTAACATAATAGTCTCCGGCATTCGCATAGGAGCCTGCCTCTATCTGTTCCAGCCCATCAGCCTCCATAAGGCGAAGCAGCTTATGAGACGTATAGGAGTTGTCATAGAGATAATTCCAGCCTGAACCATCCAGCCTTGCATCCACATGCCAGATCAGCAGACCGTCTTTGGCCGTAAAAAGCGTGGCATCATTCTGTGTCCTGAACCGGTTTTGCACAAGAAAATACTCCTGAAAGGTGTTATTCGCCTGGGCGCCGGGCATCACCATCACACAGTCAGGAAAGGCCCCTGTTGCGCGCATGGTATAGGTGTTTGTCCCCACAGTGACGACTTCAGCCGGCGACAGCCAATCCAGCAGCCACTTGCTGAAACAGCCATGATCACCCACGTTGCCATCCATCATGTCCAGACCTCCAACGCCTCCGTCAGGGCCCTGCGTATTGTCATAGTCATAATAGTCAGGCAGACCAAGGGCATGACCTGTCTCATGCATAACAACAACCTGGTCATACGTGCCAGGGGCCGACCAGGGGTTGGCCTCCCACTGCCAGGAATACTTAAATAACTTCTTCCCATCAAGGGTATAGGAAGAATCCCCAAAACTCGTCTGATATCCCCACCAGAAATTTGCCCAGCCATTATCTGCACCTGTCCAGACAACAATCATGTAATCAATGTATCCATCCCCGTCATTGTCATACTGCGAAAAATCATGCCCCTGGGCATTGTAGTAATTCAGGACTTCTTTGAGGAGAGTTTCCCTGCCCGCATCTGTCTGCGCCACACTGCTGCGGGGATAGGCAGTGGTGTACCAGCCAAGGGTGTTGCCCTGGATAGTAAGCTGGTTGTAAGAGGCCCGCGAGTAGTAATTTTTCAGGCTCTCATAAGGATAATCTGCCGGTGACCCTGACCCGAAGAGTTTGCCATTAATGGTAGTCTGCGTGTTAAAAGGCGTGTAATCGCTGAAATTGATCAGGACTGCCAGCACCTTGACCGTCCCTGTCGCAGGCAGACCTCCTGCCCAGGCCGGAGGAGGGGCCATTAGCTGGCTGATTTCGGCCTCAGTCATGCCTGATTGCTTAAGCTGAATTTTCTGTAATTTATATTGCTGGCGCACTACCAACTGAGGGTCTGTCAGATGGTTGCCGATATTTTTTGCCTGTTCTATCCTCTGCTGCAGTGTGCCGTCATTTTTATATTGCTCCAGCTCCTGAGGAGTCGGCGGTTCAAGACCAAAACCACTCCCTGTTCCCATGATGAGCCCCAGCAGACAGCAGATAACGACCAGCGACCACTTCCTGATGCGAGTTTCTTGTATGTTCATATTCACTCCCTTGGGAATAATCTTTTTTATAGCAAATACATTATTTAAATTTTAGCAAGACGCCTCCGGTTTGTCAAAAATTGACAGGCACCACGATTTATTATTTCCCGAAGAATTTCGGAAAACTCCGGAGCGTCGGTTCTCATCATACAGGTCACTTTCTTTCTTGATATGCCAAGTTGCCGGGCTGCCTGCGTTAGGTTTAACCCCTCTACCTCATACAAATGCCGTGCTCTGATCTGAAGCTCTTGTTCCATTGACTGCTTCCTCCCTGCTGTTATGCCTCCAGTGTAAGGGGCTGACGGTCTAACTGTCTATCTTGTCTTTTATCACCCTCCATGGGCCGCAAACGTAGTAATGTCAACCCTTCGCAGCCGTATCTCGTCTTTTATCATGCCTGCCGACTCAGCCGGTATTATCAAAACCAGCTCCTGGTATGGCTTTGAGGTGGGTATCTCGTCTTTTATCACTTGTTTCTTGACCTGCCGGTCAGCTTCTTTTTTCTGACGGCGCTTCTGACGCCAGGGTTTTATGTAATCACCGTAATGATCGGTGAAATATCCGGGATTGTTCTTCTTCCAAGTTTGTTGCACGGACTGTTTTGGTGAGGAGGGGTTATGATTCTTATGCGATTAACTTAAAGCGCACCACAAAAAGAGGGAAGGCATTGCGGCCTTCCCTCTTTTTTGTGATATCTTCTGTAAACGGCTTAGATGTCGTAGTACAGGAAGAACTCGTATGGATGAGGGCGGAGCCTCAGTGCGTCCACTTCATTCTTTCTCTTGTATGCAATCCAGGTATCAATCGCGTCCTGGGTAAAGACGTTGCCCTTAAGAAGGAACTCATGATCTGCCTCAAGCGCATCGAGCGCCTCATCAAGGCTGCCCGGCATGGTCGGCACTGATGCCAGCTCTTCCGGTCCAAGATCGTAGATGTCCTTATCAAGCGGCTCCCCTGGGTGGATCTTGTTCTCGATGCCGTCAAGACCTGCCATCATCATTGCAGAGAATGCGAGGTATGTGTTGCAGGACGGATCAGGGAACCTCACCTCAACCCTCTTGGCCTTCGGGTTCGCTGAGTAGGTCGGGATACGGATTGAAGCTGAACGGTTTCTTGCAGAGTAGGCAAGATTGACCGGAGCTTCGAAGCCCGGGGTGAGTCTCTTGTATGAGTTTGTGGTCGGGTTTGTGAGTGCTGCAAGGGCATGCGCATGTTTCAGCACGCCACCGATGTAATAGAGCGCCATTTCGCTCAGGCCAGCATATCCGTTGCCTGCGAAGAGGGGCTTGCCCTTCTTCCAGATCGACTGGTGACAATGCATGCCTGAACCGTTGTCTCCAAAGAGCGGCTTCGGCATGAAGGTTGCAGTCTTGTTATGTCTGCGGGCTACGTTCTTGATGATGTATTTAAAGAGCATGTTCTTGTCAGCCATCTTCACGAGTGAGTCAAAGCGCATGTCGATCTCAGCCTGACCTGCGGTTGCGACCTCATGATGCTCACGCTCGACATAAATGCCGACCTTCTGCATCTCCATGCACATCTCTGTCCTTATATTCACCTGACTGTCGGTGGGCGGTACCGGGAAATAACCTTCCTTGTGTCTTGGCTTGTACCCGAGGTTCGGGCCCTCGTCGCGGCCTGAGTTCCAGATGCCTTCCATGGACTCGATGAAATAGTAACCGCTGTGCGCATTCTGATCGAACTGGATGCCGTCGAAGATAAAGAACTCTGCCTCAGGACCGAAATAGCAGGTGTCGCCGATGCCGGTTGACTTGAGGTATGCCTCTGCCTTCTGGGCTATGTAACGGGGGTCTCTGGTGTACTGCTCCTTGGTGATCGGGTCAACGATGTTGCAGATAAGGCTGATCGTCGGGTATTCCATGAAAGGGTCCATGAATGCGGTATCTGCATCAGGCACAATAAGCATGTCCGAGGTGTTGATCGCCTGCCATCCCCTGATGGATGAACCGTCAAAGCCGAGTCCTTCTTCAAAGACCTCTTCCTTCAACTCTGCAATGGGTACTGCGAAATGCTGCCAGATTCCGGGAAAATCGAGAAACTTGAAGTTCGCCATCACTGCCTTGTTTTCCTGCGCCATCTTGATTACGTCTTTTGCTGTCATTGCTCCTCCTATATAAGTAATGAGTTATGGGTAATGAGTAATGAGTTAAAAACTGATCACGCATCACTATTTTCTTGCCCATGCGTAATAGAAAAATCTGATCACGCATCATTGATCTATTGGTAATGTGTAAAAAGCAATGAGCTGTAAACCGATCACTCATTACTGATTACTCATCACGGTCTTTACACTGCCGTTTCGCCCTGCTCTCCGGTCCTGATTCTTATGACCTCTTCTACAGCGTAGACAAATATCTTGCCGTCGCCGATCTTGCCGGTCTTGGCAACCTTTTCTATGGTATCTACAACCTTCGCGGCAAGGCTGTCGGAGGTCACGATCTCCAGCTTGATCTTGGGGATAAAATCAACAATATACTCAGCCCCGCGATACAGCTCTGTATGACCCTTCTGCCTGCCAAACCCTTTAACCTCGGTCACGGTCATGCCCTGAATGCCGATCTCGTTCAACGCATCCTTTACCTCATCAAGCTTAAAAGGTTTAATGATCGCCTCTATCTTCTTCATATCTCACCTCCTTGAAACAGAGTGTTCAGTTTTGTTTATTGAATGCCTGAGCCGTCATTCCCGCAAGTGAAGCGCGCCGGGAATCCATCTGATAGATTCCGGTCGAGCCGGAATGACAAACAAAAACAGATAAAGTTACTTCATTAACAACGTTAATTGCAAAAAAAAGATCTATAAAAACTCTCGGCCCTCGCAGCATAGCCCGCATAATATGCCTCGGTCTCCTGCTCGATCTGTGTCATATCAACCGGCTCATTCTTCAGCCAGTCAAATATCATCTGTCTGGACACCTCGATATGGAACTGGAAGGCATAGGCCTTATTACCATACCTGAATGCCTGATTTGGGTAAAGACCGGACACTGCAAGCCGCTCTGCACCTTGGGGGATATCAAAGGTCTCTCCATGCCACTGAAAGACCTTGCAGCTTTTGCCCTCTGTTGCAAGGTGCGCCATGCGCGGATCCGTCAGTCCGGCGTCCCTGAACTCGATGTCATACCAGCCGATCTCCTTCTCCGGCCCAGGATAGACCTTTGCGCCGAGTGCCTTTGCCATGAGCTGCGCACCGAGACAGATGCCGAATACCCTCTTGCCTGTCTTCATGAACTGCTCGGCAAGCTTCATCTCACCGGTCAGATAGGGATACTTGTCCTCGTCGTTCACGCTCATCGGCCCGCCGAGCATGACCAGCGTATCGTACCCATCAGCAGAACCGACTGCATGCCGCGCAAGGTCCATGACCGTATAGTGCATGTTGTTATGCACAAGAAAATCCTCGATCGTGCCCGGGCCCTCAGTAACAAAGTTTTTTAGTATCAAAATCGACATAATATTATTCCTATAATTATTCTCAACAAATGCAATATATCTGCCATTGCATGTTTTTCTTTGAAAACAACAGGTTATTACTCACAATAACGCAATAATTGCCTGATAATCAGGCAGGTTTGCGCAAAAAACAGGCACAATCAATACCGCAAATCCGCGTCTACAACATCTGGACCAGGAGCATAATGTTCAGGACAGAAACGATCGCTGCGGATAGCCACAATACGATCTTGTCGCGGCCGGTATTTGAGAACTTGCCCATCACTTTTTTTGACGAGGTCAGGGAAATAAGAGAGAAGATGGTCCAGGGAAGCTGCAGGCTCAGGGCGATCTGACTCCAGATGATGCCCTGAAAAGGATCGTTCAGAAAGAAGACCAGAATAAGCGCACCGCTGAAGGTGATGATAATGCCTATGCGCGAATGGGAGTCTGCCATATCAAAGGGCTCCCGGAATATGCCGGCAAAGATGCTGCCGCCTGCCATGGCAGCGGTTATGGATGAAGAGAAGCCTGCAAGCAGCAGGGCAAGCGCAAAAACTACTCCTGCTGCATTGCCCAGGAGAGGCTTGAGCGTTGCCTCGGCCTGGGGCAGGTCTGTTACCACCGTGCTGCTGGCATGAAAGACCGCAGCAGCCACTAATATTATGGCGCTGTTAATGGCCCAGCCCACAAGCATGGCAGCCAGGGTATCTATGAACTCATACTTGAGCTGCTTCCTGATCACCTCATCGCCTTCAATATTCCATTGTCTGGACTGAATGATCTCTGAATGAAGAAAGATGTTATGCGGCATCACAACCGCTCCTAACACGCTCATGATCACCGGCAGCGAACCAGCAGGCAGGGAAGGAACAACCCATCCCTTTGCAGCCTCGCCCCACTGCACCGGCACCAGACTCAGTTCGAAGATAAAGGCAAGGCCGATAAGAGAGACAAAGCCGATGATCCATACCTCAAGCTTCTTATACCCATTCGTAATCAGCATGACACAGGCCAGGACTGCGGTGATCGCAGCGCCGACCGTAAGCGGCAGACCGAAGAGCATGTTCAGGCCGATAGCAGCGCCCAGGATCTCGGCAAGGGCGGTCGATACAGAGGCCAGCATCGCACTGGTAAGAAATATCCTGCTTGCAGGTTTCGGAAAATGTTTTGTTGCTGACTCGGAAAGGCAGAGTCCGGTGGCTATGCCGAGGTGTGCTGCGTTGTGCTGGAGCACGATGAGCATAAAGGTCGAGAGCGTAACCATCCAGAGCAGCGCATACCCGAATTGCGAGCCGGCAGCAACATTAGAGGCCCAGTTGCCCGGATCGATAAACCCTACGGTCACCAGAAAGCCCGGGCCTATATACTTCAGGATCTCCCGCGCCCCGAGCTTCGGGCTATGTTTGCCGAATAAGGTCTTCAGGCCCATAATGATTATTCTACCGCCTTTACGTGCAGGGTGTGCAGCGTCCTCTCAAATAGTGTATTATTTCTCAGACGGATTTGACACAATAACGACATGAAAAACGATAAGACCCTTGAACTGACAGCGCTCTACGAGATCAGCAAACTTCTCGGTTCCTCGCTCAACCTGAAGCAGAACCTCAGGGGCGTCTTGCGCGTTCTCTCCGAATACCTTGATATGAAGCGCGGCACCGTATCGCTCAGAAATAACAACGAGGTCTCGATCCTTTCTGCGCACGGCATGTCAGAAGAGGAGATCAAACGCGGCAGATACAAGCTCGGCGAAGGGATCATCGGCCGCGTTGCAAAGCTGGGCTCGCCGATCGTCATCCCGAACATCGGCGATGAACCGCTTTTCCTGAATAAGACGGGAGCCCGTCAGATGATCAGGAAAGAGAATATCGCGTTCCTCTGCGTTCCGATCAAGTTCAAGAACGAAGTACTCGGCGTGCTGAGCGTTGACAGGCTCTTCGGTGCAAAAAGCGTCTCCTTTGAAGAAGACCTGCGGCTCCTGAAGATCATTGCCTCGCTTGTGGCCCAATCCGTCAAGCTCCATCTCGAGGTGGAGAAAGAACGCGAGGCCATGCAGGAGGAGAAAGAGCGGCTTAAGCAGCAGCTCAAGTCCAGATATAAGGTCGAAAACATTATAGGCCAGTCAGAAAGCATGCAGGAGGTCTTTGAAGCGATCCACCGGGTCGCTCCCTCTAAGGCGAACGTTCTTCTGCGCGGTGAAAGCGGCACAGGCAAGGAGCTCGTTGCCAAGGCCATCCATTTTATGAGTCCCCGTGCCAAAGGCCCGTTCATCAAGTTCAACTGCGCATCCATTCCCGAGGGACTTCTTGAATCAGAGCTTTTCGGCCATGAGAAGGGATCGTTCACCGGTGCAGCTGCATTGCGCAAAGGCAGGTTTGAACTTGCTGACAGCGGGACGATCTTCCTCGATGAGATCGGCGACCTGCCCCTTACGCTCCAGCCCAAGATCCTGCGGGTGCTTCAGGAAAAAGAGTTCGAGCGCGTGGGAGGAGAAAAGACGATCAAGGTCGATGTCCGTCTCGTTGCAGCAACAAGCAGGGACCTCGAAGACCTGGTCAGGGAAGGCGCATTCAGGGAAGACCTGTACTACCGTCTGAATGTTGTGCCTGTATACCTGCCGGCACTCCGCCAGCGGAGAGAGGACATTCCCCTGCTGCAGGAATATTTTCTCACTAAATATAACCGGGAAAATGCCAGGGCTGTACAGATCACCCCAGAGGTCCTGAACATTTTCATGAACTATGACTGGCCGGGCAATGTGCGCGAACTTGAAAACACAATCGAGCGCCTTGTTGTCATGTGCGGAGGCAAGACAGCGACCAGGGCCGACCTCCCGATCAATATCCGTGACCACTCTTTTAAGGCAAAGTTTGCAGCAGAGATGAAGGATGCCCTGCCGTCTGCTATTGAGAATATCGAAAAGACAAAACTGATCGAGGTGCTCACACGGACCGGCTGGAACCAGGCAAAGGCCGCCCGCATCCTTGGCATCACCCCGCGCCAGATCGGATACAAGATAAAGAAGTACAACCTTAAACAGCCGTGACCATATCCTGTTTCACACCCTCTTCTGCACCATTACATGCGCCTGAAAGAAAGCGAGAAAACCATTGATCCCTTTCATTGATTACAGTTTATGCACCGGCTGCTGCGCGTGCGCTGAATTATATCCCTTGTTCTTCGCGATGAGAGATGATAAAGCATGGTTCATAAATTTCGAAAAATTTATGTATCCTGAACACAGGCACATTATGTATTGTTGCCCCTTCCGCGCTATTGTTATCGAATAGTACAAACCTGCCTGATAAACAGAAATAGATATTGACGAACAGTCAAAAGCGCGCTAAGATGAAATCAGGAATAGGACATAGAAAACTCTGAACCGGAGGTTGAGCGGTTGGTGAGTTAAACACGGGAGAAGATTCCGATGTTATCGTCAAGGACGGCTCCCCCGCAACGCATTAATCAGCCTCTGGTTCGGGGCTTAACTTAATAAGCATTCTGGAGCCATAAGAGGGCTTTGGGACATTCTCAGAACGCAGGGGCTCTGGCACAACGTCAGCAGAGCAGAGACTGTCCGGAGAAAGAAGGCCCGATATGGCTCTTTTTATATAATATACAACTCACCTTAATCAATTTGTTCGCATCGCCTTAGATATACTTTTCCTGAATAGCATACTTAACAAGGTCTGCCGTCTTCTTCAGTTGCAATTTGTCCATGATATTGGCACGATGGCGCTCTACAGTCCGGACGCTGATAAGGAGAAGTTCTCCGATCTCCTTGCTCGATTTTCCATCAGCTATGAGCTTGATGACCTCTTTTTCCCGCGGTGTAAGCACTTCAATCTGGGAAGACCGACTCACATTCCCCCGGCGTATCTGCACCCAATCCTCGATCATGCCTTCCTCAAGGTGAGGCGACACATAAATTTTCCCCTGACGTATTCTTTCTATTGCCAAAAACAGGTCCGGGTCTGCGTCTTCTTTAAGCAGATACCCATCTGCGCCGGCTGAGATAGCCTGGTGAAGATATGACCTGTCCTTGTGCATGGTCAGGACCAGCACCTTCATATCAG
Source organism: Nitrospirota bacterium (assembly GCA_016217675.1). Classification (GTDB taxonomy): domain Bacteria; phylum Nitrospirota; class Thermodesulfovibrionia; order Thermodesulfovibrionales; family UBA6898; genus UBA6898. The sequence continues at coordinate 33,459 of JACRHC010000098.1, forward strand.
GATACTGTTTTCTGATCTCACGGACTGCTTCGATTCCCCTGAGATTCGGCATGGAGATATCCACGATAACCAATTCCGGAGTCATGGTGCGAAGCAGATTCAACAGTTCAAGACCGTCTCCTGCTTCCCCAATCACCTGAAGACCTGCCACACTCTCGATAATACTCTTGAGTCCCCGCCGGAACAGGGTGTGGTCATCTGCCAGTACAACGCGATACGTATCAGTCACCGCTTACTCCTTCCGAGTCGGAACATTGAAGGCTATTCGGGTGCCTTTTCCTTCCTGACTCTGCATTTCGAGCGTTCCCCTCAGCATTCGCACCCGCTCTTCCATAATCGCCAAACCCAAACCCTTCACGGCAACGTCTGTTCCGAAAGAGCGCGGAGGGTTGAACCCACGCCCGTTGTCCTCAATGCAAAAAGTGACCACTCCTTCAAGCTTCCGGACAACCACAGAAACATCCGTCGCATTGGCATGCTTCCCAACATTCGTAAGCGCCTCCTGGAGGACTCGGTATATCATAATCTGGTCATCGCCTGAAAAAAGAGGGTCAACATCATCCATGGTGAGTGAAATGGCACCCTCAAAATTCCTGTTGAAATTGTCCACGAGCCATCGAATAGCAGCGGTAAGGCCGAGATCTTCCAGTATGGCAGGACTTAAATCGCGGCTGAGCCTGCGCACGTTTTCAATGGTCTGATCAATATAGTCTATGATATCTTCGCATTTATTCTTAATCTCAGCATTACCCTGCAGGCCTCTCTCAACAGATCTCAGCCTCAGCTTCATAATGGTCAGGGCATGACCTAATTCATCATGCAATTCTCTTGAAATAGTCTTTCTCTCTGTCTCCTGGGCAGTCATCAGCCGGGAAGAGAGCAGCTGGAGCTGCTGTTCCGATTCCTTTAAAGCAGCTTCTGCCTGTTCACGCTCGGAGATCTCAGCCCGTAGATGTTCATTTACTGCGGCCAGTTCGGCAGTTCTTGCATCAACCAGTTCAGCGAGGTGCCCACGATGAATTGTCAGCTCTTCTGCCTGAATGAGCAGTTGCTCATTCGCCATGAACAGATTCTCTTCAGCCCTTTTCCTCTGCCGCTCACGGTTCCAGAGTCCTGCTGTTGCAGTGATCACAATAAGAGCCCAAATTGCCGGAATGCCAAGAAAAAGTTGCCTGGATTTTTTCTGGTTTTCGAGTTTGTCTTGTTCAATGATGTCTTCGAGCTGTCTTGTCTTGCTGAGGAGTTCCCCGAATATCGAATGAAACTGCAGATAAAGGGCCGAACTGCTCCCTGATCTTTTGGAATCATGCAGGCGATCCAGACTTATCGCTTTGAACCTGGAGAGCAGTGTTCTGATAACATCCGCCCGGGCCCTCAGTTCCGGATCTTTGAGCGGCTCTGTGATCCAGTAGTCATTTTCTACTGCTCCGCCTTCGAGGATCACATTAATCAGCTGTAAAGCCTGATCCAGCTCGGCGAGGACCCTCGAGACCTCTACTTCAGGCTCTCCCCTGATGATCTCCTCCAGCCTGAGATGAGCTGTGGCAGTATGTATCTGAACATCCTTTACAGCGTCGACAAGCATCTCATCAATGTGCAGTCTGCTGCTTATCCGCTCGACCCAGAAGAGCAGGATCAGCGAAAGGACGCCGATCAGAAAGACCGTAGCCGGCATCCAGCACCACTGCCCCCATTTACCTCTCTTTACCATAGCACGATCAAAAATCGAAGCGGGGGGACCAGTAGTCCTGATAAGTCTGGCATTTTATTCTGACACGGCACCTGTTGCAGACATTAAGATACTTAAAGCATTCATAGTGCGGACACCAGATCTTCACAGGCTCAGAACCCTGATCCGCATCGCAAAGGCCGCCTATTGCAAAAGCAGAACTGTTTTCCATATTTTTATCATTATACACTTTTTCCATATCGGGCAATGCCCTTTCTTATACCGCATTGCCAACGGAGCGCTCGGCGAGCCATTACCGTAAGCTCCCTTTTATGTCCAACAGGATTTTTATTGTAGAATAGACCATGCAGATCGAACTTCAGGGTCAGCTTGAGCGCATCACCTTCCATAGCGAAGAAAACCACTTCACCATCGCAAAGATAAGGGTAAAGGGTCAGAAAGACCTGGTCACAATCGTCGGCAGTCTCTTCTCTGTCTCTCCGGGTGAGGTCGTCAAGGTCACAGGCACATGGGACAGGCATCCAAAATTCGGTGAGCAGTTCAAGTTCACCTCCTGCGAAGTTGTAGCACCTGCCACCCTGCACGGCATCGAAAAATACCTGGGTTCAGGCCTTATCAAGGGTGTAGGCCCGGTCATGGCAAAACGGCTTATCGAAAAGTTCGGCATCGAAACGCTCGACATTATCGAGCATCAGCATCAGCGGTTGAAAGAGGTCGAGGGCATCGGAGAAAAAAAGCTTGAGATGATCAGGGCAGCGTGGCAGGAGCAGAGAGAGGTCCGCGATGTGATGCTCTTCCTCCAGAGCCATGATGTGAGCTCTGCATACGCCTCAAAAATCTACCGCCAGTACGGCAAGGCCTCTATCGCAGTCGCTAAAGAGAACCCTTACCGGCTTGCTACAGACATCTTCGGCATCGGCTTTAAGACCGCAGACAGCATTGCGGGGAAGCTGGGCATTCCCAAAGATTCTCCCATGCGCGCAGAAGCAGGGATCCTGTATGTACTTCAGCAGTTTGCCATGAACGGCCATATCTATTATCCGCATGACGGGCTTGTTGAAGAATGCCGGGAGATCCTGGACATCAACACTGGGATCATTAAACAGGCGATCGCAGCCATTGCTGCAGAAAAGAGGATCGTCATTGATGTGGAGGCTGTGTACCTCGCGGAGTTTTATGTTGCAGAAAAGGGCATTGCTGAAAACCTCAGGGAACTGAACAGGACACAGCGCAGGCTTTTCATGATAGATCGGGACAAGGCCCTTGAGACCGTGCAGAAGAACCTGAATATCACGCTTGCCGAAAACCAGGCAAAGGCGATCAGCGAATCTCTTGATGCAAAGGTGATGGTGATCACTGGCGGGCCAGGAACAGGTAAAACGACCATTATCAAGGCTATTATCACGCTCCATGCGCTCTCAGGCATGAGCATTCTGCTTGCAGCACCGACCGGAAGAGCAGCCAAGAGGATGGCAGAGGCGACCGGTCATGAGGCAAAGACCATTCACCGTCTGCTGGAGTACAGCCCGAAAAATGACGGCGGGTTCAAGAGGACCGAGCAGAACCCGCTTAATGCTGATCTGCTTGTGATCGATGAGACGTCCATGGTCGACACCGTGCTGATGTATCACCTGCTCAAGGCAGTGCCGAAGCAGGCAACGCTTATCCTTGTGGGTGATATTGACCAACTGCCCTCTGTCGGCGCAGGCAATGTGCTGAGGGATATCATTGATTCAAAACAGGTGCCCTGCATCAGGCTGAACCAGATCTTCAGGCAGGCGCAGAAAAGCCTTATTGTCGTGAATGCCCACCAGATCAACAGGGGCGACATGCCGATCACGCAGACTGAAAAGAACGAGGATCAGGATTTCTACTTTATTCAAATGGAAGAGCCTGAGAAGGTGCTCGAAAAGATCATTGAACTCTGCGCCAAAAAGGTCCCTGAGAAGTTCGGTTTTGACGCGGTCAATGACATACAGGTGCTCACGCCTATGCATCGGGGCGTCGTTGGTGCGTCCAACCTGAATGTCGAACTGCAGAAGCATCTCAATAATTCTGATGACGAACTGCATCGCGGAGGAAGGGTTATCAAGGTCAGGGACAAGGTGATGCAGATCCGGAACAACTATGACAAGGATGTTTTCAACGGCGACATCGGCAGGATCGCATCCATTAACAGAGAGGACCAGGAGGTCATGGTCGATTATGACGGAAAGGCAGTGGCATATGACTTCTCTGAGCTTGACGAACTGATCCTGGCGTACGCCATCTCTGTGCATAAATCGCAGGGCAGCGAATACCCTGTTGTGATCATGCCGGTCCTGACGCAGCACTACATGCTGCTGCAGAGGAACCTGCTCTATACTGCTGTCACCCGTGGCAAAAAACTCGTTATCCTGATCGGCACAAAAAAGGCAATGGGTATTGCGATCAGGAACAACAAGCCTTCGGAGAGATATACGAAGTTAAAGGAACGGCTTATGGGAAAGAAGGGATAGAGCTCAAAGTTTGCTCAAGTTTACTGCTTCCCGTCCAATATCTCACGCAATCTGTTCGTCAGTTTGGCGGGTGACAGAGGCTTTTGAATAAGTATATCGCCTTTCTTCAATACACCCTGCTGGGTAATGGTTTCGTCAGTATAACCGGACATGAATACGATCTTCACCTCCGGATAATCCCTGAGAAATATATCAGCGAGCTCCCTGCCGTTCATGTTCGGCATAATGACATCAGTCAACAGCACGTCAACAGGCCCTTCCGTCCCGGCTATTTTCAGGGCTTCATCGCCATTCTCAGCAATTAATAAACGGTAACCCAGAGGCTGGAGAATATCCCTTATCAATTTTCGGATCGACGGATCGTCATCAACGACAATGATGGTCTCCTTGCCGCCAATCATGACCTCCTGCTCCATTTCCGGCTGTTCAGCCTTCTTGTCGCGCGATACAGGCAGATAGATCTTGAAGGTCGTGCCCTTGCCCACCTCACTATACACGTATATATATCCGTTATGCTGTTTAACAATGCCGTACACTGTTGCAAGCCCAAGCCCTGTGCCCTCTCCGATCCCCTTTGTGGTGAAAAAAGGCTCAAATATCCTTTCCTGCACCTTCTTGTTCATGCCAATGCCCGTGTCACTCACCGAGAGCAGCACATAGGCACCCCGCTCCACATTCTCATGCCGGACAATGAAATCGTCGTCCAGATAAGCATTGGCAGTCTCGATAATCAGCTTCCCGCCATTGGGCATGGAATCACGCGCGTTCACGATAAGGTTCATCACAATCTGCTCTATCTGGACAGGGTCTGCCATGATCGTGGCTAACGAAGCGTCTGTGTGGAGCTCCAGGGATATATCCTCCCTGACCATGCGGGACATCATCTTCACCATGCTTTCAAGGCTCTTCTTAAGGTTGATCGGTTGCATCTGGAGCACCTGCTTCCTGCTGAAAGCAAGCAGCCTATGGGTAAGCTCTGCAGCCTTTTCGCCTGCCTCTTTGACAGTCAGAAGATGGTCCTTCAGGGGACTTTCAGGCGGCAGTTTAAGCAGCGTCAATTCAGTGTACCCGATGATAGCAGACAGAAGATTGTTGAAATCATGGGCAACGCCGCCGGCAAGCCGCCCTATGGATTCCATTTTCTGCGCCTGGAGCAGCTGCAGCTGCAAATTTTTCTGCTCCGTAATATCCCGCACGATATGGACCGCACCGGTCATATGACCATTTTCGGCCACAATAGGGTCGGCTGAAGCCAATACCCATATATCTTTATCCTTGAAATAGATCTCTAATTCTTCGTGCCTTATCGATCTCTGTATTTTCTTCAGAGGATGCCGGTCAGGTTTTATATCCATATCCGGGAAGAGATCAAAAACATTGCAGCCGATAATCTCATTGTAGGGCTTTTCGAGAAATGCTGCGGTAGCCCTGTTCACCCGTATGATGCTGAATGTCTCATCCAGCATCAGCATAATATCCTTTGTTGAATCAAAGGTAATACGCCATTCTTCTGATGATTTTTTAAGGGCAGACTCTGTCTGTCTGCGCTCGGAAATTTCCCTGTTCAGGTCTTCATTCAGTTCAACAAGGGCTGCTGTCCGCTCCTCCACCTGCTTTTCAAGTTCCTGATGGGATTTCATCAGCAGCTCTTCCGCCAGTCTGCGATCAGTTATATTCTTTGATATGATTGTCACCGCCCGTATGCTGTTATCTGCCCCCTCTATGGGGCTGAGCGAGCGAAGAAAATACTTGCCGTCCTTGCTGCTCTGCTGCTCATAGCGGAGAGAGGATCCAGTCTCAAACACTTCGCGCACCTTCCCGGTCAACATTTCTGATTCTTCGGCAGAATGAAAATCGGCATAGGGGCGGCCGAGACATGCTTCGGATGAAAGGCCAAGCCGGGACAGGTGCATATGGTTCATGAACTGATACCGGCATTCCCTGTCAACAATATAAATGGAGTCCTCGGTTGACTCGACCAGAGAATGATATGCGTCCTCGCATGTCAGCGCTCCTCTGTCTTCCTGTTTCAGTTCCACGGCTTTCGCCTCAAGGTCGGCAATCTTTCTGCGTGCATCCAGAAGAGCCGCAATCAGCTGCTCTTTAGATTTCTGCTTCAGATTGATGTCATACATTGTTTTTATGAATACTTTGTACATGAGAGGAGGGTTGAGGATCCTCATGCCGATCGTTATCTTCCGGGAATCTGTATCACTTCGGGAAAACCAGGCCAATTCGCAGACGAGGTCAATTGCCTTGCCGGAGGGGTCCTGAAAATGCAGCTGGATATTGTTTACCGGGATGAATTCTGCCTGTGCCTCGACTACCGAAGTTACTGCAGAACCAATGCCATCTTCAGAGACATTAATGATGATGCCGTCATAGGTTTTCCCGCCAAGGACAACATCAGCAGGCAGATTGACAGGGATTCGTTCTGATCGTCTTCTCTGCATTTCAGACCGATTTTATCACATCAGAGGCACTTTAATAAGCTTTTTCTTCCAGGGTTTCGGCACGTGTGGCCGGAGAGCTGCAAGGGGAAAAAGCATTTCTGCAAGACCTTGAAACGGAAAAATGAAGTTCTTTGGTATTAATAGATTGACCGGATCCTGCCGGTGCGCTTGTCAATGATCACCTTGTCGATGACCGCATTCTTCAGGTCCTTTATCTCAGCCTCAAAGTAAAGCTCTTTCTCTGCGACCTCTCCAATGACCACATCTCTTTTCTCAAAATGCTTTTTCAGGGTCTTAAGGGCTTCCTCAGCAGTGGTTATCACCTTCTTCTCCCCATAGCTTCTCTGCTGAGCTGCAGAGGCGGTGCAGGTAAAGGCAGTGCTGAACATAAGGGAGAAGAGAACGGATAAAACTGCGGCAACAACGTTAATACTTTTTTGCTTCCTGGCTGAGTTCATAGATAACATTATAAAGTTGCTTTCTTCCGGGTAAAGACTCTTTATTTGCAAAAAAAGGGGCCGTTAAATCGGCCCCTTTTTTACGATCCTATACGATTACTTCTTGTGGCACTTCGCGCAGTTTGCTGCGTCACTGGACTTGAACGCCTTGGTGCCATTATGGCACTCGCCGCAGAACTTGGCTGCATTCATTTCTGCCATGGTGATCTTCGCTGTTCCCTTCTTCATCTGAAAGATCTTCGTGTGGCAGTCATTGCACTTCAGGCCCTTGTCTGCATGGATCTTACCGTCAAATACGACCTTGCCCGCACTGCCTCCTGCATACTCAACGGTCTTTCCCGGAGGCACGGCGAGAGCGCTTCCCACAAATGCCACGATCACCAGAACTACTACTGCCATTACTGTCTTCTTCATCTTCCTGAATCCTCCTTAGCGATATATTTGGCGACTAAGTCGCCTACTTTTGGTCTTAATGCACCCATCCTTTTATTTGCAATTGACTATAGCATATCACTCAACTATGAAGCAGCAGCGAATATATTATGAAGGATTATGAACAGAGCCTCTCTTTTATTTTGGCAGCAACACCGCAAATGTTGCACCTTTTCCAGGCTCACTTTTTACGGATATCGTGCCGCCATGCGCCTGAACCAGTTCTTTTGCAATGGCAAGCCCTAATCCGAGACCTCCCTTGCTGCCCTTGTAAAACCGTTCGAAGATGAAAGGCAGGTCCTCCTTTTTTATCCCCTCACCGGTATCTGAGACTTCTATAATGACAGATTGTCCTTTTTTCTTAACCTTGACTTCAACCTTCCCGTTCTTCCCTGTTGCCTTCAGAGCATTGACAAGCAGATTGATAATCACCTGGCTCATCCGGTCAGGATCAATATGCAGCGTAACCACTTCTTCGCAGTCAAGACTCAGATCCACACTCTTGTCGCTGAACATCTTACGGTACCGCTCTATGATGTTCCGGAGAAAGGTATCGAGGTTTATTGATCTTTTCTCAAGGCTGAGGCTGCTCGCCTCCGCACAGGAGAGTTCTTCGAGCCCCTCGATAATTGCCCTGAATCTCCCTATCTCTGCATGCAGTGACTGAATATGTTCCTGGTCAAGAGGTATCAGGCCGTCCATCATTCCCTCAAGTTCGCCGCGTATCGCACTCACCGGCGTCCTGAGTTCATGCGCAATGTTTGACGTCATCTTCTTCCTGAGCGATTCCTGGATCTCAAGCGCATGGGCCATCTTATTGAAAGCCTCGGAGAGTCTGCTGATCTCGTCAATGTCTGATGCTGCGACCCTGCTGGCGAGATTGCCCTCTGCAATATCAGCAACCGCCCTGGTAAGCTGCTCCACAGGGGTAGTGAACCTCCTGGAGAAGATGACACTCAGCAGCACTGCCGCTCCTCCCATGCCGAGGACTGAAATAATGAGCAGCCTGTTTGAGCGTTTGACAAAGAAGAGCTCCTTCTGGCTGCGCAGAAATCTGAGTTCCACCCTGCCGATCTCATGGCCGGAAAGAAAAAGTGCATAGGGATGGAAACTGCCTGTTTTATCCTTAAACCTGAGGCTCGAAATAGCCTTGATCCGCTTTTTTACATAGGGGGAAAGTATATTGACCGCACTGTCCGTATCGATCACAAAGGAGCCGTCTGCTTCGTAGAGCTTCATTTCAAAGCCTAACATAAGTGCCCAGACCGTGTTCTCGATGATCTCCGGGTTCGGCCAGACGCTGTATTTTTCAAAGGTGCTTTCGAGCGAGGTCGTGATCCAGGACGCCCTGTCCTCAACCTCTCCCTCGAGATATCCCCTGAAGTCCCGCACCATAAGCTCCCGCACAACAAGGGCAGATGAAAGGGCAATTGCAGAAACCGAAATAAGAATAAGAAATACTCTGAACCAGAGTTTTTTAAACATCTTTTTTGATCGAGAAGCGGTAGCCCACGCCGTAGATGGTAAGGATTATGGAAGGGTTCTTTGGATCATCCTCGATCTTGTGCCTGATGTTTTTGATATGAGCGTCAACGCTCCGCTCATATCCTTCAAACTGATACCCAAGGGCCTTGTCAACAAGCTCCTCGCGGGTAAAGACCTTGCCCGGGGCTGATGCAAGACTGAAGAGGACCTTAAACTCGGTCGGCGTAATATCGACCGCCTCACCATGCTTCTTCACGGTATAGCTGTGGCCGTCGATCATAAGGCTGCCCTTGTTAAAACTCATCGGCTCAACTGAACTGAGGTCTTCCTTCTGCGCCCTTTTCAGAAGTGCCTTAACGCGGTACACCAGCTCTCTCGGACTGAAAGGCTTTACTACATAATCGTCCGCACCGAGAGCAAAACCGGCCACACGCTCCTCTTCAGAAGACTTGGATGTGAGCATGATGATCGGGATATCACCGCTTTCCCTGATCTCCTGACAGACCTCCTCACCTGTGGTGTCAGGGAGCATTAGGTCGAGAATCACCAGGAGGGGTTTCTGCTTCAGCTGGGCTGCGACCGCGTCCTTTCCCTTCTCAAACTGCAGGACTTTGTATCCCGCCTCTTCAAGATAGACCTTTGCCACCTTTGCGATCTTCCGGTCGTCTTCAACAATGAATATCGGCTGCATAGGTACAATTATACTCCCCGGATACCGGATTCCTTCATTGACAACTGAACCTTGCCGAATTCCTTTGCTCTCCGAACTCCGCCTCCACTGCCCTCACACTGGTCCCTCATACCCCGGAAGTGTTCCTTCCCGCGAAAAGCTGTATATAAGTTCGCCCGCCACAATAACGTGGTCAACGACGTGGACATTGATCCCTCCGAGGGCCTGAACCAGGTTGCGGGTCAGCTTGTGATCATGGACAGATGGCTTAACACTTCCTGCGGGGTGATTGTGAGCCAGGATGACAGAGGCCGCCTTATGTCTCACTGCAGCTTCAGCAACTTTTCTCGGATGCACAAGGGCATCCTTCACCGTGCCCTCGCTTATCAAGACCGGATAAAGAACCCTGAGCTGAGAATCAAGGCAGATGACATAAAATACTTCTTCGGAACGTCCTGCCATAAGTGGGACAAGATATTCAGCAGCTGACTCAGAATTGTTCAAAGGCTTGCGGGAATGTTTGACGCGGTCGTGGAAATAGCGGCGGGTAACATGAGGAATCATCGAAAGAAAGGCAGCCGCATTTTCGCCTATACCGTCAACAGAGGCTAAGTCCTTTGGGTCTGCCTCAAGAACGGCAGAAAGACTGCCAAATCTATGAATGAGTTTATGTGCAAGAGGGTTGGTATCCAGACGGGGAACGGCCTGAAAGAGAAGCAGTTCGAGCACTTGATGATCCTCAAAGCCATCCAGGCCTTCTTTAAGAAAACGCATACGCAACCGTTTGCGGTGACCTGTATGCAATTGCCCCCCTGAAGCTGATTTAGCCATGCATTATCCCCATTGAGTCTGCAGAAACGTTGTTGTATTGCCTGTAGTCTATTTTTTAGGTTCGTCTTTCTTTGACTTTTTTCTGCTCTCTCGTGCTATCTTGTCCAGAAGGCCGTTAATAAATGAGGCTGCTTCTGAGGAAGAGAATTTCTTGGCGATTTCAAGCGACTCATTGATCGTCACTGCAGGAGGAATATCATTTCGGTAAAGGAGCTCGAAGACGGCAAAGCGCATAATGTTTCTGTCTACTGAGGCCATACGGTCCATCTTCCAGTGCTCCGCAGCCTGCCGGATCCTGTTGTCTATTTCTTCAAGGTGTTCAAGGGTGCCGCTGACAAGCTCTTCGGAAAATTGCTTGATATCCTTATGCTCCTTCTTTGTTGGATCAAGGTCTTCCACAGCCCTGAAATCAGACCGGTGTCCGGTAAATTCATACTGAAAGAGCATCTGGAGGGCAAGTTCCCTGGCCTTGCGACGGTTCATAAGGCAGCAATCAGCTTACAGCGGTCAGCGGTCAGCATAAAAATCAAAAAATCATTGAGAAGCCAGTCGACAGAAAAACCTGTTTCCGGGTGATATCGTCTGTAGTATTTGCTGTAGCTTAACACTGATAGCTGAAAGCTTATAGCTTCTTGAACACTTGCGCCATTTCGATGGCAGTGACAGCAGCATCGAAGCCCTTGTTGCCGCTCTTGGTGCCGGCCCGTTCAACCGCCTGTTCGATCGTGTCTGTGGTGAGTACGCCAAAAGCGATCGGCACTCCCGTGTCAAGCGAAACTGAGGCGACACCCTTAGAAACCTCTGCCGCAACATAGTCAAAGTGAGGAGTTGCACCCCTGATGACCGTGCCAAGGCAGATCACGGCATGATAGGAGCCCTTCTCTGCAACTTTCTTGGCTGCAAGAGGTATCTCAAAGGCGCCCGGAACTTTTACGACATCAATATCTTCATCTTTTGCGCCATGCCGCAAAAGAGCATCCACTGCGCCATCAAGAAGCTTGCCAGTGATAAAATCATTGAACCTGCTCACGATAATCGCAAACTTCAGCCCCTTTGCCTGTAATTCACCCTGGATAACTTTCATGGTTTCCTCCTGTTGCTTTTAAACATTGCTCAGCATATGTCCAAGCTTTTTCTTCTTTGTTTTGAGATAGACGATATTGCGCTCGTGGGGATTGATTTCCATAGGCACCCGCTCAACAACCTTCAGGCCATATCCCTCAAGGCCGACGATCTACTTCGGGTTGTTCGTCATAAGCCGCATCTTGCGCACGCCGAGATCAACAAGGATCTGTGCGCCGATGCCATAATCCCTCAAATCAGGCTTGAACCCGAGCTTGAGATTGGCCTCAACCGTATCGAGCCCCTTGTCCTGAAGCTCATATGCCTTGAGCTTATTCACAAGGCCGATACCGCGGCCTTCCTGCCGCATATAAAGGATTACCCCCTGGCCTTCCTTGTTGATAATATGCATTGCCTTGTTCAGCTGTTCTCCGCAGTCACACCTCTTTGACCCAAAGACATCACCGGTCAGACACTCAGAGTGCACTCGCACAAGGACCGCATCGTTTTTGCTGATTTCGCCCTTCACCAGGGCAAGATGAACATTTGCATCAACGTCATTGGCGTAGGCAACGACGGTAAACTCCCCATGTGCTGTCGGAAGCACGGTTGTCGTTTCGCGGCGGACAAATCTCTCGATCCTTGTCCGGTATTTAATGAGGTCCTTGATCGTCACGATCTTCATATGATGATGCTTTGCAAATTCCATCAACTCAGGGACCCGCGACATGGTCCCGTCATCGTTCATGATCTCGCAGATAACACCTGAAGGATTCAGTCCGGCAAGGCGGGCGAGGTCAACGGAACCTTCGGTCTGACCTGCCCGCTGGAGCACACCGCCGCGCTTTGCCCTGAGCGGGAAGACATGCCCAGGCCGGGCGAGGTCCTCATGCGTTGACTTGGGGTTGATCGCAGCCAGGATCGTCACTGCCCTGTCTGCTGCTGATATACCTGTTGTGACACCCTTTTTTGCCTCGATCGAAACCGTAAAGGCGGTGCCGAAGGAGGAGGTGTTTGCTTCAGACATCATCGGCAGTTTCAGTTCCTCAACCCTTTCGCCCGTAAGGGAAAGGCAGATAAGCCCCCTGCCGTGCTTTGCCATGAAATTGATCGCCGCAGGCGTGACCTTCTCTGCTGCCATACAGAGATCACCTTCGTTCTCTCTGTCCTCGTCATCAACAAGGATGACCATCTTGCCTTTTACGATGGCTTCGATGGCTTCGTCTATGGTATTAAATTTATGTTTCTGATGCATGGCAGCTCCTTTGATTCTGACTTGCGTATTCTGCATTCTGATTTAACGACATTATACAAACCCCTGTTCCTTCAAGGCCTGCATAAGATTTGAATCCTTCCCTTTTTTCAGATACTTTGCGACATACTTGCCCAGGATATCAACTTCAATGTTCACCCTGTCACCAGCACTCTTAATCCCGATCGTTGTCATTTTTGCCGTATGCGGGATAACTACCAATGAAAAACCGTCTCTCATAACATCAACAACCGTAAGGCTGGTGCCGTCAACAGCAACCGAACCCTTCTCTACAAGATATCCAGCTATCCAGGGCTCTGTCCCTATAACAATCTTATAGACTTCGCCTTCCAGGTTCTTTGAACGAATTCTGCCAACGCCGTCAATATGTCCTGAGACAAAATGGCCGCCAAGTCTGTCGTTCAGCCGCAATGCAGGCTCAAGGTTTACCCTGTCTCTGGCCCTGAGCTCGCCAAGATTTGTAGATTTCAGCGTCTCATCAGAAATATCGAAGGCCAGCCTGCTTCCCCTGACCTCAACAACCGTAAGACAGGTACCGTTTATAGCTATGCTGTCGCCAATCTTTGCTTCCTGGCCAAGGGCCATTGCATCGAGAAAAAGTCTTGCGCCAGTGCCTCTTTTCTCAAGGGAAACAATATCTCCCAGCTCAACAACAAGACCGGTGAACAATCAGTATTCCTCATACAGCTCAAAATCGAACGTTTTCTGATAATACCCCCAGAAGTCCACGGTATCTTTCCAGGTAGCCTTCACCTTCACTACCTTCTGGTCCAGAGTCACGGAAAGATCAGCCTCGTTCAGCTTAATCCCGAGTTCAGCAGCGTTTTGCAGAACATTGCTCCGTATCTTGGCAATATCACCGATCTCGGTCTTCAGGAAATCCCGCGTATGCGAGCCAAGCGTATAAGAACGGTAGTAGGGTTTGCCGAACAGCATCAGGCAAACGATAAGGGCGCCAAGAAGCAACAACCCAAGCAGCGCCTGGATAAATCCCTTTTCTGCCCGATCGCTTTTCATTTCACCAGCCTCCCTATCCTATTGAGATGGTTCCATTTTTTGCTCGTGTCCCAGGACCAGTAAATGATGACTGCCTTACCTTTGATCTTCTTCAGATCAACCGGACCCCAGAATCTGCTGTCATAGCTCTGATCCCGGTTGTCTCCCATAACAAAGACTTTACCCTCGGGTATCGTATAAGGGCCGAAATTGTCCCTCTTATCCATACTTCCCGGTTTGATCATGTCATCCTTACGGATTGCAAAGGGCTCGTCGACCTGTCGGCCGTTCACATAAAGGACCTTGTCTCTGCCTTCGACAACGTCGCCGCCAACAGCTACCGTCCTTTTAATGAAATCCCTCTTCGGATCCTCAGGGTATTTGAAGACAATGATATCATTCCTCTGGGGCTTATAAAGCCCCGGCATCCAGAAGAGATTGATATCAGTAAAGGGAATATCAATAGGCGTTCCGAATACAATTTTATTTACGAGAATGTGATCTCCGATCTGGAGAGTTTCGAGCATGGAGCCCGAGGGGATCTTGAATGCCTGCACAGCAAACGTTCTGACCACAATGGCTATCAGGAGCGCTATCAGTATTGCTTCGATATTCTCGCGGATTACCGATTTTTCTCTTTTAGTCTTATACGTATCTTTCGGGTTCAGGGACGAGCCCTCTGTCGCTGCCATATCCTCACGCATTTTTCTTTCGCTCATTTCACTTTCAGGATCGCAAGAAAAGCCTCTTGCGGCAGTTCCACCCTTCCCACCTGCTTCATCCTTTTCTTGCCCTCCTTCTGTTTTTCGAGCAGCTTCCGCTTCCGCGAGATGTCGCCCCCATAACACTTGGCAATAACGTCTTTTCTCATTGCCTTGACTGTCTCACGCGCTATAATCTTATTGCCAATGGCTGCCTGGATAGCAACCTCATACATCTGCCTCGGTATGCTCTCCCGCAGTTTTTCTGCCAGCTGCCGCCCCTTATAATAAGCCTTGTCTTTATGAACTATCAAGGAAAGAGCGTCCACGATCTCGCCGTTCAGCATAACATTGAGCTTTACCAGATCCGATTCCTTGTATCCCAGAAACTCATAGTCCATGGAAGCATATCCTTTTGAGTAGGATTTGAGCTTATCGTAGAAGTCCCAGAGGATCTCGTTCAGGGGCAGTTCGTATTCGACCTTGATCCTGTCCTTGCCGACAAAATGAAAACCCTTCTGCGCACCTCTTTTCTCCTGGCAGAGGTCGAGAATCGGGCCGATAAATTCCTTCGGAACAAAGATGGTTGTCAGCACATAAGGCTCTTCAATTTTTTCGTATTGATCAGGAAGCGAGGCAGGGTTTTCGATGAAAATAACGTTTCCATCGGTCAGCGTGACCCTGCATACAACGGTCGGCGCAGTGCTCAGGAGAGACAGGCCGAACTCGCGCTCAAGCCTCTCCTGGATGATCTCCATATGAAGCAGGCCTAAAAATCCGCACCTGAAGCCAAAGCCAAGGGCAAGCGATGTCTCCGGCTCAAAGCTGAACGATGAATCATTGAGCCTGAGCTTGCTCAGCGCATCTCTGAGGTTTTCATACTGATGCGTTTCGGTCGGGTAAAAACCGCAGAAGACCATGGGCTTTATGTCCTTGTACCCGGGACAGGGCTCGGTCACCGGCTTGTTCGCATCCGTGATCGTGTCGCCGATCCTTGTGTCAGCCACGTTCTTTATGCTTGCGATGATGTATCCGACCTCTCCTGCAGTAAGCTCTTCGACAGGGGTCATTTTGGGGCTGAATATACCGACCTGCAGAACATCAAACGTAGTTTCCGTAGCCATGAGCAGGATCTTTTTGCCTGCCTTGACCGTTCCGTCAAAGAGCCTTACCAGCATAATGACGCCCTGATAATTGTCAAACCAGGAATCGAAGATAAGCGCCTTCAGGGTCTTATTGTCATCACCAGGAGGCGCCGGCACTTTCTTTACAATAGCTTCAAGGATCTCTTTTGTTCCTATGCCTTCCTTTGCGCTTGCAAGGATAGCGTCAGAGCTGTCTATACCTAATGCATCTTCGATCTGCTCCTTTACCCTGTCCGGGTCTGCGCTCGGAAGGTCGATCTTGTTTATGACCGGGATCATCTCAAGGTTATTGTCAACAGCAAGGTATGCGTTGGCAAGCGTCTGTGCCTCAACCCCCTGACTTGCATCAACGATAAGAAGGGCTCCTTCACATGACGCAAGACTCCTTGAAACTTCATAGGAAAAATCGACGTGGCCGGGAGTATCAATAAGATTAAGGATATATTCTTTGCCGTCATCAGCCCTGTAGTTAAGCCTGACCGCATGTGCCTTGATCGTGATACCCCGCTCCCGCTCGAGGTCCATGGAATCCAGAACCTGAGCCTGCATTTCGCGCTTGGAAAGTGCGCCGGTGAATTCAAGCAGCCGGTCGGCAAGCGTGGATTTGCCGTGGTCAATATGGGCGATAATGGAAAAGTTGCGGATATTCTTCGACATGAGTTCTTCTTATCGGGCCTTGCCGGTCGTTTCCATAAATGCGAGACTCGCAGCGCCGACAATGCCGGCATCGTCGCCGAGCGACGAAGGGATGATCTTCACCGCATCAAAGAGCTCTTTGAACGCCCTCCGCGATGCCTCTTTGATAGCCTCCTGCACATAGATGTTCCATGCGCCTACAAGGCCGCCGGTAAGGATTATCGCTTCAGGACTCATGATATTAATAATGTTCGCTATGCCGACGCCGAGGAAACGGCCTGCATCCTTGAGGATCTCCCGAGAGAGTGCATCCCCTTCAAGTGCTGCCCGGTAAATGTCCTCAGGTGTGATCTTGTAAATGCTCCCCTTGCAGCATTCCTTGAGAATGCTTTCATTGTCCTTTTCGAGCATGATGACGGCCTTTGCAATCATGGCCCTGGCTGAGGCATATGTCTCAAGACAGCCAATATTGCCGCAGGGGCATTTCTCAGCATCCGCATTTATGCTCATATGGCCGATTTCGGCTGACACATCAAGCAGTTTGCCCTTATGGATGATACCGCCGCCGATGCCTGTGCCAAGCGTAAGCAGAACGAAATTATCAAAACCCTTGCCGGCACCTGCTGTCTTTTCTCCCAGGGCTGCCACATTGGCGTCATTTTCGATCATGACCGGAACGTTGAACCTGTTCCGTATCTCCCTTACCAGGTCAATACCTTCTATGGCGTGAAGGTTGGGCGATATAAAAACCCTGCCCCTCTTTCTGTCGATCAGGCCTGCAACGCCGAGCCCGATCCCCACAATGTCAGTCTGCTTTATCTCTTCTATGGCAAGCAATATTGCATCAAGCACCGGTTCTGATGATGGCGTCTTGATCTTGCGTGCAATTTCCCCGTCCTCTGAGACAAGTGCAACCCTGAGGTTTGTACCTCCGAGGTCGATCCCTATGGCGTATTTTTTCGTTGCAGTCATACCGTTATGCAGTCATTATGCGGAAAATAAATGAAGTTTTAGAGTGTATCACAAAATATTCCTTTGAGTAAAGGAAGTTACCTGAAAGATTCCCTTGACCTTTTCATCCCGCAGTCAATAGAATATGAATATATGAAACAGGACAAGACATTATTTGAACTTCAGTCAGAGGTCTGCAAGACCCTTGCAAGCCCCAAGAGACTTGAGATCCTTAATGCACTTAAGGACAGCGAAAAGACCGTCACTGACCTCGTCGAGATATTGGGCGTTCCCAAGGCCAATGTCTCACAGCACCTTGCTGTCATGAGACACAGGGGTATTCTCAGGACACGCAGGGATGGTGTCAACATCTACTACAGCGTTTCCAATGCAAAGGTGATCCAGGCCTGTATCCTCATGCGCGAGGTTCTCACGGAACAGATGCAGGAAAAATCAAAGCTCATCGACATTGTCGCAAGAGGCTGATCTCTTTTTTATTTGACAATTCCATGCAAATATAATAATATTTGCATATATTAAACAAGGGAGCAGATGATATGAGATCGATAATGCAGAAAGTTGAAGTCCTGAAGACCATTGCGCATCCTGTCAGGATTAGGATTCTTGAAGAGCTCTTGAAAGGAGTCAAGTGTGTCAGCGACTTCGAAGACTTTCTTGAGATAAGCCAGCCGAACGTTTCCCAACACCTGTCTTTACTCAGAAGGCAGGGATTGATAGACCACTACATGGACGGAAGGCTCAGGTGCTACTTTCTGAAAGACCCGATCATCCCTGACCTGCTTGAGATCCTGAAAAAAGACTATATCGAAGAACTGCCTGCACCGGCCTGTTGCCCTGTGACAAAGAAGGGCACCTATCCTGGTACAAGACACAGATAAAACCAAATTTATTATGAGGAGGTGCCGTATGGGCACACACACCATCAAACTCTACGTCAATGACCCTATGGGGAAACGTTGACAGAACAATCTTGAAGCAGCCAGGAAGGCTGCTGTGGAATGCGGTGCAGATGTCGTCCTTGTCAGCAAAACATCCCCGGAGTATCAGGCAGAAAGCAGTCCGCCGCCCTGCCCCTCAGTTGCTGTTAATAACATATATATCGTTAAAGACGGAGTAATTACCTTCGAAGACCTGAGGGCAGCAATTCTCAGGGCAGGATGATCATGGACATCCCGTTTCTTGTCACTCTATTATTTCTGGGGCTTGGCGGCGGGTTTCTCTCCGGACTCCTCGGATTAGGCGGGGCGATCTTCATGATACCTCTGCTTCTCTATGTGCCGCCGCTCCTGGGAGTCGGTCTTCTCGATATGAAGCAGGTTGCTGCAGTCAGCATGGTGCAGGTGCTATCAGCCTCGCTCACCGGGCTGATCGTTCACAATAAGAACCGTTTTGTGAGCAAGTCCATTCTCATTTATATGGGCGCGGCAAACGCGGTCGGAAATCTTGCCGGATCTCTTGTTTCAAAACAGGCAAAGAGTTCTCTTCTTCTTGCCATATTTGCGACCCTTGCGGTCATCGCAGCAGTGGTCATGTTCGTACCGAAAAGGGAGCAGGGACAGGACATTGCCCCTGAAGATCTCAGATACAACAAGGTGCTTGCATCGCTCGTCAGCCTTCTTATCGGCTGTTTTGGCGGCATGGTCGGAGCACCCGGAGCATTCATCTATATCCCTGTCATGATCTATCTGCTCAATATACCGACCCGCATCGTGATCGGCAGCACATTAGGCATTGTCTTCATGGGCGCAGTAACCGGCACTATCGGGAAAATGATGACCGGCCAGATCATCTGGCCCTATGCTATTGCTCTTGTTATCGGAACCATACCAGGCGCTCAGTTCGGCAGCACCATAAGCAAGAAGGTGAACACCAAATATCTCAGGCTCGCAATCGCCGTGATCATAGCGATCACCGGGCTGAGGATGTGGTATCAGATAATAACGGGTCATTAGGAAGGAAAGGATAGCGCGCTATGTTGCTTACATTATATTTCAATAGTCCGCCCGGGAGGAGGTGAACGAATGTCCATTCCGTGGTCATGGAACTTTCCAGAAACTATACCTTCGAGGTCGAAATTATCAAAAAATCGGAGATGTCTTTCATGAGCCGAAGAGCTCTAAACATTTTTCCTTCGCTTGCGATCAACGACACTGTGGTATTCAAGGGTCAGGATGTATCGATAGCGGAGCTCCAGTCCGCGATCATTCAGGAGATGGGCAGAACCGAGCATCTACCATAAAGGAGGCAACAAATGGGAAAAACAATGACACTGTATCTTTCGACATCACCGTATTCTTATGAAAACACCCTCACCACAGTGCGGCTTGCAGACTCTGCGCTCGACAAGGGGCATACCGTAAACGTCATTGCGTCGGCAGATGGGGTCTACTGCTTCCTCAAAAGCCAGAAGGCAAAGGGGATCACCAATGCTGAGGAAGAGTTTTCGCGGCTTATTCAGAAGGGGCTCAAGGTCTTCCTTTGAGGCGGCTGCGTAAACTATCGCCGTGCGGCGAAAGACAATTACCTTGATGGAACAGAGACCGGATCTCTCAAGGGTCTTTTTGAAACTTTGGGCAAGAGCGACATCTGGCTCAATATCGGTGCATAGGAGGATACCATGGGATACATAGCAATGATACTCAGAAAACCACCGTATGGCGACATTAATGCAGCAGAAGCAGTAAGACATGCGCTCGGCGCGGCGTCAGGCGATTGGAAAGTATCGCTTATATTGGTCGACGGTGGCGTGCTTCTTGCCAAACAGGGGCAGGACGACACAGGGACCGGTTTTACAAATCTTGAGTCCACCCTGAAGGACTGCATTGATATGGGCGTAGATGTGTACGCTGATTACCTTTCACTGGCGTTACAGTCAGTAAAGGAAGAAGAGCTTCCTGACGGCGTGCAGGTCAAAAACGAATCGGATATAGCCTCTCTGTTGAAGGAAGCGGACCAAACAATGATCTTTTGATCGCAACTCATAGACCTGAAAGGAGAACATATATGCTGGTAATAGTAAGAAGCGCACCAGATACAGTAGATGGAAGAAGGGGTATTAAAATGGCCCGTGACCTGGCAGCTGACGTAGTACTCTTGCAAAACGGGGTCTATTTTTTGCAGCAGGAACACCTTGAAGACTTGGGTTTTTGCAGGACTGCCTATGTGCTTTCAGACGATCGCAAACTGCGCGGACTTGATCCGGCTGACGCAGACCGACGCGCAAAAGAGATTACCTATGATGCGCTTGTGGACTTGATGAGCGAAAGCAACAACGTAGTTGGCATGTTCTAATTAAATATGAAAATGGGGAGGAACGTATGGCAAAGATAGCAATATTGGGAAGTTCGTTTGGAGGCCTTACAGCAGCGTTTGAATTGAAGAGGCTGTTAGGCAGCCAGGCAGAGGTGACAGTTATCAGCGATGATAACAGGTTCATTTTTATGCCTTCACTCCCATGGCTGATCATGGGCTGGCGCAGGCCTGAGGACATTACATTAAATGTCAGCGAGATACTCAAATCCAAGGGAATCCAGTTCATCCATGAAGCTGCAATAGGGGTTGATCCTGAGACAGCAAAGGTCAAGACCACAACAAAAGAGTTCTCATACGATCACCTCGTAATCTCAACGGGCCCGTTCCTTTCTTTCGACGAAATACCTGGACTGGGGCCTGATAAAGGACACACTGACTGCACCTTTACGCTTGATCACGCGGTCAGGACAGGGCAGACCTGGAAGAAGATCCTTGAAGACCCTGGCCCTGTAGTCGTCGGTTCTTCCCAGATGGTGAGCTGTTTCGGCCCTTCCTATGAGCTTGCCTTTGAGATGGATGCTGAACTCAGGCGGAGGAAGATGCGGCATAAGGTGCCGATCATCTATCTCACCTCGGAACCCTATCTCGGCCATATGGGGGTCGGCGGCCTCGGCAATTCAAAGCGCTTCTTTGAGGATGAGTTTGCAGACAGGGACATCAAATCAGTTGTGAGCCAGGCGATTGAAGAAGTGACACCGGGTGAGATAAAACTGAAAGACGGGACAAAGATACCGTTCAAGCTTGCGATGATCGCTCCGCCGTTTAAGGGCGTGCCTGCTGTTGCACCCTTGGGCAATCCGCGCGGCTTTATTCCCGTTGATAAGAACTTCAGGCATACAAAACATAAGAATATTTTTGCCATTGGCGTGACCATGGCAATAGCTCCTCCTGAGCAGACACCTGTTCCAACCGGCGTTCCAAAGACAGGCTTCATGACCGTGAAGATGGCAAAGACTGCTGCTGCAACGATCTATTCAGATATTAAGGGAACACCGCCCCCCCCCATGACCGAGCTGGAGGTCGTCTGTCTGATGGATATGGGGAATACCGCTGCGCTTATGAAGGCCTCTCCGGTCCTGCCGCCGCGCCAGTCGTCATTTACAAAAAAAGGCATATGGGCAAAATGGATGAAGGTCGGGTTCGAGAAATACTTCCTCTATAAGATGAAAAACGGACTGAGCAATCTGCCATGAGGAAAGAGGTTTTAGATTTTCATGCAGAGTTTTGCAAGACCTTTTCCAATGCAAAGAGGCTTGAGATAATTTACCTTCTCAAGGAAGGAGAACAGTCCGCCGGTGAAATCACAAAAAAACTGGGTATTCCAAAGGCCAATGCATCCCAGCATCTGGCAAGGATGCGTAATGTGAGGATTCTTGAGACAAGAAGGGATGGGGTCAATATTTATTACAGGATAGCAAATCGGAAAATTACGCAGGCATGCAGTCTTATGCAGGATGCGCTCGAACAGCTCATTGCTGGTGCCCCGGTTGTTAAAACCCAAAAAACTAACCATTTCACAGAAAGGATAACCCCATGACAAAGGTAACAAAAAACGTGTCAGTGATGTGTTTTCATGATGAGCTCTGTCAGGTGTTCAATGCTGCAATGACTGCGCTGAGCCTCTTGAGGGAGGGCTCGAACGTCACGATTTTTTTCGGCTCACGCGGGGTGCTCGCGATTCACAAGGATAAGGTGAAGGATCTGAAATGCATGCCTGATCAGCCCAAAGAGGTGAGTGATGCAGTCATGAAGAGGATGGAAGAGATGGAACTTCCCACTGTCGAGGAGATGCTCTTTATGCTCTATAAAGAAGGGGCAAAGCTTCTCGCCTGCCCGCTTAATGTGCCTCTTTTCGGCATGGCCAAGGCAGACTTTGTTGAAGGTGTGGAGCTTGCAAACCCGGCAACGTATTACAAAGAAATCGTTGTGCCGGCTGACATGAATCTCACTTTTTAAAAAGAGAGATTCATGCAAATATCAGCATATGTGAATATATAGGAGGGTCAGATGAAAAAGTTTTCTCTTGTTGAATTTTCGGTGAATCACCCGAAGCTGGTGGTGGTGCTTTCGATACTCATCACCATGGCCTTCATGACACAGTTCCCGAAGATGAGGACCGACACAAATCCGAAGAATATGCTGCCAGCAACGTCTGAGGTGAGGGTCTGGAACGATGAGGTCGAAAAGACCTTCAGTCTGTATGAGGACATGATCGCTGTCGGGATCGTAAACGAAAAAGGCATCCTCAATACAGGCACCCTTGGCAAGATCCAGAGGATCACTGACGAGATCCTGAAGATCAAGGGCGTTGCTGCACGGGATGTGTCAAGCTTTACGACCATAGATAATGTCACCGTGGAAGATGCAACGTTAAAGGTCGCTCCCTTGATGGCAAAAGCTCCTGAAGACGAAAAAGGACTCGAATATCTCAGGAAGATGCTCTATGAAAATCCGCTGTTTCTGAACCGTATCATCTCGAAAGACGGAAAGACAACAGCCATCTATGTCCCGCTCGAAAGAGGCTCAAACGGCAAGGAGATCGCTGACAGCATACGCGAGATTGTCAAGAAAGAGAAAGGCGATGAACAGTACTATATTGCCGGTGACCCGGTTGCGCGAGACACGTTTGGCGCTGAGATGTTCAAACTCATGGCACTCTTCGCGCCTGTTGCCGGCATGGTCATGCTGATTGTCAGGTACCTCATGTTCAGAGACCTTTTCCTTTCGATCACCCTGATGATGGATGCCATGATCAGCATCGTCTGGAGCATGGGCCTCCTCATCGGGCTCGGATTCCCGATCCATATCATGAGCTCCATGGCCCCGGTATTTCTGATGGCAATCGCGACAGACAGCATGCATATTTTTAACGAATTCTATTTCCGCTACAGGGAGACGAAAGACAAGAAAAGGGCGATCATCGAGACCATGCAGGCTGTAAGCCGTCCGGTGCGCAATACTGCCTTGGCAACAGCAGCGGGCTTTGGCGTGCTTCTCTTTATGAACATCATCCCGGTCAAGGTCTTTGGCGGTCTTGTTGCCTTCGGCACTATTGCCCTGAGGCTTCTCAGCTTCAGCTTCATACCTGCCATGTTCACCTTTGTAAAGGACGATAAGCTGGCAAAGATTGCCCATGCCGAAGATGTCGATGCAGGCAGGGGTTCGGGATTTTTAAGAGGTTTAGCCGGGTTCGGAACGCATCACCCGAAACAGACTGTTCTGGTAGGACTCATCCTCTTTGTGATTGCAGTCATCGGGCTGTCAAAGATTGTCGTGAACAATAACCTGGTGGAGTGGTTCAAAAAGGACAGTGAAGTAAGGGTCGCTGATACGGCAATCAACAAGGCCCTCGGCGGAACATCTCTCGGCTATGTGGTGGCCATTGCAAAGGAAGATGATTACATCAAGACTCCTGAGGCCATGCGGTATGTTGAGGGGCTCCAGAGGCATCTCGAAAAGCTGCCTGTTGTCGGCAAGACAACATCAGTTGTTGACTACGTGAAACGGATCAACCGCGTGCTCCATGACGACAACCCGCAATTTGACGCTGTGCCAGAGACCAAGGAGATGATCGGTCAGTATATCTTCCTCTTCTCCATGTCCGCAAAGCCTTCAGACCTGGACAATGTCGTTGACTACCCCTTCAGGCGTGCCAACGTCTGGGTGCAGCTCAAGACATGGGATGCCAGCGCCATGAGAGAGGTTATAAAGGCAGCTGAAGAATACAAGAAGAGCAATCCCTCCCCCATGGAGATGAAACCGGCCGGCATCGCCTATTTCAATCTTGTCTGGAATGACGAGGTGCTTGGAGACATGTTAAAGGGATTCATCCTCGCCCTGTTGGTAGTCTTCGGCATCCTTGCCTATGATTTCCGCTCTCTGAAATGGGCAATTGTCGGTTACTCGCCGCTGCTTTTCACCGTCCTGCTCCTCTACGGTGTCGTCGGCTATGTCGGGAAAGACTTTGACATGCCGATATCCGTGCTCTCCTGCCTGTCGCTTGGAATGGCAGTAGACTTTGCAATTCATTTTGTATCCAGACTACGGCAGAGACTGAAGGAGGCTCCAGCAGAGCCCCTGTCTGAAGCGCTCCTCTGGACTGCAGCGCGGCCAGGAAAAGGCATCATGAGAAATGCGATCCTTTTTGCCGCCTCCTTTGCCGTGATGATATTCGCTCCGCTCACACCTTATATAACCGTCGGTGCGTTCATAGTCAGCATGATGCTGATGAGCGCTGTAATGACACTGATCTATCTGCCTGCCCTCATAACGCTCATGCAGGGCTGGCTCTTAAAGGAGGCACAAAGCAAATGAGATCAACAAAAACTATTTTGGCCGCAGTGCTGGTTTTCATCTTTCTGATTCCGCTTTCTTCTTTCGGAGCGAGGCTATCAGAGCCTGAGGAACTGGATAAGCTGATAAAGAAGATCAGCGAACGCCAGTCAAAGAACAAACAGTTTGACAAAAAGACAAAGGCATATTTTTTCGATGCCCAGAAACCTGAGACAATCGATGGCCTGATCAAGGAATTTGCACCCGGAGACACGATAACGATCATAGTTTTTTCAAACCTTTCAAAAAAGCCGGTCAAGGAGATCGTGGCGATGAAGAAGGCCGGGACAGGCTGGCCTGACATGGCTGCAAAGCTTAAGATTAACCTAAAGGCTGCGGTCAAGGAGGTCAAGGACTTTCGGCTCGGCATAGGTTGAGACTAAGAACTTTCAGGGCGTGTCCCTGAAAAGATAAGCAAAACAAAATAAAAGGAGAGGTAATTAAAATGATAAAAAGAGCATTGGCAGTTGTTATTGCAGCAGTTGTCGTATTTTCTGCGCTTACCGTATTTGCTGAAGACGATCAGGCTAAGAAGATGTCGGATATACTCATGGCGGCAAAGGAGACCGGAAACTATCAGGTCTCTGCTGACGAGGTCAATATGTGGATCAAGACAAAGGCAACTGACTTCATCGTGCTCGATGTCAGGCCGAATCCGGAAGAATACAAAGCAGGTCATATCCCCGGCTCAGTTCACGTCCCCTTTTATGCCGTGCTTCTTCCGGAGAATATGAAGAATATCCCTAAAGACAAGAAAATAATTCTTGTCTGCGGAACCGGTCAGCTCGAAAACATGCCAATAGTACCATTAAGAATGCTCGGGTATGATGCCTATACCATGACCTTTGGCTATGCCGCATGGATAAAGGATTTTATCGGCGGGCAGGCAATGAAGAGCGTAGTCGGCAAGGCCGCCACAAAGAAATACCCTATAGAGAAATGAGGGGCCTCGCATGAAGAATATCATCACGAAACCGTGGTCATTTGTATGGGGCGGCTTCCTTGTCGGCTTGGCCGAGGTTATCTATTTCCTCAAATACGAGACACCGATACCGATCACAACAGGCCTTGCAAAGATGTTCGGCACGCTTGAGGAGAATATTACGAAGACTGACTTCATCACCAGGACGTACAGCGGAGATATCCACTGGATACTGATCGGCATGGTTGCAGGCGGCTGCTTTGTGACGATCATCGAGAGGGAAAGAAAAAGCTGGGTCAAATATCCGCCGCGTGTATTGTGGCTTGCCTTTTTCGGGGCCATGATATTCGGGTTCGGCACGCGGCTTGCGCAAGGCTGCACTGCCTGGCATTACCTTGGCGGCATACCTGCCATGAGCCTGACCTCTATTGTTGTGGCTATTGTAAGCATCCCCTTCGCATATCTCGCCTTTATGCTGATGGCAAAGCTGAATGCCGGAGGGTTCATGAAACATCATGAGGTGAAGGCAACTGTCAAAAAGTGCGTTGAGCTTGAATACCAGACAGAGACCCTGACCTATGATCCTGAGCATAAGCCTTATCAGGACCCTGTGCGGCTGACACTCACCGCCTTTTTTCTCCTTCTGATCGTGTCATCATTCTGGACAGCATTACAGGGCGAGTCTTCCAACAGTATAGGCAGCCTTCCCTGGGTCGAGATCGGCCTGAAGAGCCTTGTCGGCCTCCTTGTAGGCATCGGCATCGGCAAGTCAGGGTTCGGCACGGAATGCGCAGTCATGTCGCCAAAGTCCCTGCTCATGAAGAAAAAACATTTTGAGGCGATGAAGGTTGCAAAGATCACTCAGACGATGTTTACCGGCATGATGCCTTTTGCCGGTCTCCTTGTCGCGATACTCATGTTCAATCTCACTATCCTCTTCACCTGGATCGTGCTTGGCTGGGACATGCCGGTAGTTGTGGAGGCAGGCAAATACAAGTTCGGGTTTCATCTCGGCCACCTGATCGGAGGCCCTATGCTGGGTATTGGGAGTGTTATGATGCTTGGTTGCGAGATCAGGACGTATTCACGTCTCGGCATGTCTTACATGACAGGTCTGGCCGCCCTTCCCGGATTCCTGCTCGGATATCTGCCCTACTCTATTTACAAGGACCGGATCGACGAGATCTTTTTTTCGAGAGGCTTTATGAAGGAAAAGAACATGCTCGAACTCCTGCCTGACAATGAGTACGTTCAGTATGCATTTGCGTTGACCTATACTGCGCTCCTGATCTGGCTGCTCGTCTGGACTATCAGAAAGGGCTCGCAGATTGCGAAGGTGACGAAAAAAGAGTATATCACCAAGTCAACAGATGAGATATTTTTGAAAGAACTGCATGAAAAGCATATCGGAGGTTTTTAGTGAAGGATAGAAGAATATATTATTTATCAGTAGTGGCAGCCATGCTGCTGGTCTTCCTGATGCTGGAGAACAAAAACGCATTTTCGGGCACCAGTCTATTAGTGAATGATGTTGCACCTGACTTTTCATTGAAGGACCTGCAGGGGGAAAAGGTCAGTCTCTCTGACCTTAAAGGGAAAGTCGTGCTCATTAATTTCTGGGCGAGTTGGTGTCCGCAGTGCAGAAATGAAATTCCTGGATTCCAAAAAATGTATGAGGCGCATAGGGATAAGGGATTTTCGATTATCGGTATTGCCCTTGACGATGTTACGCCATCCTCTGTCAAACAGCTGAAACTTACCTATCCAATTGTGAGGACTAATGATAAATTGGTCAAGGATTATGGCGGTATCAAAGCAATTCCCACATCGTTTCTTGTGGGCAGGAATGGCAGGATAATCAAGAAAATCAAAGGCGAGTATCTTGAGGACATCCTCAAGACTGATCTTGAGAACGCGCTAAAGAAATAGATACAGGAGGCACTATGGAAAAAATGCCCTTATTAATGGTGTTCAGCGCTGGTCTATTTTCATTTCTGTCGCCCTGTGTGCTCCCGTTGATCCCATCTTATGTCTCATACATAACAGGGCTGTCATTTGAGGACCTCACGGGTGCCCATGACAGAAAAAAGATAAGAATGACGACAATATCAAATTCTCTTTTATTTATCGCAGGGTTCTCATTTATGTTCGTTATGCTTGGCGCATCGTCGAGCTATCTTGGCAGTTTTCTCTCCGATCATCAGGATACTGTGCGGAAGGCCGGAGGCGTGATGATACTCATTTTCGGTCTGTACATCTCCGGAATCCTGAAGATCGGTATTTTCTCAAGAGACAAGAGATTCCACCTGCAGAACAAACCAGCCGGCTTTTTCGGCACATTCCTGGTGGGTGTGGTTTTTGCCGCCGGATGGACTCCGTGTATCGGCCCTGTTTTAGGCTCAATACTTGTATACGCTGGGACAACCGAGTCCGTTGCATCAGGGATGGGAATGCTGGCTGTTTATTCCTTGGGATTAGGTATTCCTTTTCTCATTACTTCCGTAGCGATTAACACTGCGCTTTCGCATTTTAAACGGATTAACCGATACATGCGCGCAGTATCGGTTATAACCGGGCTATTTCTTGTTATTGCAGGCATTCTTCTCTTTACGGATAAATTTGCTTCTCTTACACAGTATATGACTATTCAGAAATAGTGAAATGATAGGAGGATTACTTTAAAAGAGTGATTCATGAAAGTTAAAAATAGTTTTATCGGCAACCTCACTCCTCAGCAGCTTATTGAACTGGATGCCTGCACACAGTGCGGACAGTGCCTGCAGTTTTGCCCGGTGCAGAACGTCAAGAGTGATCCAGCCATCTCGCCGCCGGAGAAGATCCGGGTCTTCAAGGAGTTTATAAAGGCTACCGAGGGGCTCAAGGCAACGTTGATGGGGCCTGACAGGATCGATATTCGGCTCCTTGTGGACTTCACAAAGGCTGTATTTGAATGCACTACCTGTGGCGCGTGCGGACAGCACTGTGCTGTAGGCATCTTCACGCAGCGTCTCTGGCCAATGCTGAGAAAGGAGATGGTCAGGAGAGGTATTGGCCCCATAGGCGGACAGGCCAAGATGCCTGAGGTGATCAGGAATACCGGAAACCCTTACAACCTTCCGCTTATGGACAGATTCAGTCCATGGTTCCCTGACTTCGTAAAAATTGAGGAAAAGGCTGACATAGCTTATTACGCTGGTTGCACAGGTGCATATTCAGCGCAGCCCATGGTGAAAGGTGATGTGCTTGTGCTGAATGCCATCGGCGACCCCTTCACCATGCTTGGGCCTGAGGAGGAGGTATGCTGCGGATTCCCGCTGTTTATTTCGGGTCAGCATGACATGCTTGAAGACCTGGTCAGGAGACTTGTTGGCGGATACAAGGCAAAGGGGGTAAAACTGCTGCTGGCATCCTGCCCCTGATGCGTGAATATCATGGCCCGTGACTGGCCATCAATATACGGACAGGAGCTGCCTTTCAAGATCAGGCATATAACGCAGTTTGTCACCGAGGCATTGAAAAATGGAAAGTTGAAGCTAAAGAAAGAACTGAACGAACGTTTGATATACCATGACCCCTGCTATCTGAGCAGAGGAGTCGGTGTAATCGAGGAACCTCGGGCTGTGCTGAAAAGTGTAAAGGGCGTAGAGCTCCTCGAATTCGACAGACACGGTCCCGATTCGCGCTGCTGTGGTGCCGGAGGAGCTGCGCGCAAGGTTTTTCAGGAGAATGCAAATGCAATGGGAAGGTTGACGATTGACGAGGCCGTAGAAAAGAAAGCAGACCGGCTCATCCTCAGCTGCCCAGCCTGCTATGCACAGGTAAACGAGGCGATGCAAGGATATAACAAGCAGATTCGGATAACAGACATAATGGAGTTGATCGCAAATCAATTGGAATAAAACACAGACAAGGAGGTTTAACATGAAAAAATTGGTAATGTTATTAGTAGCGCTTCTGCTGCCGCTGGAGGTCTTTGCGGTAACTGCAGACGAGGTCATGAAAAAATCCCAGGCAGCGTTCCTCTATCCGGGCAAGGACTTCAAGGCAAGAGTAATGATGAAACTTGTGAGTAAGGGCGGCCAGGAAAGAGTCAGGGAGATGACCATGCTCAGGAAGAACTTCGGCGAGTCCGGCGGCGATCAAAAGTATTTCATTTACTTCTTCCAGCCTGCAGATGTGAAGGACATGACCTTCATGGTCTACAAATATCCCAGGAAAGATGACGACCGATGGCTCTTTGTACCGGCGATCAGCATGGTCAGGCGTATTGCTGCCCAGGACAAGCGGTCAAGCTTTGTGGGTTCGGATTTCACCTATGAGGACGTTTCCGGAAGGGATATCGAGGATGATACGCATGCAATAAGCAAAGAGGAAAAACTCGGTGCAAGGGACTGTTATGTGATAAAAAGCACCCCGAAGACCGCTGATGTTGATTACGGTTACAAGCTTGCCTGGATCGACAAGACAAACTCCCTTCCAATAAAGGAAGAATACTATGACAAGCGCGGAGAATTGTACAGGACCTTCACTGCAGAGGAGATAAAGGATGTGAAAGGTCTGCCTACCATCACAAAGCGAACCATGAAGAACCTTCAGAGCGGCCACAAAACAGAGGTAACATACATAAAGACCGATTATAACGTAGGTCTTGAGGACAGCCTCTTTTCCGAGCGTTTTCTCAAGCAGCCGCCAAAGAAGTGGATAGACTGAGCAGGCAGAACACTACTTCAGCTGCAGAGGCATTCTCTCTTCACGCTGAAGAGTATGATAAGTGGTTCGACAGCGCTGAAGGCCGCGTGCTGTTCCCTGTAGAACATGCTGCAGTGCTGCTGCTTATGAAAAACCTTGTGCCGCCTTTTCTTGAGATAGGCACAGGATCAGGCAGATTTGCAAAAGCGCTTGGAATAAGCTACGGCGTTGACCCTTCCAGGCCGCTCGTTGCTATGGCCAGGGGCAGAGGCATTAATGTTGAGCAGGCCTTTGGCGAAAAACTTCCGTATGCTAACAGCCTTTTCGGAGGTGTCTTTATCCTGTTTACTCTCTGTTTTGCAAATGATCCTCAAAAGGTTATCGCTGAAGCCTGCAGGGTTCTGAAAAAAGATGGAGGCATGGTCATAGGATTAATAAACAGAGAAAGCCCTTGGGGAAAACTGTATATGCAAAAGCAGAATGAAGGCCACCCAATCTATAAGCATGCACATTTTCTCAGCACTGCTGACGTTGCTTCAATGCTTAAAAGCGCAGACATGAAAGTGGAAGGATATTCCTCGGCACTGTTGCAGCTTCCATCAGAAGATCTGCAGAAAGAAGAGGCCCGCGAGGGACTGGTTGATGCTGCCGGCTTTGTCTGTATTTTGGCAAGAAAAACTTGACAACCCTTCTTTGGAGGGAATACAAAACCTTTTTATGGAGGATATGATAATGATGATACCTGCAAAGTACCTGATGATTGCGCATAAGAGAGTAGCACTGGGAAGTAATTCAAACGGCAAAGAGGTCATCTACAGATTAATGGCAGCCGGGTTGCCGGGCCTTCCGGTCGTCAATGAAGAGATGGAGGTCATAGGCATTGTAACAACATTCGACCTCCTCGGCGTTATAAGAGAAGGCCTGAACCTGGCGGAAATTACAGCAGCGAAGATTATGTCAAAAGCCCCTGTAACAGCTGATCCTGAGACAACATCAGACAAACTCATTGAGATGATGCTCGAAAATAACTTTACGGTAATTCCCATAGTCAAAGACAAAAGACTTGTCGGGGTTGTGGACAGATTTTCGATAATGGATGCACATATAGAGCCAAGGGTGTATCCTGGCGTAAATCGCTATTTCGAGGGATAGTCAGCGTGAAGAAATTGTTCCGGCACACATGTCTCATATTGCTCAGTTTAACGACCTTTGCCCATGCAGGCGATATAGGCCTGCATGGCTTTCTGCAGGGTAATTATTCGTTCGATGCAGCACGATCAAATCCTGACGGAGGTGATTTCAAGCTAACTGAGGAGAGGGTTCAGCTGAAGCTTGATGCAGCAAAAGACCCGTTTCATCTATTTATCAAGACTGATGCCTTCTATGACCACCTCGGCAGAAAAGCTGATCTTGAACTGCGTGAGGGATACATCGATTACACAGCATCGAACTGGGACATGCGCATCGGCAGACAGATCCTGACCTGGGGTCTTGGAGATCTGATCTTCATTAATGATTTCTTCCCAAAAGACTATGAGGCCTTCTTTTCGGGCAGGCCTCTGGAGTACCTGAAAAAGGGTGTGGACGGGATCAAGCTTGGCGCATATCCTGGATTTGCTTCTTTTGAGCTTGTTATCATTCCTTTTTTTGAGCCGAACAAATTCCCTGATGCAAAACGGTTTTGGATGTTTGATCCCATGCCGCCAATTACTGACAGGGACGAGAAAAAACCCTCTGTGTCCCTCGAAAATACCGAGGTTGCCTTTCGGGTATATAGGGACATAGCGGGCTATGATGCTTCACTGTATTATTATCGTGGCTTTATCAGGCAGCCGTCAGCAATGCCTGACAACCCGATGGTGCCGGCAAAGCTCACCCTCTTTTATCCGAAGCTGTCTGTCTATGGCGCAAGTCTTCAGGGCAAGGCCCTCGACGGAGTTCTGAGCCTTGAAGCAGGGTATTATGATTTCTGGCAGGACAGGGACGGCAGTGACCCTATGATACCGAATGCACAGACAAGATTTCTGATAGGGTACCAGCGGCAGGTGTGGGAGGATTTCACGGTCGGCCTGCAGTATTATGGCGAATATATGCATGATTATTCGGCATACAGGAAGAGTCTTCCATCGGGGTTTCCTCAGGAAAAGAAATTACATGACCTTATTTCGGTCAGACTTACCCAGTTCCTCATGCACCAAACGCTCAGACTTTCGTGGTTTTCCTTCCTGAGCCTGTCGGATGGAGACTATCTGCTGAATCCTGAAGTGAAGTATAATTTCTCTGACCATATATGGGCAGCCGTCGGAGCCAACATCTTCGGCGGCGGAGAGCAATGGAGCCAGTTCGGGCAGATGGATAAAAACGACAATGTTTATCTTCAGTTGCGATACGAGTTTTGAAAGGAGTCAGAAAAAACTTGACAACATCACCGCAGCAAGGTAATATTAGCGCATGCTAATATACTTAAACATACTTGCCCCATGAAGGAAGCAGCAGAGTTATTCAAACTCCTTTCCGTTGATAAGAGAATTGAAATAGTTGAACGGTTAAAAAAGGAGCCAATGAGCGTTAATGCCTTGGCTAAGGCTTTGGGGATAACTCAATCTGCTGTATCACAACATTTGAGGGTGCTCAAAGCTGCGGGTCTTGTGACAGACGAAAGGCAGGGATATTGGATATTTTATTCCTTAAATCGAGACTCCCTTGAGAAATGTCGTCAAAGACTCAATCGTATTTGCACCTGTGGTTGTTTGGGCGGACAGCCAAATATGGTTAAAATGCTCAGGCACGCTTCAAAAACAAAGTAGGGATATTTTTTTTACCAAGCCGTTTAAGCAATTAAGCATTAACTTAATCAGAAAGGAGGTGATATAAATGGCAAAGGATATTAATAAGACCGAACATCCTGAGGAAAAGAAGGCCGAAGTCAAGATCGAGTCAAAGTGCGATTGCGGTTGTGACTGTGTTCCGCCCCTCAAGAAGCAGTAGCAATTAGGGGGGAAGGCAACCTCTTCCCCCCTAAGACTATATTGTGAACCAACAGTGCTATTGGTCACCGGAATGCTTTATGCCTATCGGGCCTAATACCCAGTTGAGACTTTGTGGCCAAGTAAGTTCAGGCTCTCCTGGTATTCCTTTTTGGAGCCCGTCAGAGGGCGACTATCTATTGAACCCTAAAGGAAATTGTTTCTACAAAGGTCATTTTTGCTGAGGCAAGCTTAACGATTTTGCCAGAAGTGATAAAATATAAAAAGAAGGAATTTCCGCATTATAATAATATAGAGAGCAAAAGAGGAGGTTATTGTCATGATGGGAAATCAGATGACATATGGTCTGTATGGAGGCGGGATGTGGATGTTTTTCCACTTCATTTTTTGGATTCTTGTTATTATCGGCGTTGTCCTTTTAATTGTGTGGATTGTCAGGCAGCCCCACAGATATGAGCGCGGCCACGGCGAAGAATCTCCCCTTGACGTACTGAGAAAACGGTACGCACGCGGGGAGATTTCAAAGGAAGAGTTTGAAAGAATAAAGAAGGACATATTGTAGAGGCATTTCTATGAGAAATAACCGTTTATTTATAATCGCAGTTGTTTTAATAGCCCTTGGTCTATTAGGGCTTATTACGACAACCTGGTTTGGAAGCTATCGGCAACCGCAAAGAATTATTCAGATGCCGGGCATGATGGGCGGCATGATGAATCGGGGCGAGATGAAAGACATGATGCAGCGGATGATGTCCGGTATGCTTCCGCCGGGGATTAAACCGGAAAATCTGCCCGATCCGGACAGCCGTGGGGCAAAGCTATTAATCCAGCATTGTAATCAGTGTCATAACCTGCCAAGTCCAAAAATGCACACGGCCGGGGAATGGCCTGCGATAGCTGATAGAATGTTCGCGCGCATGTCGATAATGTCCAATATGATGGGTATTGAAAATCCTTCTTCTGAAGAACAGCTTCTTATGATTTCCTATTTGAAAGCGCATGCGCTGAAGTCTGTTTCTCCTGGCATGCTTCCTTCGCCTGAGTCAAAGGGGGCAATCCTGTTCAAAGAGATATGCTCACAGTGTCATGCTCTTCCAGATCCCGAACTCCACTCTGCCGGGGAATGGCCAAAAGTCATTGAGCGTATGATGAGCAATATGCAATCAATGGGCAGAAGAACAAGCACTGAAGATGAAAGGAACGTGATAACAAATTATCTCTCCGCTCATGCGAAAAGATCGTCGGCACAATAATGAAGCACAAGATCTATCTCGATAATAATGCCAGTACGCCGATAGCTCCTGAGGCTATTGAAGCCATGCGGCCTTTTCTGACAGGACACTATGGCAATCCCTCAAGCTCTCACTGGGCAGGCATCCCTGCCAAAGTTGCAGTAGAAAAGGCACGCAGGCAGATCGCTGATCTTATCGGCTGTGACCCCTCAGAGATCATATTCACAAGCGGAGGAACAGAGGCGAATAATCATGCTCTCAAGGGGGTCTTTTTTGCCAATCGCAATAAGGGCAGTCATATCATCACAACTTCTGTAGAGCATCCAGCCATCCTTAATCCCTGCCGGTTTCTTGAAAAGCTCGGCGCAACAGTGACTGTTTTGCCTGTTGACCGCTTCGGCATGGTCGATCCTGACGCTGTGGGACGTGCGGTCACGTCCGGAACAATCCTTATTTCTGTTATGCATGCCAACAATGAGGTTGGGACAATCCAGCCGATCTCAAAGATCGCAGCCATTGCCAGGGAGACCGGTGTCCTCTTCCATACTGACGCTGCCCAGAGCATCGGAAAGATTCCCGCAGATGTAAATGAACTCGGAGTTGATCTCCTTTCGGTCGCCGGACATAAGTTATATGCCCCGAAAGGTATTGGAGCGCTTTATATCAAAAAAGCGACAGAGCTCGAACCGCTCATTCACGGCGCAGGGCATGAGGGAGGAAGAAGGGCAGGCACTGAGAATGTCCTGTTGGCCGTTGCCCTTGGGGCTG
Source organism: Nitrospirota bacterium (assembly GCA_016217675.1). Lineage (GTDB taxonomy): Bacteria > Nitrospirota > Thermodesulfovibrionia > Thermodesulfovibrionales > UBA6898 > UBA6898. Next base: position 69,003 of record JACRHC010000098.1, read on the forward strand.
CATGCAGCATTGCAAATATATTGAACGATACAGCCCGGATTCAGGAAATGCGTGACCGCTTCTGGAAAAAGCTTAGAGAAACATTTGAGGACAAAGTATCCCTTAACGGTCATCCGACAGAGCGACTCCCGAACACCCTGAATGTCAACTTCATTGGCAGAACCGGTGCAGATATTTTAGCGAATATTCCCGAGGTTGCCGCCTCAACAGGCTCTGCCTGCCATTCCGGTTCGGTAAATCTCTCTCCTGTTCTCGCTGCAATGGGAGTCCCGCCAAAAGAAGGCATGGGTGCGATCAGATTCAGCCTGGGCAGATACACAACATCGGAAGATATTGAATACGTCCACGACCTCCTCCGCAGGCCTTAAGGAGCAAAACCCTGCAGCCACAAAAGCAAAAGGCACCGGCCTTGCCCTTTGTTATATAATTAACAATGCGTCCATGTCGCGGATCGGCCCTATACGATTGCCACTCCACCGGCTGGCAGCCGGGCTGTTATTTGTTGCCTCTTCTTATTCTTCTGCTTTTCGCCTTGTCATGCAGCCGCACTTCTCCAGCCCCTGAGCAGGCCAAGGCAGGCCAGAAAAAAGTCAGGGAGGGGAGCTTTGTTATAGCCATCCTCCCTGAACAGAATGTCTTTGAGCAGAAAAGAAGATACAAGCCCCTTGCAGAATACCTGTCCAATGCCCTGAACACCAACGTCAAGATAAAACTCCTTGACAGCTACGGCGCCATCTACGACGAGATAAAAAACGGCAACATAGACGGTGCCTTTTTCGGCAGCTTCAATTATGTAGTGGCAAAGGCAAGAATGAATATTGAACCCATAGCCCGGCCGGTGGAGATGGACGGCAGTTCGAGTTACCGGAGCGTCATTTTCGCACGGACAGACGCGAGGCTGACACCGAACATTTCAACATGGCGCGGCAAGCGGCTCGCCCTCGTCCATGAAGTGACCACAGCAGGGTATATCTTCCCCCGCTGGTATCTGCGCAGGCACGGGGCCAACAATTTCGACACCTATTTTGGGAGGATCATCTTCACCGGCAGCCACGACGCTGCCGTCATAGCGGTATACAAAGGATATGCTGACCTCGGCGCTGCCAAAGACGACGTGTACAAAAAAATCCTTGCCGAGAACCCCGCGATCAGGGGGGAAATTTCGATTATCGCCAATTCCATAGAAGTACCGTCAAACAGTCTCTGCGTCCGGGGAGACCTAAATCCTTCCTCACGCGAAACCCTGAAAAAAATCCTTCTCTCCATGCACAAAGCCCCGGGCGCTGCCGGGGCGCTGAAACAGCTTGAAGCGATAAGTTTCACTGAAACCACGGATGCAGAATTCGATGCACTCAGGAAGATGACGCAGGAGGTCGGCATCGACCCTCTGACGTATCATTTCAAGGATATTCAGTGAAGAGAAAACTCATAATAGGATTGAGTCTGGTGCTGCTCCTCTTCACGGTGGGAGCAGTGGTGGTGGTAAAAAACCTGAACGCCATCATGGCCAACCAGAAAATTACGAACGAGCAGGACATTATCATCGGGAAATACAATGAAATGCTTTTTCAGATGAAAGGTGCACAGGCCGAGCTCTACCGGCATCAGGCAGGATACACGAGAAACATTGATGACCTGGTTAACTATATCGAGGCCTTTGACGACAACATCAACTACCTTTCAGAAAGCTTTATCGGACACCTGCATGATGTGGCCTGCACGCAGTGCCATGCAAAGATCACAGACAGACTCAACTCCATAGCCGGCTTCTTTGAAGAGATCAATACCCTTACCAGAGGATATAAGGGAAATGTGAGTATACTCATCACCAGCAGCGATGAAAGCCAGACAAAGGAACTGGAGGATGCGGCAACAACACAGGGAAACAGCATCATACTGAAGCTCGAAAAGATCAGGCATGCAGCAGACAACATGAGGAAAGAGATCAGGGACCGAAGGAGTAACCTTATCGAAAGGTCAAGAACCATCATCTTTGTCAGCATGTTTCTCACCATAACACTCTCAGCGCTCATTTTTCTTCTGGTGTTCAGAGGTATTACCGGCCCCATCACCTCCCTCATAGCCGGCATACAGACCATCGCCTCAGGAGATTTTTCCCGGCGGGTGGAGGTAAAGGAGAAAGATGAAATCGGTTTTATGGCAGGGGCCTTTAATGATATGGCAGCCAGACTGAGCGCCATGAATGAGGAGAAAGATTCGCTGCTCCTCACCCTGAGGGGATTCAACGAAGAGCTTGAGACCAAGGTGAAAGAGGCCACGGAAAAGCTGCGCCTCACGCAGGAGAGCATGGCGCGGACCGAGACCCTTGCTGCGGTGGGCACACTATCTGCAGGTGTTTCCCACGAGATCAGTACGCCGCTGAACTCAATTATCGGATTTACGCAGCTGCTTCTTTCTGAGATGGAGGAAAACAACCCGGCAAAAGGGGATCTGAAGGTCATTGAACAGGAGGCCGTGCGGTGCAAAAAGATCATCCAGGGCCTTCTGACCTTTGCCAGGACTCGTCCTCATGAAGAGGCACTGACCGATCTGAACTCCCTCCTGAGCGACACCCTCCTTCTGATAGAGTATCAACCCTCCATGAGGAAAATAACCATAGAGAGGGACCTGGATCAGGCGCTTAAGCAGGTGGAAGCCGATACCCTGCAGATAAAACAGGTTTTTCTTAATATAATACTGAACGCTGTGCAGGCAATGCCTGAAGGGGGAAGACTCACCATAGCCACCCGGAATACAAAAGATGGGGTCGAGATCACAGTTAGTGACACCGGCATTGGGATTTCGGAAGAGACAAAACAGAAAATTTTTCAGCCCTTCTTTACCACAAAAAAGGACGGCACCGGATTAGGACTCTCAATTTCATACGGTATAATCAAGGAGCACGAGGGAGAAATAGTAGTGGAGAGCGAGGCCGGAAGGGGCACAACCTTCAGGATATTACTGCCTGTCAGCCACCGGGGGCTGAACAACACAGGCGGTGTGTTCAGGGAGGATGCAGGCAAATAAAATGACGAGGATACTTGTTGTTGACGATGACATTGTCACATGCCAACTTATCGCGCGGATACTCAGTAAAGAAGGTCTGAAAATCACGATAGAGAACTCACCCCTGAACGCCCTCCGGATTTTTGCAGAAAACTCTTTTGACCTCGTCATCACTGACTTTTATATGCCTGAAATGACTGGAGGCGAACTCCTGCCCGCAGTCAAAAAAATCAGCCCTGACACGGACGTCATTGTGATGACCGCCCATGCTACCGTAGAAAACGCAGTAGATGCCATGAGAAACGGCGCTTATGACTACATTGTAAAGCCCTTCCAAAATGACGACCTTATGCTGTTGGTTAGGAGAGTAATCGAAAAAAGAAAGCTTGCCGATGAAAACAGATACCTGAGAGAGGAACTCTCGAAGAAATATTCCTTCCATAATATCCTCGGGATATCACCTGTTATGAAGAACCTTTTTTCCTCCATTCGAAAGGTGGCAGACAGTGACGCCACGGTTCTCCTCATGGGAGAGAGCGGTACAGGCAAGGAACTGGTCGCACGGGCCATACATTTCGCAGGCAAGAGGAAGACCAGGAACTTCGTATCGGTCAATTGCAGTGCCCTTCCTGATACACTCCTTGAAAGTGAACTTTTCGGCCACACCAAAGGAGCATTCACCGGGGCGACCGAAAGCAGGCAGGGCCTCTTCTCCCACGCCAACAGCGGCACGCTCTTCCTTGACGAGATCGCCGACACAAGCCCTGCAGTACAGGCCAAGCTTCTGCGGGTCATGCAGGACAAGAAGATCCGCAGGCTGGGGGACAGCAATGAAGTTGAGGTTGACGTAAGGATCATAACCGCTACGAGCAGAAACCTGCACAGGCTCATCGATGAAAACATATTCAGGGCAGACCTGTTTTATCGCATCAATGTTTTCCCCCTGAGTCTCCCTCCTTTAAGAGAGCGCAGGGAGGATATCCCGCTTCTGGTCGAGCATTTTCTGAAAGGCAGGAAACAGATTCACCCCTCAACGCTGGACTTGCTGATTAGATACAGCTGGCCAGGAAACGTGCGGGAACTCGAAAATATGGTGGAACGACTCGTTATCTTCTCTTCGGATGATGTTGTTATGCCTGATGACCTGCCCACTGAAATGCGGGATATAATCTGTAATAAGTTAGAGACCCATCTGCCCTATGCTGATGCAAGACAGAGAGTGCTGGATGAGTTCAACCGGAATTTTCTTATAAAGATCCTTCTGCAGACCGAAGGGAATGTCACCAGGGCTGCAGAAACGGCAAGACTCGACAGGGCCAACTTCCAGCGCCTTATGCGTAGATACGGCATCAGCTCTTCGGAGTTCAAGAGCGTCTCCGAAAACTGAGTCTCTTACCACACTCCTTTCCTACCTGCAGAGTTATCCACATCCCCTGCGTCACTATGACAGCAGCACTAACTCTTTGATTTTTAAAGATACTCCAGGCGCGCATCTTTTTTGGATGCGTCTTTTCTGCGGCATAACCACTTCTTGTAGAAGGCTAACCCATTGAATTTCCATACTTTTTGAAATGGCATGAAAATAGCTTATACTGGAATCAGTAACGGTAGTAATATCCCTTCTGTTGAAGGGATAAGGTTAAGCAAAAGGAGGAGTAAAAGGATGAGCAGGAAAATCCTGTCAGTAGCAGTAATGGCATTATGCAGTTTAGGGCTTGTTCTGTCCGCAATGGCTGCCGATGACGAGTTCGTTGGCTCCGCAAAATGTAAGGCATGCCACAAGGCAGAGTATGAGAGCTGGGAAAAGACCCTGCACAGCAAGATGGTGAGGAAGAAAGACGACGGTATTTTAAAGGCTGTGGTGGAGAAGTGGGCGACAGATGGCACAAACCCCGGCCCGACAAAGGGAAATGTGACTGGTACAGCCTTTACCCTGGCAGATGTTGACCTGGTGGTCGGTTCTCACTGGAAACAGCGGTTTCTGGTAAAGAACGCGGTCTCCGGCAACCACCAGTTCCTGGACAAGCAGTTCAACAGGATGAGTGGCGAGTGGGAGCCATATGGACAGAAGAATGACTGGGAGTTCATGTGCGCCACCTGCCATACCACAGGATATCGCCTAACATCATATGACCCGGCAAATCCGAAGGATGCCAAGGCTGCCTTCACCGAAATGAACATCGGGTGCGAGTCATGCCACGGCCCTGGAGCAAAGCATGTAAAGGGTAACAAAAAAGGAAGTATATGGAATCCCTCAAAGCAGTCAAAAATGGAGCAGACCAGGGCCTGCGGATACTGTCACATCCGTGGAGAAAACGAGCTGTATAAGAGCCCCCAGGGAAATTATCGTGAAGATCTGCCTGCGCCCAAGGTCGGAGATTCCTTTAAGCCATGGGACGACTGGACAAAATGGTATCCTGAGCATCTTATCCTTCCCGGTATTCAGCCTGAAGACAAGATCGATGCCGAGTACAAGGGAGACCTGAAGGGGTTGTTTATCGTAGACGAGATTTCAAAGAAAAATGGCGTTTACGAAGAAGCAAAACACCATCAGGAATATCAGGGCTTCATCCAGTCCAAGCATTACAAAAACAACGTCCTTGCCTGCAATGACTGCCATTCTCCTCATAAGGGCAAAAATATCAAACCGAAGGTGGCAAAGGATACCTGCAAGACCTGCCATGGCGATACCTACTCTTATGAGAAGATCATGCCGGGAACAGCAGGCACTGCGAAGAACCTTACGGTCAGGACCCATACCTTCTTCAAAGACCAGAGCAGGCCGTCAAAACCTACAGCAAGCGGCACTGCGGAGCTGAACAAAAAGTAGAAAAACCGAGCACAATGCATTTTGAGAGGGGCGGGCCATCCGCCCCTTTCTATTCTTCCCGGTTTACACAATAAAGTTTTTTCCTTTCACTTCACTGACCTCTCATTTATAATCTGTATATATCAACAACAGGGAGGTCTCATGGACATAAGACTCACCAGTCTTTCCAGCTGTGCAGGTTGAGCGGCTAAATTCAGTCCTTCGGACCTGGCCCAGGTTCTGGGTCAGCTGCCAGCAATCACCGACAGGAATGTCCTGGTCGGCACAATTAATGCCGACGATGCAGGCGTGTACAGGATCAATGACGAAATCGCCGTTGTCCTGACAACAGATTTCTTCACGCCGATTGTCGATGACCCTTACTGGTTCGGCGCGATCTCTGCAGCTAACTCGCTCTCTGATGTCTGGGCCATGGGCGGCAGGGCTGTGGTCAGCCTGAACCTTGCCATGTTCCCAAATCAGTCTGAATTCTTCCCGGCCCTGCATAAGGTGATGCAGGGCGGAAGCGACAAGATGACAGAGGCAGGCGTCTCAATCATCGGAGGTCATACCATACGCGACAAGGAGCCGAAGTTCGGGTACACGGTAATGGGTCTTGTCCACCCTGACAAGATATTGGACAACACAAAGGCACGGCCCGGAGATGCCATGATCCTCACCAAGAAGATCGGCACCGGCGTGATCTCCACAGGCGTCAAGGCAGGCCTCTGCAGCAATGCAGTGATCGAGGAGTTCACCCGCTCCATGGCAGCGCTGAACAAACGCGCAAGCGAGATAATGATCGAAGTCGGCGTGAGCACCGCAACTGATATAACAGGCTTTGGCCTGATCGGCCATCTTAACGAAGTACTCTCTGCGAGCAGATGCAGGGCCACACTGAAGACAGGCAATGTGCCGTTCTTCGAAGACGCAGTGAGGCTGGCTGGCATAAACAAGGTCCCTGGCGGCACCATGGCGAATGTCAAAAACTACAGCCAGCACGTCATGTATCACGAATCAGTCTCTGAAATTGAGAAGATACTGATCAACGACGCACAGACCTCAGGCGGGCTCCTGATCTTTGTGCCTGCAGATAAAAAGACTGCCCTGATCTCTGCGCTTGAAAGAGAGAATATCCTCGCCGCACACATAGGCGACCTGTCCGAAGGAAATGTGGCGGGCGCAGCGCGTATCTTCGTAGAACGATAAACGTCAGATGACGCCGGAACTCTTCCTGTTCCTTATACTGAGCGGCGCTGTGGTGGGATTTTTCTCAGGTCTTCTCGGCATTGGAGGGGGGATCCTCATGTTTCCCCTTCTGCACTACGGCCCGCAGGTATTCGGGTTCGATCCGATCGGCGTCAAGAACATCACCGGCCTCACCATGGTGCAGGGATTCTTTGCCTCTCTTTCTGCCATGCTCTTTTACCGGAAGCAGGGGCTGGTGAACAGGTCCCTTGTGCTGACCCTTGGGCTTTCGCTTTTTCTCTCATCGCTTACAGGCTCGCTCATCTCAAAAGCAGTGCCGGACAATGTGCTGCTCTTCATCTTCGGATCTTTAGCACTGATTGCCTCAGGATTGATGTTCATTCCGCGCAGCTATGGCAAGGATGATTTGACAGAAGATCAGATAAGTTTCAACCAAACTGCAGCTATTATCATCGGCATTACTGTAGGTTTTCTGATAGGTCTTGTCGGGCAGGGGGGAGCGTTCATCACTATACCGCTTATGCTCTATGTCCTGAAAATACCGCTGCGCGTGGCGTTGGGTTCAACGCTTGCGATAGGCCTTTTTTCTGCAACAGCAGGCATGATAGGCAAGACTGCAACAGGCCAGGTCCCCTTTGCCATGGCAGCTGCACTTATTATCGGAGCGATCCCTGTCGCAAAGGCAGGAGCATGGCTCGGCAAAAAAACAAAAACACATTACCTTCGCTGGCTCCTTGCAGCCATCATCTCGGCAACAGCGATCAAGATCTGGATGGATCTCTTCAGGTAACAGTCCCGGGGTGTTTTCATTTCTCTCTGAAAAACGTTAAAATCTGAATGAAAGGTCTGACGTTAAGGCTGCTGGGGAAGAACGATGAACGAACCTATCATGATCACCTGCCCGCATTGCGGGAAAGAAACACCGGCAGGGAATGAGTGTCTGCAGTGCCGCAAGGAGCTCGGATCCCTGCAGGAGCTGCAGGTGCAATACAGGGATTTCAAAGGTTCTGAGATGTTAGACATAAAGATGTCCTCTGCTGCACGGCAAGGAGATGAAAAGCAGACGCTCAAGCTGGTGCAAAAGAAGAAAGAAGCCGCAACTAATGCTCCTCAGTCAGAAATAAAACGGCCAGGGAAGAAAACAGTCTTTTTCTTTTGGGCCACAATCGCCATTTTTCTTTCAGCCCTCGCCTGGTATTACCTGCTCAACTTTCTCCTGAAGTAGAGCAAGCTGTTTCAAACACCAGACAACGCCTCGGCCCGATACTGAAATCTAAGAAAGAACCGGGCAGATGATAGGTCTTCTCCATCTGCCCGGCTCCCGTATACCAGACCCTCACCTCAGTGATCCTGAAACTCCGGTCTGGTTGTGTCCTGTTATTCTTTACTGAACCTTTCTGCATCTGCCCTCACTTTATGAGATATTTGGCATGTTGTCAATTCCATAATTATAATTCTCAGGCAGGATAAACCTGTCTCTTGAGCTGAAACAGAAACTGTTCCTCTCAGAGAGCGCTATCCAGTATAATTGATGCACCATTATCTATGGACTGGAGAAAAGGAGAATACTATGAAGCGCACAAAAGAGTTATTGGCAGTTATTGTTCTGGTTGCACTGGGTCTGATCATGACCGGATGCGAAAAGAAGCCGGATGGTTCTGCACCAGCAGAGAAGCCGGCAGCAGCCACAAAGGGTGTCAACATGAAAGAAGGCAAGTGGGAGATCACCTCAACCATGGAGATGAAAGGCATGCCTGCAGGTATGATGAAGCCCCAGACCTTCACCACCTGCCTCAAGCAGACAGACTATGTGCCGAAGAACGCTGACCAGAAGGACTGCACCATGAAGGATGTAAATGTCAGCGGCAACACCGTCTCCTGGGAAGCAGTGTGCAAGGACTCAAGCGGCAAGGGCATGATCACCTATGCAGGCGACACGTACGACGGCACCATGGAGATGACCATGAAAGAGGGCGGCAAGGATATGAACATGAAGATGACCATGAAGGGAAAACATATCGGACCCTGCGATAAGTAAACAGAGAAGACCGAAGAGCCCGGAGACAGTTCCGGGCTCACTGTTTCCAGATATCCGGAATGCCGCTTTCTCTTAATCTTTCATCTGCCTGAAACCTCGGGCAGCCGGCAGCAGTAACCTGATTCAGCCGAATAGCAGGTCCCTCACTATCCCTCAACGATCCCCTTCTCCTCCCACATGAACCAGTTGCCCGAATCCTCAAGGAAGGTATAGGTGTTCTGGAAGATATGAAAGTGTTCTTCCTCGTCCCTGATAAGGCAGTCGAAGAAGTGCTTCTCTACAGCATTCGCTGCAAGGGCTGAGGCCTTCTTATAAAAAGCAATCGCCTCTTCCTCCATCTTCATCGCCACCTTCAGGGCCTCAAGCTCACCGGCAGTGGAAGGCATCCTCTGCAGCATCTCCTGTTTATGTGCATCGAAGATCTTCTTCATATCTTCAAGAGGCGTTGTTGTTGAGGGCGTGACAGGTTTGTCCTCTTTCATCCGGAGGGCGCATTCAAAGTGGTACTGCTCGTCAGCGGCAATGCTCAGAAACATCTCCCTGCCTACAATACTTGAGGTCTTCTCAGCGCACTGTTTATAGAAGGCAACCGCTTCCTGCTCCATCTTTGCGGCTATCTCAATAGTGTTCATGGTTCCTCTCCTTCATGGCCTTTAACTTGCTCACATTATAGCGCAAAAAGATCGGATTTCAGTATGTCCTTGGTCCCCTGCTAAGAGAATGTCCCCTTCAGCCCCTCTTTTTGTTTGTTCAGCTCATCAAGTTCCTCTGTAAAATAATTATTCATGACAACGGGTTGCAAATATGACCAAATAATCGTTATATTATCAAGTCCATGGGGCTGTAGCTCAGTTGGGAGAGCGCTTGAATGGCATTCAAGAGGTCGTCGGTTCGATCCCGATCAGCTCCACCATTAATATCAAGCACTTGCCTGTTATTAAAACCCTCTCCTCATCTTCTTGCCTGCCGGATTGTGCTAATTTTGTGCTAATGATTTTTTCCCGGTCAATGCCGAATCAAGGACATTTACTGTTATTTAACATCGCAGTGTCTAATGTTAATTTATCGTCTCAAATTGTCTATCTACTCTATCTTCATAGTAGCAGATACTGAGCTTCCTGCAGAGTCTGTTACGGTATACTTCACGGTAGCAGCAACAGAATTTGCCGGAACATCCCCCGAGAAGGTCCCTCCGGATTGAGATACGGTTGCAGGGAAAGGCGGATACATGCTGCTGTCTGACGAAACAGAATAAGGGGGGAAGCCTCCTGTTATAGTGTATGTTGCAGAACCGCCGGTGGTCTTATTTATCGATCGGGTAGCAGGCTGAACGTCAATCTTGTTGTTAACGGTTATATCCACAGAACCGATTGCCGCGTTGTTGACCGAAGCAGTCACTCTGCACTTGCCGCCTGAGGGAGCGGTTGCCGGGGCAGTGAAGTCAGCAGTGGCAACACCGGAGGTGATCAGCGCGAATGCACCGACAGTTCCGCAGGATGCGGAGAAATTAACGGATGACCCATTCGGCAGGGGATCTCCGTTGCTATTCCTCGCATAGGTAGTAATAACCGATTTATTGCCGACAACGACGGCCATGGGCGTGGCGGTAATGGAAGAATTCGTCGGAGAAGCAGTAAAGACTGAAAGGGTCGCTTGACCTATGGTCACCGAATTAACTACCGCAGTTACTATGCATTGCGTGTCTGATAAAACAACAGGCGCAGTAAATGTCGCCGTGGCAACGCCGGAAAGAGTTGTGGAAGAAAGGGGCAAGGTGCCGCAGGTAGAGGAATAAAAAACTGTTGTACCATTAGGAACATAGGTATCAAGATTGGTCTTAGCAACTACAGTAATAACTGACTGGCCGCCGATAAAAACGTCATCGGGTGTTGCCGAAATGGCTGAGGCACCGGGGGAGACCGCTACTGGGAGAAGATATAGAAGGATGGCATTTTTTATGGTTCCTTCAGCGGCTGCTATGCTTACAGTGGTCGTAACATTCCTCAGGATAGTTGGCGTTACATTAACCAGTATGGTTGCCTCGCCCCTGCTGTCTGTAGTGACGGAAGTTCCCAAAGGGAAGGTCACCTCGGTACTGTCTGAGCTGAAGGTGATGGTCATTCCCGGTAATCCGTCTCCTTCCCTGCCTTTGTAAATCACCTTCAGAGCCACTTGTGTATCAGAGCTATTGTGCAGAAGGGTGATATCTTCTGCTTCGTTGTAAATCCCATTGTTATTCTTATCTGCATACAGATGGATAGTATGCCGTTCCGTATTCGAACCGGAGCCGCACGAAGTGAGTAAAAAAATTGCCAGGATATATAGTATTTTTTTCATTGCTATTTCCCCTCCCTGAAAAAAGTGTTGCCTTCCCTTTTTCACATGATTTCTACTCTCAAAAAAACCTTGCGTCACATTATGATATAGAAAGAAAGACAAAGTCAAAAGTCATCCCGGCTTATAGTCCGCAGCAAAAAGCGGAAAAGAATAGCCGGCTAAGAGCAGGCTTTGCTCCCCTGTTCATGCCTCTCAAGGGATCGATCTGCGAATAATATTTTGCTATGATCCGGAGATCTGCTCCCTGTGTTTTTTCTCAATACTCCGCGTTACAAAGGTAAGCCCTGCGGCAAGCACCAGAACCACAGCAGCAGTCAGATAGGCATCATTGTAGCTGCCTGTCCCTGTATTCTTCTTTGCTGCCTCGAAAAGCTTCCCTGCAAAGAGCGGAAAGATAAAGCCCCCGACCCCCCAGGCAGTGAAGACGAGCCCGTAGTTAATGCCGAAGTTCTTCAGACCAAAGTTATCCTTTACAGCAGAAGGAAAAACAGAGAGACAGGCCCCGTAATTGAACCCCAGGAGCATCGAGACAACGATAAAGGCAGTCATATTCGAAAGACCTGTCCGGAGGATCATCATCAGAGCCGCCTGAAACAGGAATATAATGAACATGGTCCAGAGGCGGCCGATCCGGTCAGAAAGCATTCCGGCGATGATCCGGCCGGCCGCATTGCCGACCGCAAGAAGGGCAACAAGGATGAAGCCTGCCTCGATCTTTCCGAGCTTCGCAATGGTGGTGATGTTGCCGATAATCATAAGACCGGCGCCTGCAGCAAAGGCGTACATTATCCAGAGAAGGTAAAAGAGCGGTGTTCTCAGAATTTCACCCGGTCCAAGATTGACCGCAGCTGCTGCGGCTTTTGCGCTGGCGGGGGCAGTGTCGGGAGGAGCGTATCCCGGCGGCGGCACCTGCAGGAGCTGCGCGAGCAACGTCACCACAATCAGGAACCCGATCCCGAAGAAGAGCATGGTCCGATGGATATTGCGCTCCTTGAGCGCGAGCAATTGCGCTGCCGCGTCCTTCCGCGCAGTATCCTTTTCCTCGATCTCCTGTGCCACAAAGGTGATGCCGAGACCGCCGAACTCTGCCTCAGACACGGTGAGGACCGTCCGGGCCCTCTCAAATTCAGCGTCTGCGAGATCTTTTGCCCGCGCCAGCTCCACCACTTCAGGAAGCGGCTGGCCGGTGAGGCTGAAGCCGGTAAGATGATTTGCAATCGGCGAGATGTACACTGAGGCAAGGCCAAAGCCGGCAACAACAAGGCCGGCTATAAGGCCGGTCCTCCGTGCAGAAAACCATTTGACTGCAGGCGGTGTGGCTGAAGCATATCCCAGCCCGATCCCGGCGCCGGCGAAAATCCCGAAACCGATGACGAACCAGATTACCGTGACCGCATAGGAAGCGATAATGCAGCCAATTCCTGTCAATATGCCGCCGGCAGTTGCGACCCACCGCGGCCCGATCCTGTCCTGCAGCCTGCCTGCAGGCACCATAACAAGTGCAAAGACAATGCAGGCAATGGAGTACGGAAGCGCCTTGTCCGCGTCAGACCAGCCCCACTCTGACGGGATTGCCTTCTTGATAACACTCCAGGTATAGAGCACGCCGAGGGCAAGGTTAATGCCAATGCCAGCGATCGTAACGGTCCATCCCTTATTTTTCATGGCAATCTTCCTTTTTAAAGCTTATCTGTTGTGCTGAGCTGAATATAAGGCAAGGATAACAAACCATCGGGGTAATGTCTATTACCAACTCATCGGCACTGCCTTTGTATCCCTCTGAGAACTGCTTTTTTCCCTCCATAACCAGGGTGCTGTTCTATATCAAATCCTGCAGCAATAAGTCCGCGCCTTACCGCTCCGGCAACCGTATACGTGGCACAGGTCCCCCTGGTTCCTGTTTTTTCTCCAATTGCCAGGAGGAGTTCAGGCCGCCAGATGGATGGGTTTTTTTTCGGGCCGTGACCGTCGAGAAACCATGCGTCACAGGGCAAGGCCAGTGCATGGACCATTTCGAGGGCCTCGCCAATCCAGAGATTTAATATCAGGGATCCAAAGGGGAGGACGAACTGCAGCTGGTGCCAACCCGGCCTGGTAATATCAAGCTTGCTGTACGCAGAAACAAGCAGGTCAATGAGCGAACCGACCTGCGGTCTGAACCCCTCGAGGACCGACGCCATACGCCCGGCGCTGATCGGATGCAGTTCGACTGAATTGTACGTTATGGACAGATCACTGAATCTGCTCTGACCAAGAAAATCCATAAGAGAGACCAGAACACGGCCTGCGCCAAAACCTGTTTCGCCTATCCTGAATTCTTTTTTGCCGGGTCCCATGGCAGCAAAGATCTCCAAAAGGCCGGTACCCTGAAAAAATATCTGCTTCGCTTCCTCAATGGCATTGACCACATCGAAGTACCGGTCATCATAATGTTCATTAACCAGACAGGGAGGGATCTGCATGATCGCGAATTTCTTGTTGTCCTTATGCATGAGCCATTGTATCATGCCAAGGGAGATCAAAGCTGGATCCGAATGAAGATGCTGGAGGAGATCTTCAGAGAATGACCGGCAGAGAGAAAGGTATAATAAACCGTATCCGATTGCAGGCAGAAAAGGAGAAGATGAGATGATGAAATTCAGTTGCAGCAGCTGCGGCGCGGTCTGGCAGAAAAACGGTAAAACAAACTGCTGGAGCGCCAATCCGGCCGAAAAGCCGCCCAAGCCAGGGTATTGCCCCTCGCAGGAACATATGGACATTATTCAGGAGAGCTTCGACTGTTACAAAGGAGACAGCACGGATGCAAAGATGGCCCGGGTCGCAACTCGTGTAGAAGGTCTCTGCTACGAACATCAGCCCGGGAGCACGGCGATCCGCGCGCGCTGGACCAGGGTCGAGGATACCATCGCCTTTGCCAAACTCATGGGATACGGAAAGCTCGGCATTGCCACCTGCATTGGTCTGCTCGATGAGACAGACCGCCTCAGCCGCATCCTGTCGGCCCAGGGGTTTACGCCGCTTTCGGTCTGCTGCAAAAGCGGGAGCATTGACAAGCTTGAACTCGGCGTTACGGAAAAGGACAAGGTGCGGCCTTCGACCTTCGAGCCTGCATGCAATCCTATTGCCCAGGCGCGGCTCCTGAACGAGGCTGGGACAGATATGAATATCATCGTCGGCCTCTGTGTCGGCCATGATATGATCTTCACCAAGCACTCCGAAGCCCCGGTCACAACCCTGGTCACCAAGGACCGGGTCACCGGTCATAACCCTGTCGCCGTGCTGTACGGCCAGAACTTCTACTACAGGCGGCTTTTGAGCGAACAGGTGGATGTGGAGCGCTGATCGTAAGGCTTCAGTTAAAAGGGGATAGCCTACTATTAATAAATCCCCCCTAACCTCCCCCCATCCGGGGACAGGCCTTTGCCAAAGGGAGGGATATTCCCCTCTTGCCTAAGGCACCTACTGTTGGTTGGCAAAGAGGGGCGAGGGGAGATTTAATGATAATTCCCCTGTTCATTGGAGGGGTTACGCTGATCTTGATCTTTACGGCAGGTCCGGCAGGGCATATAATAAAAGGATGGAGAAGAAGCCGATCCTGCTGCTGCAGAAGAAGAACCCCTGCCCTGACTGCGATTTCTGCCAGGGCTGCAGCGAGACCCGGTGCAGTCTCTGCAAGTCGCTAGACTGCCCTTCCTCAAAAAAAGCAAAGAAAAAAAAGGAACACGTTCCGCTTTTCAGGAAGTTCTGAGCCCTGCGTTGCAATGACAGGCCGGATGGGGATTACTGCAAAGCTGTCTTTCAGATGATCGCCATGACCGAATCCTTGATACTGTCAAGATTGACCAGGATCTCGTTGATCTTATCAAAATCAAGGTTGCTGCAGTTATGCACCGTTTCCATAACATCCCTGCCGTTGGCAATAACATTAGCCACATAGACTGTTTCGATCAGCTTCTTGTTCGCAGGCGCTTCCTGAGGTGCATGGTGATACTTGATGGTATTCCTGATCACCTCCGAAAAATTCCATGCGTTGCCGAGTATAAACCCCACCTGCGGATGGTATTCATCCAGAAGCTCCTTCTTCATGTCAGGCGTTACCCCTGGATCAGCGATCATGTTCAGCATAACGGTCTTGCCGATGTCGTGGAGCAGGCCGCAGACAAATGCCTCTTCAGGATCAAGCCTCAGGGCAATGGCGATCTTTTTGGCAACAAATGCACAGAGCAGGCTGTGCCGCAGGATCTCCTTCACTTCTTCTGCATTCCCGGGACTGATGCTGCTGAGGGTATGAACTGTCACAATGCTCAGGACCGACTTGAGGCCCATGAAGATAATGGCCTGCTGGAGCGATGTGATCTCGCCGGACGGGCTGTAAAAGGCTGAGTTCACCACCTTGAGGATCTTTGAAGTCAGGATCTGATCTGCCATCAGAATTTTTACAATGTCGTGGACAGAGATATTCTCCTTTGTCATGGCGCTATTGAGCTTTGCCATAATGTCAGGCACAGTCGGGATATCGACTTTGCCCTCACCTATCTGCCTGGCTATCTGCTTTATGATATCGCCGGCCTTCGGTGCCTGCTCTGCCTTGTCCCTGAGAGCCTCGTCAAACATCCTGACCGACTGGAATATGACAAATGAAGTATTGAGCCTGATCGGACCGTCA
Organism: Nitrospirota bacterium; assembly: GCA_016217675.1. Taxonomy (GTDB): domain Bacteria; phylum Nitrospirota; class Thermodesulfovibrionia; order Thermodesulfovibrionales; family UBA6898; genus UBA6898. Next base: position 85,068 of record JACRHC010000098.1, read on the forward strand.
AGAATAAGAGGCGGTATCGTGTCTGAAAATTCAAACGACCCGCCTTCCCAGGTCAGGACGTCTGAAAATGCCGTTTCAGCAAGGCCCTGGAGGACCTGCTCAAGGGCCTGTTTATCAATGATCCCATGCTCGATCAGATAACCGGTGAACGGACAGCCAAGATGTTTGCTCTCACGGAGACCCTGCTCGATCTGTCCGGGAGAAAGACGGCCGGTCCTCATAAAAAATTCCCCGAGGCGCTCCCCTTCTTTTTGGGACGAAATAAAGATCATTTTACCGTCCTGAAGATAGAAGGCCTTGCTTGTCCCCTGGAATGAAACAGAGAGTGTGCCTGATTTTCTGCTTGTCTCTGCCCACTGAAGCAGATCAGGCAGGGGCATAAGGCTTATATCGCCGCTTATTTTGTTCATGTCAGGATACCAGTATAAAATATTGCAGGAGTATTTTGAAATAACCGGCATTGCAGGGCATAGCCTGCAGCTCCTATAATTGTATTGTAATTTTAAATACCTTGCCACAGGCCGCAGAAGGTATAATATAGAACTTATTTTCAGACCTCATTTCTGCCACGGGAGGCGGGAATTCCGATACGATCATGATTATGGAACAAAAACTCAAAGCAATTCTCGATACCCACACCAAGACAAGGGGAACTCTGATTACGCTGCTTCAGCAAACTGAGGCGGTTTTCGGGTATCTTCCTGAGGAAGCAGTTGGCTGGTTTTCGAAAAAGCTCGAAATCCCGGAAAGCAAATTCTTTGGCATCGCCACATTCTATTCCCAGTTCCATCTGAGACCAACAGGCAAGAACACCATAACCGTATGCTGCGGTGCTGCCTGCCACATAAAAGGTGCCGATAAGATCCTCCATGAACTCAGGTCAGCCCTCAGCCTCGGCAAAGGCGATGACACTACACAGGATCTCTCCTTTACCGTCCAGAATGCCACCTGCATCGGAGCCTGCAGCATTGCCCCTGTTGCAATCCTGAATAATCAGGTCTATGGCAACATGGACGCTGAGCAGGTGGTAAAACTGGTGAAGGGCTTCGAAAAAGAAGGGGAGTACACAGGCTTTGAATATGATTGAGCAACAGACCGTTACCATAAAGGTCTGCCTCGGCACTGCAGGGAGGGCATCGGGAGGGGCAGATGTCCTGAGCATTTTCCAGAAGCTTATTCAGCTCAACGGCATAGAAGCGCAGATCGACAAAAAGTGCAGCTATACGAAGGTCGGCTGCAGAGGGTTCTGTTCCAAGGACGTGCTGGTGGACGTGATCATCAACGATCAGAAGGTCACCTATCAGTCGGTCAAGCCGACCATGGTCGAGAAGATCGTCACGGAACATATCCTTAAGGGTGAACCCGTTGCCGACTGGCTCACCAAAGAGGATTATGAATCCTTTCAGACCAAGCAGCACAAGATCGTGCTCGGTCCCTGCGGCGAGATAGACCCGGAGAGCATTGATGACTACCTCGGCATGAAGGGGTACCGGGCGGCGGAAAAGGCCATCTCAAAGATGAGGCGTGATGAGGTAATTAAAAAGGTCATTCAGTCAGGGCTCCGGGGCCGGGGCGGAAGCGGCTTCTCAACAGGCACGAAATGGGAAATCTGCAAGAGCCAGGCGGATAGCACGAAATATATTATCTGCAATGTGGGCGAAGTGAACAGGCCTCTGGCTGAAGGAAATCCGCACGCTATTATTGAAGGGCTGCTGATCGGCGGGTACGCGATCGGATCGGAAAAGGGATTCATCTATATACGGGAGCGGTATCATCTGTCTGTTGAACGGCTCAGGCTGGCTATTACCCAGGCAAAAGACAAAGGGTTCATAGGCAGGAATATCTTCGGCACGGATTTCTGTTTTGATATTGAGTTCAGCTTCGGCACCGAGGCATTCATCTGCGGCGAAGAAACCGCTCTGATGGAATCGATCGAGGGCAAGCGGGCCATGCCGCGGGTCAGACCGCCCTTCCCTGTGCAGAAGGGCCTCTGGGGAAAACCGACCGTGATCAATAATGCCGAGACCTTTTCGAATATCCCGCTTATCATCGGCAAAGGTGCGCGCTGGTTTTCGTCCATCGGGACAAAAGAGAGCACCGGCACCAAGGTCTTCACCCTGTCAGGCAAGGTAAAGAATGTCGGACTGGTCGAGATCCCTATGGGCATGCCGTTCCGGGACATCGTGTATGGCATCGGCGGCGGCATGGAAAGCGGCGTGGCCTTAAAGGCAGTACAGGTCGGCGGACCTTCAGGCGGCCTTATCCCGGCATCCATGCTCGATATGGGGCTTGATTACGAAAATCTCTCGAAGCTCGGCAGCATCGTCGGCTCGGGCGGCATGGTCGTATTCAACGAAGACGACTGCATCGTCTCCATCACAAAGTTCTTTATGGAGTTTCTGCAGAGAGAATCCTGCGGCAAGTGTCCGCCCTGCAGGATCGGCACGAAAAGGATGCTCGAACTGCTGACAAAGATCACCGAAGGCAGGGCTGAGTATAACGACCTCGCCACCCTTGAACGGTTAAGCGGTCTGATGAAGACCTCGTCTCTCTGCGGCCTCGGCAGGACCGCTTCGAACCCGTTCATCACCGGGCTGAACCATTTCCGCGACGAGTATCTCGCGCATGTCAGGGAGAAGAAATGTCCTGCAGGAGTCTGTACTGCGCTGATAACCTTTTCGATCGTTGAAGACCGGTGCAAGGGCTGCACCCTCTGCAAAAAGGTCTGCCCTGCAGGGGCTGTCTCAGGCGAGGTGAAAAAACCTCACCGCATCGACGCTGCTGCCTGCATAAAGTGCGGGGCCTGCTTCAAGGCCTGCAAGTTCAAGGCGATCAAAAAACAATGAGCAATGATAGAGAAAAACAGAAGACCGTCAGGCTCAGGATCAACAGCCAGGTCATTGACGTTCCCGAAGGCAGGACCATCCTTGAAGCAGCAAAGGAGATAGGCATCTATATACCGGCGCTCTGCAATCACCCGATGATCAGCCAGTCAGGCGCTTGCAGGGTCTGCATCGTTGAAGTGAACGGGACTCCGGTAACCTCCTGCACCACCCTGGTCGAAAAAGATATGGAGGTCATCACAAACTCTCCGTACATTGAAGACCTCAGGAGGGACACCATTGACCTGATCCTGAGCGATCATCCCTACGACTGTATGGTCTGCCAGAAAACCGGCGAGTGCGAACTGCAGGAACTCGCCTATTCATACAATATCAGGAAGCCCCTCTTCAGCGGCGAGCGGAGAATTTACGACAAGAAGGATGGCAACCGTTTCATTGAGCGCGACATGGAAAAGTGCATCCTCTGCGGACGGTGTGTAAAGATCTGCGACGAAGTCCAGGGCGTGGGAGCGATCGATTTCGCATACAAGGGGTTCGGCACCAAGGTATGCCCTCCGTTTGAGCGGGACCTCGACTGCGAGTTCTGCGGCCAATGCGTCATGGCATGCCCGACCGGCGCCCTGGTGGGCAGGGACTGGATCGGCAAGGGAAGATACTGGAAGATACGGGAGGTCGACACAACCTGTTCATACTGCGGTGTCGGCTGCAGCATTACACTCCATGTAAAGAACAACGAGATCATCAGGGTCTCTTCACGGCCGGACAGTGTTGTGAACAAGGGGCTGCTCTGCGTAAAAGGCAGATTCGGGTACGGTTTTATATCAAGCCCTGACAGACTTAAGCAGCCTCTCATCAGAAAAGACGGCAGGCTCAAGGCTGCATCGTGGGAAGAGGCCCTGGATTTTGCAGCAGATAAATTAAAAAAGATAAAAGAAGCGCATGGTCCTGATGCCATTACCGGGCTTTCTTCTGCGCGCTGCACGACTGAAGAGAATTACCTTTTTCAGAAGTTCATGCGCGCGGCAGTCGGCACGAACAATGTCGACCACTGCGCCCGGCTTTGACATGCCGCCACAGTGGCCAGTCTGGCCACCATCTTCGGTTCAGGCGCAATGACCAATTCGATCCGCGAGATCGAAGGCAACGAAGTGATCTTCATCATCGGGTCAAACACCAAGGAGGCCCATCCGGTCATAGCAAACGCCATGATCAGGGCGCACCGGAAGGGTGCAAAGATCATTGTCGCCGACCCGCGGAAGCTGGCCATGTGCCGTTTTGCCGAGACATGGCTCAGGCAGAGACCGGGAACAGACATCGCGCTCCTCAACAGCATCAGCCATGTTATCTTGAAAGAAGGGCTTCACAATGCTGAATTCATCGAAGCCCAGACCCGCCAATTTGACGACTGGAAGAAGAGTGTGGAAGAGTTCACGCCTGAGGCCGGAGAAAAACTGACCGGCGTGCCAAAGGAAAAGATCATACAGGCAGCAAGGCTCTATGGCGGATCGAGGAAGGCAGCCATCTATTACGGGATGGGCATTACCCAGCATGTCAACGGAACAGCCAATGTGAACGCGATCGCTAACCTTGCACTCCTGACCGGGAATATCGGCAGGGAGTTTACGGGTATCAATGCGCTGCGCGGCCAGAACAACGTGCAGGGCGCATGCGATGCGGGCTGCCTGCCCAATGTATTCCCCGGTTACCAGCGGGTCGATATTCCCGAGATACAGGAGAAGTTCGAGGCAGCATGGGGGAGGTCGCTTTCTGCCCGGCCGGGCATTGCCGCATCCGAGATAGCGCAGAAGGCCCTGGACGGCAGCGTCAGAGCGGCCTATGTAATGGGTGAAAATCCTGTGCTGGGCGATGCCAATGTCAGCCATACAAAGAAAGGGTTTGAGGCACTCGAACTGCTCATTGTTCAGGACATCTTTCTGACAGAGACAGGCAAATTCGCAGACGTGGTCTTCCCCTCTTCCTGTTTTGCCGAAAAGAACGGCACCTTCATCAACACCGAGCGAAGGGTCCAGCGGGTAAGAAAGGCCCTCGCAGCGCCGGGCATGGCAAGAGAAGACTCCTGGGTGATAACGGAACTTTCCCGGAGAATGGGATATGAGATGAGCTGCAGTTCTCCGGAAGGCATATTTGAAGAACTCGGCAGCCTCTGGTCCGCTCTTGAGGGGATAAGCTATACGAGGATCGAATCCCGGGGCGTACAATGGCCCTGCCCTACCAAGAACCATCCGGGCACCGAACATCTCTACAAGGGCGGATTTCCGCGTGGAAGGGCAGCGTTCACACCTGCACCCTTTGAGCGGTCTGCCGGGAGCACTGACGCGGCGTATCCCTTCATTCTCAACTCAGGCAGAAACCTTTTCCAGTATCACTTCGGGTCCATGACGCGCAGGGTGCCTCTGCTTGAGAGCCATGCAGGAGAGGCGTATATCGAGATGCATCCGGATGACATTGCGCGGGCCGGCATGCAGGACTGTGACCGCGCAAAGGTCTCCTCAGCACAAGGCAGTGTCGTGCTCAGGGTCAGGAGCACGGACCGGGTCAGTCCCGGAACCGTATTCATACCAATGCATTATGCTGAGGCAGCAGTTAACATGCTGACGAGCGATACCAGTATCGACTCGTTTTCAAAAACGCCGGGATTTAAGATCACCGCTGTCAGGGTACAACCTGTCAGGGAAGGAGAATAAGATGCTGTCAGATCAGGACTTAACGTCACAGGTATTGCTTGAGGGCCTTGATAATGCAGAGCTTGAGAGACTGGTCCCGGTCGTATCGGAAATCCGCCTGCTGAAGGATGAGCATGTCTTTCGAGAAAAGCAGGCCTGCAGGGGTATCCATATGATCAGGAGCGGCCGAATAGAGATATCCAAGACAACAACCGACGGATGGAAACAGCCGCTCGTGATCGCAGGTCCCGGGAACTTCATCGGGGAGATAGCCACCCTTGAAAGATCGGATCATGCGACCGACGCACGGGCCGTCGAGAATGCAGAACTCATCCTGTTTTCCAAAGAAGCATTTGAAGAGCTGCAACAAAGGGAACCTCAGATCATGCTTAAGATCATAAAGAACATTGCCATCGTCTCTGCGCTCAATGTGCGGCGCATGAATGAGAAGTTCCTGAAGGCGCTGGTAAATTATTAGGAAGAAGATCGGCGCAGTCACTGCGGCTGTCCGGAGCGATATCATCAAAAACAAAGGAGGATAAGAAATGAAAGTCAAGGAACTGTTAGAAACAAAAGGGAAAGAGGTTTTTTCGATGGACTCCTCAGCCACCGTGGAGGATGCGATCCGCTTCATGGCCGGCAAGAAGATCAGCGCTGTCATCATTACAGAGAAGGACGGCACTGCAGGGATCTTCACGGAACGCGATGTCGTTCGCTGTTACATTGCCAAGGGCGGCAGGAAATTCCACGACATCCCGGTCAGCGAGTCCATGACAAGAAACCTTATGGTTGCAGAACTGGGCGACGACCTCAACAGCGTCATGTCCGTCCTGGTCGAAAAGAATATCCGCCATCTGCCTGTTGTTGACAAGGGAAAGATCATCGGCATGCTCTCGATCAGGGATATTGTCCTGTCCCAGGTCCACAAAATGACCACAGAGATCCATTACCTCAAGGATTATATAGCAGGATATTGAGCGGCCCTCACTTCTTCATAAGCAGGACCGGAGCATATCCCGGCCCTGCTTATAAAGCTCTGTTTCAAAAAATATCTGCCTGCCTCCCATTATCTTTTCCTCATCTTCCGGCTGAACGTGATTTTCAGATAGAAAAAGAACGTTAATTTATGATAACTTATCATAAGCTTATAAAATAACCTTATGATTGAAACATTCGAAGCCATAGCCAGGAACTACCGGCAGAACGAGGGAAATGTCATCTCTCTTCTGCAGGATACGCAGGAAGCCTTCGGGTACATACCGAGGGAGGCGATAGACTACTATTCTCAAACGCTCGGCATTGCCTCGAGCCGTTTCTTCGGGGTTGTAACCTTCTATGCCCAGTTCCGCATGAAACCGACCGGCAGGCACAAGATAACTGCCTGCTGCGGAACCGCATGCCATGTCCGCGGCGCAGACCGCATCCTCAACAGTCTCCGGCTTGAGTTGAAACTCAAGCCGGACGAAGACACCACAAAAGACGGCGAGTTCACCCTTGAACAGGTGAACTGCGTCGGAGCCTGCAGCATAGCACCGGTCGTTATCGTAGACAAAAAGGTCTACAGCAAGACAACCGCCGACAATATCCTGAAGCAGCTCCGTGCCCTGAAAGGCCCATCCCATGACGAAAAATAAGACCGTTGTCAATGTCTGCATGGGTACCGGAGGCATGGCATCAGGAGGCGCCGAGGTCCTGCAGGCATTCCGCGCTGAGCTTGAGGCCGCAGCTTTTCCTGCAGAGGTCAAGGAGCATTGTTTAGCCCATCGTGTCGGCTGCCGCGGACTCTGTGCCAAAGACGTGCTTGTTGATGTTCTGACGGACGGATCGGTGACCACGTACCAGTTCATCAAGCCTGACATGGTTCCGAGGATCGTCACGGAGCATATTATCGGCAAGACCCCCGTGGCCGAATGGCAGGTCGGCGAAGACTACGAAAACTTTCATCAAAAGCAGGTCAAGATCGTTCTCTCGGACTGCGGGAAGATCGACCCCGAGGACCCTGACGATTACCACGCGGTCGGAGGATACGGGACTGCCCGGGACGTGCTGACAGAGTGGCTGCCGGGTGAAGTGATCGAGGAGATCAAGGCATCGGGACTGAGGGGCCGCGGCGGCGCAGGGTTCCCTACAGGGCTCAAGTGGGAACTGGGCCGCAAGGCGCGCGGCGATATTAAATATATCATCTGCAATGCTGATGAAGGCGACCCCGGGGCATTCATGGACCGCGCGGTTATTGAGGGTAATCCCCATGCGGTTATTGAGGGGATGATCATCGCTGCCTATGCCATCGGCGCCCATCACGGGTATGTTTATATCCGCGCCGAATATCCGCTTGCCGTGGAGCGGCTGAAACTCGCTATCGAAAGGGCAAGACGGCGCCTCTTCCTCGGCAGGAATATCTTTGGTACAACCTTTGATTTTGATATACAGGTCAAGCTGGGAGCAGGTGCATTTGTCTGCGGTGAGGAGACGGCCCTTATTGCCTCGATAGAGGGACAGCGGGGCATGCCAAGACCCAAGCCGCCGTTCCCCGTGAACAAGGGATTGTGGCAGCGGCCGACCGTTATCAATAACGTCGAGACCCTCGCCAACGTTCCCTACATCATGAGAAGAGGGTACCAGTGGTATGCGTCGCACGGAACAGAACGCTCCAGGGGAACAAAGGTCTTTGCCCTGACCGGCAAGATAAAAAATCCGGGTCTGATCGAAGTGCCGATGGGGATCACGCTGAGGGAGATCATCGAGGATATCGGCGGAGGTATCGAAGGCGGGAAAAAGCTGAAGGCGGTGCAGACAGGCGGGCCGTCAGGCGGCTGCATCCCGGCAAACATGCTTGATATCAACGTCGATTATGAGTCGCTCGCCAAAGTAGGGTCGATCGTCGGCTCCGGCGGCATGATCGTCCTTGACGAAGACAACTGCATGGTGAATATGGCAAAGTACTTTATCCAGTTCACCCAGGAAGAATCGTGCGGCAAATGCGTCCCCTGCAGGATAGGCACCAAGAGGCTTCTTGAGATCATGGAACGGATAACCAAAGGGCAGGGAAAAGAGGGCGACCTTGAACTTCTCGATACCCTGAGCAACAGCATCAAGGTCACCTCGCTCTGCGGCCTCGGACAGACTGCGCCGAATCCCGTGCTGAGCACACTGAAATATTTCAGGGAAGAGTTCGAAGCACATGTCAGGGACAAAAAGTGCCCTGCCAAAGTATGCAAGGATCTTATAACCTATTCAATTATTGAGGGTGCCTGCAAAGGGTGCGGCGCCTGCCTCAGGGCATGCCCTGCAGGAGCGGTCACCGGAGAGAAGAAGAAACCCCACAAAATTGACCCGGACATCTGCATCAAATGTGGCGCCTGCTTCGAGGCGTGCAAGTTCAAGTCAGTAGGAAGGGATTAAACATATGGCAAGGATCACTATTAACGGCAAGACAATCGAAGTAGCTGACACTGCCACGATCCTTCAGGCAGCTAAGCTGCACAAGATCCCGATACCTACGCTCTGCCATCATCCCAAGCTTACTCCCTTCGGCGGCTGCAGGCTCTGCATCGTTGAAGTAAAAGGTATGCCGAAGCCGGTCACGTCATGCACCACTACCGTGGGCAACGGCATGGAGATCACCACATCAAGTCCATACCTGCAGGAATTGAGAAAGACCGTGCTTGAACTTATCCTCTCTGACCATCCGAATGACTGCATGATCTGCGAAAAAGCGGGTGACTGCACACTTCAAAATCTTGCCTATGATTACGGCATCAGGGAGAACAGATTTCAGGGAGAGAGAAGGACATATGCAAAGCGCGACAACAACCCGTTCGTAGAGCGGGACCTCGAAAAATGCATCCTCTGCGGACGCTGCGTAAAGGCCTGCGATGAGATACAGGGAGTTGAGGCGATCGACTTCGGGTACCGCGGTTTTAATTCCAAGATATGTACCAGTTATGAACAGGACCTGGATTGCGAGTTCTGCGGCCAGTGCATCAGCGTCTGCCCCACCGGAGCGCTTACCGGCAAGCTCTGGATCAGGAAGGGCAGAAAAGATCATCAGGAGGAAGTGGATACGATCTGCACGTACTGCGGCACGGGCTGCACGATCACTGCCCATGTAAAAGACAACGAGATCCTCAAGATAACCTCGAAAGAACAGACCATGAACGAAGGCTGGCTCTGCGTAAAGGGGAGGTTCGGGTACCGGTTTGTGAACAGCCCGGAGCGGCTGACCCGTCCGCTCATAAAGAGGAACGGCGCGTTCGAGGAGGCCTCATGGCCCGAGGCACTCGACCACGTGGCAAAGCGGCTCGTCGAGATAAAGGCCGGATACGGCGCTGATGCGATCGGAGGACTTTCCTCTGCGCGCTGCACGAATGAAGAGAACTATGCGTTCCAGAAACTTATAAGGGCAGGCATCGGCACCAACAACGTAGATCACTGCGCCCGACTTTGACACTCCCCCACAGTGGCCGGTCTGGCCAAAATATTCGGTTCAGGGGCGATGACGAACTCCATCCGGGAGATCGAGGGCATGGAGGTGATCTTTATCGTCGGCTCCAACACCAAGGAGACGCACCCGGTCATCGCAAACCGCATGCTCAAGGCCCGCCGCAGGGGCGCGAAGATCATTATCGCAGACCCGCGAAAGATCCCGATGGTGAAGTTCTGCGATATCCACCTGCAGATCCGTCCGGGGTCTGATATCGCCCTTCTGAACAGCATGGCCAAAGTTATCCTGGCAGAGGGACTTCAGAACGATGAGTTCATAGGAGAAAAGACCGAAGGGTTCGATGCATGGAAGGCGTCGATCGAAACCTTCACGCCTGAGTACGCAGAGAAGATCACGGGTGTCCCCGCAGATGAGATCGTAAAGGCAGCGCGCATGTACGGCTCCTCGCGCAAGGCAGGGGTCTTCTACACCATGGGGATAACGCAGCATGCCTGCGGCACTGACAATGTGTCAGCACTTGCCAACCTTGTATCCCTGACCGGCAATATCGGCAGAGAATCCACCGGCATCAATCCGCTCAGGGGCCAGAACAATGTGCAGGGCGCCTCTGATGCAGCCTGTCTGCCGAATGTGTACCCTGGATATCAGAACGTTGAAGACCCTGCAATCAGGAATAAGTTCGAAAAGGCCTGGGGAGCTCCCCTTTCTCCGAAGGCCGGTATGATGTCAACGGTGATGATGAATGAGGCTGCTGCAGGAAAACTCAAGGCCCTGTACATTATGGGGGAGAACCCTATCATCACGGACCCGAACATGCATCACACGGTCAAGGCACTTGAAAACCTCGAGTTTCTTGTGGTGCAGGACATCTTTCTGACTGATACGGCAAAGTTTGCCGACGTTGTACTTCCTGCTTCCTGCTCGTTCGAGAAGAACGGCACGTTCACCAATACAGAGCGGAGGGTCCAGAGGGTACGGCAGGCAGTAAACCCGCCCGGCGAGGCAAGGGAAGATCTTTGGATCATTACGGAGATTTCAAAACGCTTGGGCCTTGATATGGAAAATTCACCCGAGAAAATATTTACAGAATATTGCCGGCTCTGGCCGGCAATAGCAGGGATATCCTATGCCCGGCTTGAGAAACGCGGTCTCTGCTGGCCCTGCCCTGCAGCCGATCATCCCGGCACGCCCTATCTTTACAAGGACGGCTTCCCAAAGGGGAAGGTCAATTTTGTACCTGTTTCATACCAGCCGCCTGCAGAGGTCTGCGACAGAGAATATCCTTTTGTCCTGACAACAGGCCGCAATCTTTTCCAATATCATTCCGGCTCCATGACGCGGCGCGTCGAACCGATTGAGTCTCATGCAGGAGAGCCGTATGTTGAAATAAATCCCTTTGACAGCAAAAACCTCGGGATCAGCAGCGGAGATATCATCAAGGTAAGATCACGCAGAGGCGAGATTGCCATTAAGGCGCGTATTACGCCGAGGGTTTCGGAAGGAACGGTCTTCATCCCGATGCATTACCGTGAGGCTGCTGCCAATGTGCTCACGATTGATGCGCTCGATCCCCAGGTGAAGATACCGGAACTGAAGGTCTGCGCAGTAGCGCTCAGCACTGCAGGCCCCTGATTTATTTCCCATCAGCCAGATCAAGCATTATTTACTGCCCGCCCCCTGTTTCTTCTGATCGCTTGCTGTTATATTCATAATAGAGGAGCGGTACGGCAACGAGCGTCAGGGCAGTAGCAGCCACAGCACCGAACATCATGGCTATGGCAAGCCCCTGAAATATGGGATCAAAAAGCATCACGAAAGATCCCACGACAACTGCTGCGGCAGTAAGCGCAATCGGCCTGAACCTTACAGCACCAGCCTTTATAAGCGACGCCTTCAGGTCTCCGCTCTCTTTCCACTCAATCTCAACAAAATCAATAAGCAGAATAGAGTTTCTCACAATAATGCCTGCAAGTGCAATGAAGCCTATCATGGAGGTAGCCGTAAAGAAGGCGCCGAATATCCAGTGTCCCGGCAGAATGCCGACAAGCGTCAGCGGTATCGGGGCCATGATAATGAGAGGTGTCACAAAATTCCTGAACCAGGCAACAACGAGAATATAAATCAGCACCAGCACTGCTCCAAAAGCAATGCCAAGGTCGCGGAATACTTCATAAGTAATATGCCACTCGCCATCCCATTTCATGGAATAGTTATCTTCAAGCCAGGGCTGAACAGATGAATACTGTTTCAGTTCATAGCCCTCCTCAAGTTTCAACTGCCGGATTTTGTCCTTCATTTTCACTATTGCATAAGCCGGGCTTTCCGCAGTACCTGCAACATCGCCGATAACATAGATAACTCGTCTGAGGTTCTTATGATATATCGTTTTGTCTTCAACGCCTTCTTTCATCTGCACAAGCTCAGACAGAGAAATCTGCTGACCATTCAACGACGGAACAGAAACCTGACGGAGTGATTCGATGCCTGATCGTTCTCCTGCAGGCATGCGAAGAAACAGTTCTACAGGTTCCTTGTCCTTCTCGATATGAACAAGCCCTGCCGCAACACCTCCAAGGGCGATTCTCAGGCTCTGGGCAATGGTCTCGGCAGTGATGCCATGCGCTGCAGCCTTTTCTCGGTCAATTTCAAAGGTGAGTTTTTTCTGGTCATCCTCAACATACCAGTCCACGTCAACAACACCTTCGGTCTGCTCGAAGACCGTGCGGATCTTCCCTGCTATCTCTGTCTGACGCTTTACATCAGGGCCATATACCTCGGCCACAAGCGTGCTGAGCACAGGAGGTCCTGGTGGTATTTCAGCAACCTTCAACTTTGCATGATAGTTATCAGCAATCTTTTTCAATTGGGGTCTCAGCCGCTTTGCAATATCATGACTCTGTGCTTTACGCCCGCCTTTTGCAGTAAAGTTCACCTGTATATCCAGGACATTGCTGCCTGAACGCATGAAATAATGCCTTACAAGTCCGTTAAAATTATAGGGCGCTGCAGTTCCTGCATAGGTTTGGAGGTCTGTTACCTCAGGCACTGTTTTAAGGTATTCGCTCATTTCTCGGCCGAGCGCTGCAGTCTGCTCAAGCGTGGATCCTTCAGGCAGGTCGACAATGACCTGCACCTCGCTCTTATTGTCAAACGGAAGCATCTTGAGTGTAACTGCTTTGAGAGGTATCAGAAGAAGTGAAAGACCAAGGAACAGCAGCACTGTGCCTAATGCAATAATCCTCTTGCTCCTCTTTTCGATCAGCGGCCTGAGCATGCGCTCATAAAGTGCAGCAACCCTTCCGGCATCTTCATTTTCAGGGTGGGGCTTCACATTCTTCAGCACCTTGTAACTCATCCATGGACTTACAATAAATGCGATCAAAAGCGAGAAGATCATGGCTGCAGATGCACCGACCGGGATAGGTCGCATATACGGGCCCATAAGCCCTGAGACAAAGGCCATCGGCAACAGAGCAGCAATGACCGTAAAGGTTGCAAGTATTGTGGGATTGCCGACCTCGTCAACAGCATATGCGGCGGTCAACGGATCAATCTTGTGCATCCTGAAATGTCTGTGTATGTTCTCTACCACGACAATGGCATCATCAACGAGTATGCCTATTGAAAATATCAGGGCAAACAGCGTTACCCGGTTCAGGGTATAGCCATACAGATAATTGATAAGCAGCGTCAGGGCGAGAGTCACGGGAACAGCAACACCCACAACAATGGCTTCTCTCCACCCGAGTGCAAGGGCTATGAGGATGACAACAGAAATGGAAGCGATCAGCAGATGTTCAAGCAGTTCATTGGATTTCTCTTTAGCCGTCTCGCCATAGTTTCTTGTAGTGGTAACCTCAATGCCCGACGGAATAACAGTTTTCTTCAGTGTCTCGATTTTCCTGATTGCATCCTCTGTAACTACGCTCGCATTGGCGCCCTTCTTTTTTGACAGGGTGAGCGTCACTGCTTCATACTGGCCCGCAGGTGAGTATTCTTTTTTGATGCCTTTTGTATCGGCTGAAGGGCCGAACCCCATAAAGACATAGTTCGCCGGCTCCTCCGGACCATCATGCAATGAGGCAACATCCCTGAGATAGACAGGCCTGTTATTGATGACGCTCACCACGAGAGACCCTGCCTCATCTGCGTTTTTCAGTAGCGCGCCGGACTCAACAAGGTATTCTTTATTGCCTGCAGAAAAGGCCCCGGAAGGCAGCAGGACATTCGATTTCTGAAGAGCGCCGATGATCTGAAATGATGAGAGGTTATAGGCGCGCAACCGGGCAGGGTCAAGGGTTATGCGCACCTGCCTGCGCTGGCCTCCGATAACAGATGTCTCGGAAACGTCCTTGTCCTTTTTGATCTCATCGCAGACCTCCTGCGCAACCCTTCTCAGTTCATATCCATGATATCGGTCTGACCAAAGCGTAAACGTGGCGATCGGCACATCGTCGATGGACTTCGGCCTCACCAGGGGCTGGGACACGCCAGGGGGGATCTTGTCAAAGTTTGACATCAGCTTGTTGTAGAGTTTTACAAGGCTTGCTTCCATATCCTCACCGACATAAAAACGTACAATGGTGAGGTTCATGCCCGGCTTTGCTATGGAATAGACATACTCGACACCTTTGATCTCCCACAGGAACTTTTCCATAGGCTTTGTCACGCGCTCTTCTACCTCTTTTGCAGATGCTCCGGGATAGGAGACCATTACATCGATCATCGGCACAACAATCTGCGGCTCCTCTTCGCGCGGGGTGACTACAATGGCAAATATACCAAGCAGCAGCGCTGCCATCACAATCAGAGGTGTCAGTTTTGACTGAATAAATGCCTTTGCAATCCTGCCTGAAATTCCGATGCCGCCCATCATGACTCCCCTTACCGCCCGCTCTGAACAGCTGCCAGAATCCCGCCGTCTATTGCGAGATCGACCCTGTCGACAATAACTTTATCGTTCGGATTCAGACCGGAAAGAACCTCCACCTTGTCCCCATATGCCTTCCCTGTTCTGATCAATCTATAGGTGATTATTGAATTGGCATCAACAGCATATATGCCGGTCAGTTGCCCTTTTTCAACAACGGCTTTTCTGTTGACCAAAATAGCTTCTTTTTTACCTGCCGGAATAGACACCTTGCCATATGAGCCGCTCCTGAGTCCCTCTGAGCTGATCGCAATTTTGATCAACTGCGTCCTCGTAGCCGCATCCACAGCAGGCACAACTTCCGTGACCTTACCCCTGATTTCCCTGTTCAGGGATTCGATGAACACAGTCACCTCAAGGCCCGGCTTAATCTTTCCAGCCTGTTTTTCGTCAATACTGGCCTCAATCCTGTAGCCGGAAGTATCTTCAATAGTGAAGAGCGGGATTCCCGGCACTGCCGTACTGCCCAGGTCTGCCTTTTTTTCTGTAACGAGACCCGGGACTGGTGCAGTTATGCGCGTAAATGCATGATATGCCCTTGCCTCCTGAAGCATGGCCTTTGCTCGCTCATACTCCATATCTGAGACTTTATTCCGAGTTTCGATCTGATCGAGTTCCTGTCCTGAAAGGGCCTTATCATCATAGAGATTTTTGTATCTTTTGTAGGTGACATCTGCCAGGGATCTTTGCTGTGCTGCGGCCTCAACCGCCTTCTCTGCAGCCCTGACCCTCTGTGCCACGTCGCTGTCATCCACGGTTGCAAGCAGATGTCCTGCATTTACCCTGTCCCCTTCCTTCACTTTGATCGATGTAATCGAACCCATCATCCTGCTTGCTATCAGACTGACTGTTTTGGCCTTCACGGTCCCTGCTGTCTCGAGATATTCATCAGCCTGCGATAACGTTACCGCCTCGACAGTCACACCGGCGACCTGAGGTCTCTTCACCTCTTTCGTCTCTTCTGCTCTGCTCCTGCAGCCGCCAATGATAAAAAGAGAAAGTGCAAGGGCAATAATCATGATAAATAGGGAACTCTTCATTTCGTCTCTCCTGATTTTTCTATCTCCAGATCCTGCATAATAGTGCCGCTCTGAAAACTAAGCCGTGCTAAGGCAATATAATATGCTGACTCTTTTGCGACAACATCGGTGCGGGCAGCGTCAAGACTTATCTGGGCATCCAGCATGTCAACCACAGGAGAAAGGCTGTTTTCAAATCTCGTCTTTACCAACCGCCTTCCCTCTTCTGCAGACGTAAGGCCTGCCATGGCAAGTTCATGTCCTTTTTTTGCCTCTCCTACTGAGAGATACGCTTCATATACCTCATAGGCTGCCTGTTTTTTCAGGCCATCGAGATATTCACCTGCCTCTGCGAGTCTATGCTTTGCCTTTCTGCGTGCGGACTCACGGTTCATCCCGTCAAAGAGATCCCAGCGCAAAAATGCCATCACCTGCCAGCTTTCTCCCTCTTCCGCAAAAGCAGTTTTATGGCTGTTGATCTGATATGCTCCTCCGACCCCTATAACAGGAAGATATGAAGCATTTGCCATCTTCAGATTATTCTCTGCATTCCGGCGGCGCTCTTCCAAGGCAATAAGGTCCTTTCGCGCCGAGGACATCTGCCTGTAATACTCGATGTCCCTTAATTCAAGAGAAGGCCGGTTTTCCATAACACCGATCGATTCAGTCAACCCGAGCATCAGTCCGATAGCCCTCCTCGCAATCAGCAGGTTTTTTTCTGCTGTCACCTTCTTTACCTCAGCATTTTTTAGGGCAGCCTCTGCCCTGAGCTTGTCAGAATAAAGTCCAAGTCCGTTTTTGTATCTGCTTTCTGCTATCCTGAGATGCTCTTTTGCATCCTCAATGCCTTTTTCTGTAACCTTCACATACTCTGCTGCAGTCTGAGCATCGAGATATGCCTTAAATACGCCGAAGATCACTTCTTCCTTTTTCCTGGCAGCATCCCCTGTCTGTGCCTCAAATTCCTTCTTTGCCATCGTTATACCGATATATGCCTTTGGTGCAAAGAGCGGCTGCTCAAAAGAGATGCTTGCCTGAAAATCAGATACAGGAGCAGGGCTGTTCAGGCTGCTGATCGAAAAATCCGCCATGGTAAATCGCTCCTGATTAAGCTTTGACATAAAGGCATAGGTTGGATTGCTGGTGCGCATAAACCTCTCTTCAAGGACAACTTTGGGCAGCAGATAACTGCGGGCCATATTTATGTCCTCATTTACAGCAAGAAGCCCCCTGTCTTGTCCCCTGATCTCAGGGTTGCCATGCAATGCCTGGGTCAGTGCCTGATGCAGTGTCAGAACCTGTTCTTTTGCATAGGAATTTTCGCTGTATACACATAACAGAAACAAGAACAGCAAAATTTGTTTGTAACTTACAGCCATGTCAGACCTCCATTTTGCAAGCAACAGGAATCTTTTTTGATTTCATTGACATGAACTCTTTAAAGGTATTCATATCGCATTTGCCAGCCTTCTGCTGAAACTCCTCGCATTCACGCAGAGATTTGAGATCATCTGAAAATGTTTTATCATCCTCAGTCATCTCCTGCAAAAGTTCGATAGTTTTTTTCTGCGCCTCAGGCAGCCCTTTATTGAGAGAGTAAAACACAAGTTTGCCTTCCTTTCTTTCATCAATAAGCCCGGCATCGTTCAGCATGGCAAGATTCCTCGACACCAGAGGCTGCGAAATACCCAATACTCCCATGATCTGACAGACACAGAGTTCTTTCCTGGCAAGAACCATCATTACCCTCAGCCTGGTCGTATCTGAGAAAAGCTTCATTAGTCTTACTGCATTAAACATATTTACATATAACCATATGTTTATATGTTTGTCAAGTTTTTGTGCTGACTTATAATAAATAGAAGGAATTATGACAACCTTAACTTGACTGTGTATCCAGGAAAATTCACTAATAACCCGCGGGCAGACGGATAACAAGTCTTCGTTCAGACAGCGCCGCATACCAGGCTGATATCATCAACTGGTGTGAGGCAGCCGAGAAAGCTCCGGTGCTGTTTGCCATAGGGGCCAAAACTCCCCGCTGCAAGCAACGGGGTATTTTAGCGGAATAATTTTATCTATCGCCGCAAGCGGCGGGGAATTAGACCCTTAAAAAGATTAAAACAATCGCGGATTTTGGGTCCACCATTCTCGTTGACATTTCCTTCCGCTCTCCTGTAAATTAAATAGTTCGGGGCGTAGCGCAGCCTGGCTAGCGCACCTGCCTTGGGAGCAGGGGGTCGGAGGTTCGAATCCTCTCGCCCCGACCA
>JACRHC010000099.1 GCA_016217675.1 Nitrospirota bacterium
TCGCTGCGGAGCAGTTGAACCTGAAATCAGTTTGGCAATATGCCTGTGAGCATATAATAACCACCGTGACCGGTTTCAGGCTGAAATCAAGCCTGCTTCTGACTGCTCAAAGTAGCGGGTAACTGCGGTTTTTAGGATAAAATCTCCCCTCGCCCCTCTTTGCCAAAGAGGGGATTTATGCCTCCCTTTGACAAAGGGAGGTTAGGAGGGATTTTCTCAAGAATAACAACCACCAGTAACTGAAGGCTTACCAAAATCTTCTTTTTCCTCTTCTTTTTCCTCTTCTTTTTCCTCTTGATTTCCTGTTCAGTTTGCTCTAAGGTTAAACAATGATGTCCTGATAGACACAAATAACAGGAAAGGTGATAAACATGACACTGAAAGATGTTAAGGAAATGGCCAAACAGTTTGATATCAAGGTCGGCAAGATGAAAAAGGATGAGATTATCAGGTCTATCCAGAGGGCGGAAGGGAACTTCGACTGCTTTGGGACAGCAATAGCGGGTGACTGCAATCAGAATGAATGTGCCTGGCGGGCCGACTGTCTGAACTGCTGAAAGGGTTTGCAGATCACTTCCCCTTCAAACTCCCTGGTTGCTTCCTCAATGAGCAGTTGAGGCGAATCCTTGTATCTCGGCGAAAAATGCATGAGCGCCAGTTTCTTCACCTTTGCAGCCTTTGCAATCCTGCCGCATTCAGCTGCGGTAAGATGAGACCGCTCCACTGCCCGCTGACGGTCTTTTTCGAGAAAATATGCTTCGCAGTACAAAATATCGGAACCTTCGACAAACGCGATGAGGGCATGAAGGTTCTTCCTGTTTATCGCAATATCTGTAGCGTATGATATGATCGGTCCGCTGTCTGTCCTGACAATATCCATGAGTTCCCTGATCCGGTAGCGCTTTCCATCAATGAATATCGTCCCCTTAGGCCCCTGTTCATGCAGTCTGTTCTTAAATTCAGTCAGCCACGGACCGACTGTCAGGCCTTTCTTCAGGAGTCTGTCCTTGTCTATATTGATCTGCGGCTTTCCCTCAAGTCTGTATGCCAGGCAGCTTGTTCCATGTGAGAGACCTGCTGCAGATACGGTGAAGAGCCTGGCATCCAGAAGCAGACCGCCGGCCGGCCTCTTGTCAATGATCCTCTTCCTGAACCCATCAGCGGCACTGAAGAGTGTATGGGTCACTGTCCTGCTGCCAACGCCGAATACGTTGATCCTTGCGGGGTAGTCCCTGATCAGGTTCCATGTGTATCCTCTCAGTTTTCCCTGCACATTTCCTGTTATTCCGGATGGGCCATAGATATTCAGCGGTATCTCCCTGCGCAGGATGATCCTGAGGAGGGCATCAAAGCCGATAAAATGGTCGATGTGAGTGTGGGTGACGAAGACATCGGTGACCGTGTGCAGTTCGGCTGAAGAAAGACTCCTGATGTCGCCAAGATCAAAAAGAATAGCCTTTTTCTCCCGGGTCATTCTGATATAAAGACAGGGATCACCGAAAGGGTCATTGATAAGCCTTGGACGAAATGTCTCTTTCATTTGTACACATGATATAATACCCCAAATCAAAAAGCATCAAACGGGAGAAGATTGTCTTTTTAGCTCCTTTTTTTGCAATAACCGGAGGAAATATATGCCTGAACTGAGAAAAGATCCCATCGTGGGCAGATGGGTGATTATATCGATCGAGCGGGGGAAACGGCCAACGGATTTTCTTTCTGCATCGCAGAGAAAAAAAGGCGGGTTCTGTCCTTTTTGCCCGGGCAATGAATACACGACACCGCCGGAGATCATGGCCTTCAGGCCGCCTAATTCTTCTGCCAACAGCCCTGACTGGACCTTGCGCGTCATGCCGAATAAATTTCCTGCTCTCCAGATTTACGGCGATCTGAACAAGTCAGGCGAAGGCATATTCGACAAGATGAACGGTGTTGGAGCCCATGAGGTAATTGTTGAATCTCCTGACCATAGCCACTCCCTGGCGACCATGTCGCAGAAGGCAGTGGAGGACGTGCTCTGGGCCGCGTTTCTGAGGCTTTCCGATCTCAAAAAGGACCATCGGTTCAAATACGGTCTGGTCTTCAAGAACGAGGGCGAGGTTGCCGGCGCCTCCCTTGAGCATTCCCATACTCAGCTCATTGCCCTTCCGATCGTGCCGAAGCTGGTGAAGGAAGAGCTTGATGCAGCGCGGCAGCACTATGAGTTCAAGGAGCGGTGTATATTCTGCGACGTTATCAGTCAGGAGCTTGCGGATGGCAAACGGGTCATTTATGAGAATGCCAAATATGTGGCGCTTGCCCCTTTTGCACCCCGTGCGCCGTTTGAAACATGGATCTTGCCGAAGCGGCACGAGTCTGCCTTCAGTCCGGCTGAGAAGAACTATAGCGAGCTGGCAGAGATCCTCCAGCGCATCCTGCGTCAGATGGACAGGATTCTTGACACCCCTCCGTATAATTTCGTTATCCATACGTCTCCATTCTATGATGAGGCGAATGACTATTATCACTGGCATATAGAGCTGGTGCCGAAGCTTACCAAGATTGCGGGCTTTGAATGGGGGTCGGGCTTTTATATTAATCCCACACCGCCGGAGGAGTCGGCCAAGTTCATGCGCGAGGCCAGGGTTTGAATATTCTGATCGCATGTTCTGAAGCTGTGCCCTATGCAAAGACAGGAGGTCTTGCTGATGTGACCGGTGCCCTTGTCAGGGAGTTTCGCAGGAGAAAGCATAAGGCATCGCTTATCATGCCCCTGTATGCGTCAATCAGGGGGAAGTTCAATCTGCAGAAGACAGGGAAGACGATCAGGGTTCCTATGGGCAACTTTGCTCTTGAAGGTGCAATCTATACCACAGGCAAGGGCAAGGTGCCTGAGGCGTATTTTATCGAATGCAACCAGCTCTTCGACAGACCTGAACTGTATGGAACAGCCTCTGGCGAGTATGGGGATAATGCCGTCAGGTTCATCTTCTTCTGCCGTGCCGTGCTTGAAGTCTGCCTGGCACTGGATATTCATCCTGATATCCTTCACTGCAATGACTGGCAGACCGGACTGATACCGCTGTATATCAAATCCCTGTACAGGCATCACCGGCAGTTCAGCAGGACTGCAACGCTTTTCACGGTGCATAACCTTGCTTATCAGGGCAATTATGAAGCGGCCAATATGACTTTTACCGGACTGGGCTGGGATTATTTCGTACCTGAACGACTTGAGTTCTTCGGTACGCTCAGCTTTATGAAGGCAGGGCTTCTGTACGCTGATCTGCTCAATACGGTCAGCGAGACTTACAGCCGGGAGATCCTTGATCCTGAGCACGGATGCAGTATGGACGGTCTGCTTCGCAAAAGAAGGCAGGATCTCTATGGCATCATCAACGGCATCGATAATCAGGAATGGGACCCGCAGCAGGATACATTCCTCCCCTCAACATACAACGCAAAGGACCTGAGGGGCAAGGCAGTCTGCAGAGAGCGGTTGGTCAGGCTTGCGGGATTTAAAGACAGGAAAGCCCCTGTTGTCAGTATCGTGAGCAGGCTTTCTTATCAGAAGGGACTGGACCTGATCCTTCAGTCTCTTGATGAACTTGTCAGGCTTGGCGCCAATATTCTGGTGCTCGGCAAAGGCGAGGAACTCTACCAGGCGGCCTTAACTGCCAAGGCTGAAGAGCACAGGGGGAAAGTCTATCTGTATATCGGCTTTGAAGAACCTTTTGCCCATCGCATCTATGCCGGATCTGATCTTTTTCTTATGCCCTCGCGGTATGAGCCCTGCGGCATAGGCCAGCTCATTGCCATGAAATACGGTACCATTCCGATTGTCAGGAAGACCGGCGGTCTTGCAGATACCATTCATGACTATGACCACCTTGCGGGCAGAGGGACGGGATTTCTCTTTGAGGAGTATGCGTCGCGTGCCCTGCTTGAGGCTGCCAAGAGAGCGTTCTGCGTTTATGCTGACAGAAAGAAGATGCAGGAGCTGATCCGCCAGGCCATGGAGATGAACTTTTCCTGGGAAAAGGCGGCAGGAGAATATCTTGACGTGTACCGTAAAGCTGGTGAAAAGCGTTTAACATGACACTCAGAACCAGAATCACGCTGATGCTCTCTGTTTTTCTTGTTGTTATCGCCCTGCTGGGGGTCGGCTCGATTCTGATCTTTGAGAACCTGAGCAGGCATATGGGCATGCTCAGTGTGGTGAGCGCAGAAAGCAAAATGATCAGCGATCTTGAGCGCAATATTGCCGATTTTGTTGAGGATGTGAGGGATTGGGGCATAACCGGAGAGGTGAGGTTTCGAAGACAGTTTGCGAACCGGCTTTCTGAGGTATATCAGGATTTCGGACTGCTCAGCGTTCAGGCCGAGCATAAGGCAGAGGTCGAACTGCTTGCCGAAAAATTTTATCAGGTGCTCGGTTATGCGATCATCGTTATGGATAAACGGGAACCTGTCGGAGACCCTGAGGTCCTTGTGCTGATCCGCAAAATTGAAAGTCTTACCCTCGAAATCGTCTCTGCCATCGATACCATACAGGAAGGCTCGGTAAAATTAGTTGCTGAAGTTTCCCGTGCCGGCGAGAAAACCAAGCGGCGGATGATCACCTACCATTTTACCCTGATCGGACTGACCTCAATAATCGCCTTTATCCTGCTTATCAGCATTCGCAGGGCCATAGCATCTCCGTTCAATGAACTGCTCAAGGCAACGGCAAAGATCAGTGCCGGAGACCTTTCCTACAGGATCCGGATGGACCGCGCTGATGAGTTCGGCGTTGTTGCTTCGCGGTTTGACGATATGGTGTCTGACCTCGAATCATCGAGCACCAAGCTGGGCCGGAAGCTGAACGAGACAGAACTGCTTCTGGACATCGCACGTATAGCCGGAATTACCCTTGAACAAAAAACTGCTTTTGCTCAAATGGTGCAGATACTTGCCGGAAAACTTAACTATGGCACCTGTTCGATTTATCTGCTCACTCCTGAGCGGAAGGCCTTTTACCTGGTCGCATCGAATGACCCTGATGCCGAGATCAATGGATTTCGTATCTCAGTGGACAATACTCTGGTGCAGCCGATTCTTGCATCTCACGAGCCGTTCACGATCAGGTCTTTTGCCGAACTCCTTGCCGGTGACAGCCTTCCCGATACGAATGCGAGCGGGCTTGTCATGCCTATCACGCGTGATGAGAGCTGCATAGGCCTGCTCGTCATTATGAACCGGAAAGAACATGTCTTCTCCGATGACGAGATCAGCATACTCAGGATCGTTTCCCTGACGATCGGTTCTGTTATGCGGAATGCTGAACTCTATGATGCAGCAAAGACCCAGATCGTGAAAATGACCGTGCTCTTCGACCTCAGCAGGGCCATAACGTCACTCCTTGATTCAGAGCAGCTTCTGCGCAAGATCACCGAAGAAATGTCGCATCTCGTCTCCTCGCGCGGCTGTATTATCCGCCTCCTGGAGGCGGACAAGCTGAAGATAAAGTCTTCCTATGGCCTTCAGAAGGAACTCGAACCGCAGCTCGAACTGGCCCTCGGTGAAGGCATTGCAGGATGGGTCGCACAACACAACGAGGCGATGCTTGTTGAGGACGCAAAGAACATATCGGCAAATATGAAGGTGCCGGGTATCGATATCAAGACGGCCATATGCGTTCCCCTGAAGGTGGGCGATATGGTGCTCGGCACGCTCAGCCTCTATGACAAGCTTGACAACGGGGGAAGGCCGGTTCCCTTTACTGCCGATGACCTGAACACGGTTGAAGGCTTTGCCTCCATATCATCCATTGCCATAGAAAAGGCAAGGATTTTTGAAAATGAAGTAAGCCGGCAGCGGCAGGCGTTTGAGGAAAAACGACGGCTCAATATACTTTTCGACAGTGTTCAGGGAGGTATCATTACGCTTGACCGGAATTTTGTGATCACCTCGGCAAATAAATATGTTGAAGAGTGGATCGGTCTGTCCGGAAGTGATCTTGTCGGAAAAGACAGCCAGCTGATTTTCCATGATACGATAGGAATCTGTCCGCATTGTGCAGCAAAGGCCACCTTTGAGACAGGCGAAATCAATACCATTACCCAGTCCAGAAATGTCAATTATGCCGAGCTTACAGCATATCCCATCCTGAACGAAGCCGGTGAAATATTTGAATGTGTCGTATTTATTTTGGATATCACCGAGAGGATTCTCTATCAGGAAGAGACGCTAAGCCTTTACCGTGAGGTGATTCAGACCAAGGAATACCTTGAAAGCATTATTGACAACTCTGCTGATGCTATTGTGACCAGCGATCTTGCCGGACTTGTTACGTCATGGAATGGGGGCGCGGAGAAGACCTTCGGTTTTACCGAACAGGAGGTAATGGGGAAGTTTCTTCCGTTTGTGCCCGACTTTATGACCGACAAGGAAAAAGACCATATCGAAAAGCTGAAGAAAGGGGAAGTGCTGAAGGACATTGAAACACTGAGGAAAAGAAGTGACGGCGCGGTTATCGAGGTCAGCCTGACTCTTTCCCCGATCAAGGATGCCGCAGGCGAGGTGATCGGTATCTGCGGCATATCAAGGGATATATCCGAAAGAAAGCGCGTGGAGAAAGAACTGATCCGGAGGAATCAGGAGATGTCGAGACTGTTTTTCATCTCTACGGCCATGAGAAGTACGCTGGAGCTTGACAGGCTTCTCAGAATGGTTCTGACTGCTGTCACGATGAGCGACGGCATGGGCTTTAACAGGGCAATCCTTTTCCTCGTTGACGAGGACCGGGGAGTTCTCAAGGGCATTATGGGTGTTGGACCTGCAACCCCCGAGGAGGCCTGGAAGATTTGGGACGACCTCTCTATCAAGCACAAGAGCCTCGATGAGATTATGCAGGATATCGCTTCAGGCCCGGTGCACAGAGAATCTTTTCTCGAGCGTCTGACCGTAGGCATTGAGATATCACTTGAAGAAAGCACGATATTGACCCGCTCGGTCAAGGAAAAACTTCCCTTTAATGTGAGAGACGTGAAAGAGGAGGCCCTTTCTGACGCTGTGCTTATTCAACAGCTTGGTACACAGGCATATGCAGTCGTCCCGCTCATTTCCCGCGACAAGGTGATCGGGCTTATATGGGTCGACAATTACTTCAACCGCAAAGCCGTCACCGACGAGGACATGCAATTCCTTGCAAGTTTTTCCAACCAGATTGCATCAGCCATTGAGAGTGCGCGACTCTATGAGAAGATGATCATGGCTGAGCAGCAGCTTGAAAATATCTTTGAGTCCATGTCTGACATGGTCTATTTTAACAGCAGTGACTATGTCGTGAAGAGGATCAATAAGGCGGTCATGAAAAGGCTCGGTCTTTCCTCTGACCAGATTCTGGGCAAGAAATGTTATGAGCTGTTCCATGGCACAACCGAGCCTTATGTGAAGTGCCCCCATCATAAGACCGTGAACACCAGAAAGGCTTATGTTGAGGAGCTTGACGACCCGCATCTCGGGGGTACATTCCTCACCTCCAGTTCCCCGATTTTTGACACGACCGGAGAGTTCATGGGATCTGTGCATGTGGTGCGTGATATTACTGAACTCAAGCAGCTTCAGAAGAAGGTGGGCATGTCTGAAAAAATGGCAGCGCTGGGTGAGGTTGCTGCCCGGGTTGCCCATGAGATCAGAAACCCCCTGGTTTCTGTCGGAGGGTTTGCGAAGCGTCTTGAGAAGAAACTGGACGGAAACCTTAAAGAGTATGCCGGGATCATCGTTAAAGAGGTGTCCCGGCTTGAAAGCATACTCAGGGAGATCCTCGGTTTTGTGAAAGAGGTGAGGCTTTCACGCGTGGAGGTGAACATCAACGATATCGTTGAGGACATTGCCCGGCTGATGCAGTCTGATATTAATGAACGCGGGATTATCCTGCATAAGGATTACCAGCCTGTGCCGAAAGTCTTTGTTGACCCGGACAGGACCAAGGAAGCGATCGTGAACATTGTTACGAACTCAATTCAGGCCCTCCAGGGCACCGGCACGATAACCATGAGGACCTATGCTGATGGTGATGACGTTGTCCTGGAGGTGCGCGACACGGGCAAGGGAATTCCTGCTGAAGAGATGAACTCCATTTTTAATCCTTTTTTTACGACCAAATCCACAGGCACTGGTCTTGGACTGGCGATTACTCACAGGATTATCCAGGAACATAATGGACGGATTGAGGTCGAGAGCGAAGTAGATCGGGGTACGGTTTTCAGAGTTTTTATACCAATAACGGAGGTGCAAGCATGAAAATTCTTATTGTTGACGATGACCTGAGCATCCTCAGGCTCTACCAGGAGGAACTTGAGGAGGAGGGGTACGAGATTGTTACCGCAGCGACCGGCAGGGAGGGGCTGGTGAAGTTCGAGGCTGAGGACTTTGATCTGGTGACGCTCGATATACATCTCCCCGACATTGACGGTATCAAGCTCCTAAGGCAGATGAAAGAGAAGAAGCCTCGTATGCCGATCATCATGTCGACAGCCTATGATTACCGGGATGACTTTTCGGTATGGGCCTCAGAGGCGTATATTGTCAAGTCGGCTGATCTCACCGAGATGAAGGCGACTATCAGAAAACTTGCGGGAAAGGAATAGCGGCATTGATTGTAAGACCATTATTGCCGGCGTACGGCGGATACAGTATAGCGCGGGATGAAAAAGTCATCCTGATCAAGGGAGCAGTGCCGGGTGAACTCGTTGACGTGAATATTGACGAAAGGAAGCGCGACTATATGCTCGGTACGGTCACCCAGGTAGTAGAGCCTTCCGAGTTCAGAGTCGAGCCTCCCTGCCCGGTATTCGGTATCTGCGGCGGTTGTCATCTGCAGTTCATCGCTTATGAAAAGCAGGTGAGCATGAAAGAGGAGGTCCTTGTTGATTCCCTGACCAGACTCGGGGGTATCGAGGTGCAGCTTTCACCCTCTCTGACCGATGCGCAATGGCATTACCGCCACAGAGCCCAGTTCAAGATCTCACGGGAGGGAACTATCGGCTTCTTCAGGGAGTCATCGAGAGATGTCGTGTTTTTTGAGTCCTGTCCTCTCATGATCGACCGTATCAACGAACTGCTTCAGCGTATCAGGGAAAGAAACCTTGCTGCCGGGCTCAAAGAGATCCATCTTTCAGCAGGGGATTCTGCAGCAGCGTTGCTTAGGGGAGAAGCTGTAGACCCTGAAAGGACTGAAGCATTCAGGGAAATAGGAATAGCGAGCATTGCTGTTAATGATACCCTTATCGAGGGTTCTGGCGCAGTTGCGTTTGATTTGAACGGACTGAACTATACGGTCTCTCCGTGGACTTTCTTTCAGGCGCACTGGAGTCTTAATCTGAAAGCAGCCGGGTTTATTGCAGGCAGGGCTGCACCCCTGGAAGGGAAGAAGGTGCTTGATCTTTATGCCGGAGCAGGGAACTTTTCCCTGCCTATTGCTCAAGCTGCAGAAGAGGTTGTACTTGTCGAAGAGAACCCCTTTGCTGTTGAGGACGGGACAAGAAATCTGAAACTCAATGGTTTGAAGAACTGCAGGTTTGTGAAATCATCTGCAGAAAAATACCGGATGCAGAAGAAGTTCGATATGATCATCCTTGATCCCCCGCGGCCTGGCCTGACTTCAGAAGTCGTAAAAAAAATTCTTGATATGCCGTCTGATACTATCGTCTATGTCTCATGCAATCCATCCACACTTGCCCGGGATCTGAAGAAACTGAAAACTGTATATGACATAGACTCGGTGCAGATGATCGATTTTTTCCCGAATACCTATCATATCGAGGCTGCTGCATTCTTGCGGAGAAGATGAGGTAACAGCCTGTGTATACCATGACATACGGAAGGAGTTGCGATCAGCTTGGTACAAGAACCGTCCGGCGCTGAAGAAATGAGGGAGGTGGTCCTCACTGCAAGTGAGCTTGCAGCACAGGCCCATAAGGAGTTGTATTCTTTTGAAGACCGACTCTATATTCCGAGCGGGTCTGACATACTGGCGTCCATCGTTTCTCTTGCTGAAAAGGGTCCTGACCGCCTTCATATTGCCGCGGATTGGGCGAACCTTCTCAGAGTCGCGCTCTGGTCTTCGCCGAATCCTCCCCTTTTTGATGTCATAACCCTGCTGAAGAAGTCCGGTGCAGCAGCGGCTGAACTCCAGCCGTTTGCGAAGGCTGAAATCAGCGACCTGCTTCCCTGGCTCTATTACGGCAGAAAATTCGACATACTGCGGCGTATCTGCAACGCTGCAAAAACAAAAGCCGAGTTAATGGTCAGGAGAAAAGGACTGCATATTTACTGTCATCTCGTTTCGGATGAAAATCGGCGCATCATTGCAAGCAGTCTTTGAAGGTGTTGATGAGCCCCGTGCGGGCCAATAAAAGAGCTTGAATATCTTGTTTTCCAATTGTTATGCTTAAGCGGAGTAAGGGAGGGTATCTTGGCAAAAGCAAAGGTTTTACTCGTTGAAGATGATCCCGTCCAGGCCTCAGCCACAATGGAAATACTCAGGAAGGTCGGCTATGAGATCCTCTGGGCAGAGGATGGGATTAACGCTATCAAGCTGGTCAAATCAGAAAAGCCTGATATCATCGTTCTTGATGTCATACTGCCGGGCATGGACGGTTACGAGGTTTGCCGTTGGCTGAAGCTTGATGAAGGCACAAAAGGCATCCCTGTCATTATGCTTACGGTGAAGAAGGAGCTTTCGGACAAGATTTCAGGCCTGCAGATCGGAGCTGACGACTACCTGCCCAAGCCTTATAATGAGCTTGAACTCAATGCCCGAATCTATGCCTCGCTCAGGACAAAGGCATTGCAGGATGAATTAAGACTGAAGAACAAACAGCTCGAGGAGTTGCTTGACAAGGTCAATTACATGGCGATCACGGATGCACTTACCGGTCTGTACAACAGGCGTCGCTTTCACGATGCGCTTACGAGTGAATACGAACGTGCAAGACGGTATGGCACGCCGTTTTCTCTTGTCATGATTGATATAGATTATTTCAAGAAGATCAATGACTCCTTCGGCCATGATGCAGGAGACCTGGTATTAAAAGAAGTTTCAGGCATTCTCATGAAAAGCATCAGGGATATAGATACTGCTGCCCGTTATGGCGGCGAGGAGTTCATGATCATTCTTCCGAACACGGACAAAATGCATGCCAGGACAGTTGCCGAACGGATGCGGCAGGCGATAGAGATACATGATTTTGCTGAGCTGGACCGAAGGATTTCTGTCAGTATCGGCATTTCAGGCATGCCCGATGCCAAGGTCGAAAATGAGGACAGGCTGATCCGCTGCGCTGATTTTGCCATGTACCGGGCAAAGCAGCTTGGCAGGAACCGCACGGTTACCGTTGAGGCTCATGAGCTTGAACAGATGAAAGAATAGATCTCCATTTTGTCTTTCGTTGATTTAATCCCGCCATTATTCAATAATAAAAAATACTTTTGTTGTCCAGTTCGTCATGCAAGGAGCGGCTTCTGAAAAAGGGAATCTATATCGAAAATACCCCGCTTGAAAAGGCCATACAGCTTTGGCAGGAAACCCTGTCTGAACATATGGCCGGTCCTCTGCTGGCTGAATCAATCCCTGTGCAGGAAACTCTTGGAAGACTGACTGCAGAAGCCGTTTTTGCCTTAATCTCCTCTCCTTTTTATCATTCCTCTGCCATGGATGGATTTGCCGTTCGATTCAGCGACACGTTTGGAGCGACCGAAACTGAACCGAAGAGTCTCGCTCTTTCTGAGGATGCCGTGTATGTTGATACCGGCGACCCGATTCCGGAAGGATTCAATGCTGTCATCATGATCGAAGATGTGAACCGTATTGTGAAGGATGGGCAGGAAGTAATCGAGATCATCGAGCCGGTGACCCCCTGGCAGCATGTCAGGGTAATAGGTGAGGACATTGTCAGCACAGAACTGATACTTACCGGGGGCCACAGGATACGGCCTGTGGATATTGGCGCCATGCTTTCGGGCGGCCATACGGAAATTAAGGTAAGGCGGCTGCCAAGGGTTGCTGTCATTCCGACAGGGACAGAACTGGTTGAGCCGGGTGAGCCACTCAAAAAGGGTGATATTGTTGAATTTAATTCACGCATACTTTCATCGCTCGTTGAGCAATGGGGCGGAAGAGCAATTCGCTTCAGTCCTGTTCCTGATGATATTGAACAGATTACAGAAACGCTCAGAAAGGCCTGCGAACTCTATGACGTTGTTGTGATCAATGCTGGCTCGTCAGCAGGCTCTGAGGACTACACGGCAAAGGCGCTTGCATCTCTTGGCAAGGTCCTGATTCACGGCGTCAGCATAAAGCCGGGTAAGCCGGTTATTCTTGGATGGGTAATGGGCAAGCCGGTGCTCGGCATACCTGGATATCCTGTTTCCGCATATATTACATTCAACCTTTTCGGCAAAATGCCGGTTTATGCCCTGCAGGGTATTGACGTACCGCCGGCCGAAGTGATGAGCGCAAAGTTGTCGCGCCAGGTTGCATCATCGCTTGGCCAGGAAGAATTCCTGAGAGTAAAACTTGGGCGGGTCGGTAAAAACATCGTTGCGACACCGGTGGGCAGAGGTGCCGGAGTCCTTATGTCGCTGGTGCGCGCAGACGGCTTTGTGAGAATACCTGCCATGTCTGAAGGGTATGGCGCAGGGACTGAAGTGCCTGTCGAGATGCTTCGGGAAAAGGACGAAATAGAGAATACCATCGTATGTACAGGAAGCCACGATAATGCCCTTGACCTGCTTGCGAATCAGCTCAGAAAAGCATTTCCGAAATTTTCACTTTCTTCAGCTCATGTAGGCTCCATGGGCGGCATTATGGCCCTGAAAAAGGGAGAGGCGCATATTGCAGGCACTCACCTGCTCGATGAGGCAACAGGCGAATATAATGTTCCTTTTTTGCAGAGTCATCTCAGCGGCAGAAAAATGCTCCTTGTCAATCTGGTATACAGGGAGCAGGGATTCATGGTCATCAAAGGCAATCCAAAGCATATCAGAGATTTTGGGGACCTTACACGGGGCGACGTCTGCTTTATCAACCGGCAGCGAGGCTCAGGCACACGCCTGCTTACCGACAAACATCTGAAAGAACAGGGAATATTACCGGGGCAAATAACGGGCTATGACCGGGAGGAATATACGCATATGGGGGTGGCATCTGCAGTCCTGACCGGCATTGCTGACACTGGCATGGGCATACTTGCTGCAGCGAATGCCCTGGGGTTGGAGTTTATACCGGTTGCCAAAGAGCGATATGATCTTGCTGTCCCGAAAGACTTTGCTCTGATGCCTCAGATAGCAGCAATGCTCGATATTATCAGGAATGATAAAGAGTTCAGGGCATCTGTCGAAGGGCTCGGGGGATATGATGTTTCAGAGATGGGTGCAATAATGTATGAATCATAGACCGCTCGCCTTTGTCCTTGACGTTGCACTTCCGCATCCCTCTTCTGATGATAAGGCCGCTGATGCTGAACGGTTGACAGATGCACTCAGGATGGCAGGACTCTCATCGGTGTCTATCCCCCTTCATCTGCTCAGAAGACTTCCTGATGAACTGAGAAAAAACAACTTTTCTGTAACTGTGGTTATAGGGCATGGTGACCGTGGCCTGAGAGTTCTTGACATCAGCAGGAGTAAGATATTCGGCATTGCCCTGGATATCGGGACAACAACACTGGAATGCGCACTTTTTGAGCTTGACACAAAAAGACGACTTGCTGCTTCTGAAAGGGAGAACCCGCAGATTTGTTTTGGAGCAGATGTGCTCTCCCGCGTACAAATGGCAATGACAGGGGAAGCAGCAGAACTGACGGAATCATTGAGAGATGGTGTGAACAACCTTGTCTTGGATATCTGCAAAAAAAATGGTATTCAGGAAAAAGATGTTTATGCGATGACCGTTGCCGGTAACACTATTATGTCCCATTTTTTCCTCGGCCTGGATGTCAGGAATATCCCTGTTGTTCCCAATACGCCTGCAATAAGCAGTGCATTTTTTTGCAGGGCAGATGAGATCGGCCTATCGATTCATCCGGATGCAACGGTTTATGTTTTTCCGAATGCCGGCAGTTATGTGGGCGGTGATATTATCAGCGGCATAATCTGCACGGGACTCCATAAGCAGGAAGCCCCTGTACTGTTTATGGATGTCGGCACGAATGTGGAGATTACGCTCGGCTGCAGGGACTGGATCATGGTCGGTGCCGGAGCTGCCGGCCCCGCACTTGAGGGCGGTGTGACTGATATTGGGAAAAAGGCTGAAAAGGGTACGATCAGCCGTCTGGAGATCGATCGCACGACCAAAGAGCCGAAGTTCACGGTTATCGGCAATGGAGAACCTGAGGGCATATGCGGATCAGGGCTTATTGACCTTGTTTCCGAGCTCTATGCAACAGGCATTATTGATCAGGCGGGCAAGTTCAGCATGCCGGCCACGGGTGTCATAATGAAAGACGAAGTCCCTGCCTATCTGCTCTATCGCTCGCCTGAGAGAGAGCTGTTTTTTACCCAGCATGAGCTTCAGAATTTTCTGCGCTCCAAGGCTGCCATGTTCGCCTTTCTTTATGTGTTTCTGAGGCTGGTCGGTATGCGGATACGTGAAATCGGAAAGATTTTTGTGTCCGGCGCCCTGGGCTGCGGCATAAATATCGAGAGTGCGGTGAATATCGGCATGCTGCCTGATATTCAGAGGGACAAGATCGTTCCGACAGGTAATTCTTCCCTGAAAGGGGCTTCCATGGTCCTTCTTGAAAGTTCGATGATAACAGAGATCGAACAGATTCAGTCCCTGATAACCTACCGGGAGATGAGCGAGGATGCAGACCTCCTGAACGTGCTCCAGGGTGCGCTCTTCATCCCGCATACGAACCCGGAGATGCTCAGGGGATAGGAGAAATCTTAGCCCTGTTTTTCGATCTGACGCAAGTAGTGGCTGAATTCCTGTTCAAAATGACTGCTGAATATTCCCTTTCCTGTCTGCTCTTTGATGCTGTTCATAGACCAGAATCTCACCTCATCAATTTCTTCTGCATTGAACTGGACTTCTCCTTCGCCTATGCATGAGAAAGTGCTTACCAGTTCAGACTCGCGATGATTCCTGAAGAGATAGCTGTACAGGAACTGAAGGTCGGACTGCTCAATGCCCAGCTCTTCTTTCATCTCCCGAACAGCGGCATCATGAATCTCCTCGCCGGGGTTGACATGGCCGCCCACAGAGGTGTCCCACTTGCCCGGCGCTATGTCCTTGTTTTTCGAACGCTTTTGAAGCAGAAGGTTTCCCTGACTATTAAATACCATCACATGGACTACGCGGTGAATTAGGGAAGGGTCTCTATGCAGTTGTGAACGGGTAGCAAGACCGATCACACGACCTTCGGCGTCGCATACCTCGAAACTCTCCTCGACTGATGACATATCAGATTTTTTGCTCTGACCGATTGGCAATAAATGAATCGATGCCGTTCCTGGATGCAGGGTCGAGATAGCGAAAACGAATGCCATAGCGCGGTGTATCACCATTATTATCTGTCCGCACTATCTCGCCTTCTGTGATAACCTTGCCAAAGCCGGGCAGAAAAAAAGAGCAGGACAAAAGATCGCCCTTTGCCAGCTGTCTGTCCGTCTCGATCCTGATGCCGGTAGAGCTGATATCACAGGAAGAGCAGAAGAATGGTTCATTGGAAAAAGTACCTTTGACCGATATCCTGATGAGAACCCGATAGTTTTGTCTCTGCGGAATGGAAAGCAGTTTGGTAACCTGTTCTGTCAGTTGACCGGAATGGAACGGCTTTGTGATATGGGCATTTGCGCCGCAGTGCGTTGCGCGCTCGATGCAGTCAATATTATTGTTGCACGTCATGATGATGGATACCTGGCGAAGGTCTGAATCTTTTCGTATCGAAGTGCATAGTTTGTCTCCGCTCATGTCAGGGAGGTCAAGAGATATGATCATGAGATCTGTCAGATGTTCTTTATGCAGCGACAGGGCGTCTCGCCCGGTCGAGGCGGTAAATATCTCGAAGCTGACTCTGTTGAGGATCGTTTTTTCACGAGCGAGCATATCCTCCAGATTGTCCACAATAAGAATTTTCTTTCTCACGCCGTGATTTTACCATGAAAACGTTTATTTTTTTGAGCTGCCTTCCATGAAACAGTTAAAGTAAAAAAATGCTATTCCCCGCAACTCCCCGATAAGGCGTAAATATTGACTCGGGGTGCTTTCCGTGGTAACATGTACACATGCTAAAGGCTGCGACGCTTTTCTGTTATCTTTTGCTGGCAGTAGCACCTGTATCAGCGGATGTCTACAAATACGTGGATGAAAACGGTGTCATCTGCTATACAGATGCGCCTTATGGGAAAAAGTCCCAGCATGTCAGTGCTGACAAGAAGGTGCAGAGACCCGAACAACCGGCACCCGCTATTGTATTCCCTAAAGATTATTCCCAGTATATCCAGAAGGCTGCATCAAAATACGCGCTTGAGCCTGAACTGATCCGGGCAGTGATAAAGACAGAGTCGAACGGCAACCACAGGGCTATTTCCCGTAAGGGTGCAAAAGGCCTTATGCAGCTTATGCCGTCTACTGCAAGGGACATGAACGTTTCCAATCCTTTTGACCCTGAGGAAAATATCGAGGGGGGAACCAGATACCTGAAATATCTCCTTGAAAGGTTCAATGGGAATATGACCCTTGCTCTTGCTGCCTATAACTCCGGTCCCGGGACTGTTGAGAAATATGGCAATGTCCCTCCTATTGATGAGACACGACAGTATGTAAAAAGGATTTTTAATCTGTATAATGGCAGAAAGAGTTATACGTTTGCTGATGCGAGCGCCATTACTCCCCGCGAGAAAATTGCCCCTATCTACAAAGTTCTGCTTGAGGATGGCACGGTCCTCTTTACGAACGCTACACTCGAAAAAAGCAACAAGACCAGGCTGTAAATGACGGCCGACGTCTCCGCCCTTCGGGATCAGATTCTGAGGTTCAAGCAGGAAAAGCGCGCAATTATTCTGTCCCATAACTATCAGCGGGACGAGGTTCAGGAGATTGCCGATTTTGTCGGTGACTCCCTTGAGCTTTCCCGCATAGCGGCAACGCAGGATTGTGCCATGATCGTTTTCTGCGGCGTCCATTTCATGGCCGAGAGTGCCTCGATTCTTTCGCCTGACAAAACCGTTCTTTTGCCTGAGGTAGATGCAGGTTGTCCTATGGCAGACATGATCAGCGCTGATGCGCCCCGGCCGGTGAGAAAGAGTTTTCCCGGTTTTGATAACCCCCCTGCGTATGTCTATCCCCCTGAGTACACGCTGAACGAGATGAAGAAGGCTTATCCCGGAGTTCCTGTCGTTGCCTATGTGAACACTACCGCTGAAGTGAAGGCAGAGAGCGATATCTGCTGTACTTCGGCAAATGTCGTGAAGGTCATTGACTCTCTGCCTGGCGATTCAGTCATTTGCGTACCGGACAAGAATCTTTCGATGTGGGCAGCAAGGAACACGAAGAAGAAGGTCATCGCGTGGGATGGTTACTGTAATGTGCACGAGCGTGTAACCGTACAAGATGTTCAGGCGGCAAGAGAACATCACCCTAAGGCTCTGATCCTGGCCCATCCTGAGTGCCGTATCGAGGTGCTCGCGATGGCTGATCATGTTACCAGCACATCAGGCATGCTCAGGTTCGTTCAGGCATCGTCAGAGAAAGAGTTTGTCGTGGGTACTGAAATAGGTCTCATGTACCGGCTTCGCAGGGAAAATCCGGACAAGACTTTTTATGCCCTCAGGAAAGACATGATATGTCCGAACATGAAGAAGACCACACTCCAGAGTGTTCTGCTGGCATTTCAGGAAAACAGGTATGTCGTAAAGGTCCCTGAACATATCCGCGTCCGGGCAAAGAAAGCCCTCGACAGGATGCTTGAAGTTGTATAGAGTGATTGACCGCACGTCCATTCCCCTTCAATAAGCCCTGACCATAAATGATGGATCCCCTTGAAAACAAAATATTTGAACGGATAAGACGAGAGGGGCCTATTACCTTCGAAGCTTTTATGGACATGGCCCTCTATGACCCTGAACTGGGCTATTATGCTTCGCAAGGACAGAGGATCGGCAGAGGAGGGGACTTTTATACCAGTTCCCATCTTCATGCAATATTCGGCGCCATGGTCGGTAAGCAGATCATGGAGATGTGGGAATTGATGGATTCTGCCGAGGTGTTTACGATCGTTGAAATGGGAGCGGGAGAGGGTTACGTATGCAAGGATATGCTGGATTATCTGACGCGGGCCGGCAGTGAAGATCAGGGCGCAACCGGGCATTTTTTTCACAGCCTTCAGTATTTTATTGTTGAGAGGAATGAACTGCAGCGGCAACGTCAGCAGGAGCGGTTGAATTTCTATAAGGAAAAAATTACATGGATCAGTGATATCAGAGAGGCCGGAACGATCAGGGGCTGTATCTTTTCGAACGAACTGCTTGACGCATTTCCTGTACATCTCCTCAGGATGGAAGACCGGCTCAGAGAGGTCTATGTCTGCCATAACGGCAGCGGTTTTAGTGAGCAGACAGGTGAGCTCTCAACGGATGCAATTGCAGGATATTTCAGGGACGCAGGGATCGAATTGGAGAGAGGATATACGACGGAGCTGAATCTTCGCATTCGGGACTGGCTGCAGAATATAGACGCTGTTTTGGAAAAAGGGTTTGTCTTTACCATTGACTATGGTCACCCGGAAGAGGAATATTTCAGCGAGGACAGGAACAGGGGCACGCTTCTCTGCTACTGTAACCACGAGCTTGGCGAAGACCCCTATGTGAACATTGGCGCTCAGGATATAACCAGCCATGTAAATTTCTCGTCGGTCAGGCGCTGGGGCGAGGAGATAGGCTTGAAGGCATTGGGCTACTGCAGTCAGGGTTCGTTCCTTCTTGCTATGGGAATTGATCAGGAAATCGCCAGACTTGCAGAGACTTCGGATGATTACCTTTTTGAATTAAGCCGCATCAAGAAACTCTTTCTGCCTCAGGGTATGGGCGAGTCGCACAAACTGCTGATACAATATAAAGGCAGCGAATTGCCCAAGCTTCAGGGGTTTTCTATCAGGAACCAGCTGCGGTTTTTGTGAGGCGGGCGATAGCTTCCATCGACCTCATCACCTTGTCCGGTGAATGGGCCTCAATGGTATGTATGCAGTCCCTGTTCTTCAGCAGATGGAAGAATTTGCCGAAATCAAAAGTCCCCTCACTAACGGGAAGATGCTGGTCTGAGGACCTGTCATTGTCATGGAGATGAAGTTCAATAATATGCGGGTTCAATGACTCCATCCAGTCTTCAAGCCTGACTTTTGAGAACAGATTACAGTGGCCGGTATCAAAACAGATGCCGAAGTTGTCAGAGTTCATATGTTCCATCAGCATCTTCAGATTCGACGGCTCGTCTTCAAAGATATTCTCAATAGCCAGCTTAACGCCGATATCTGAGGCTCTCCTGTTGAGGGACTGCCAGGTAATGAGGCTCATTTCGAGCCACCAGTTGGGCTTCAGTGCATAACGCCACTTCTCATACCCTGAGTGGCAGACGATCGCCTTTGGCTGCAGCACCTCAGCGACGTCGAGAATGTGGTTGAACCTCTTCATGGTGGCTTCTCTGACGAGCGAGTCAACCGCGCCGGGTGAAAGGTCTATAAACGGTGCATGAAAAGAGAGGGAGGGGTTGTGGTCGAGAAGTTCCCCGGCCTTTTGGACATCACTCAGGGTTATGGAATCAAGCACGTCACCGGCAAAATATAATTCAAGGTTCAGGGCTTTCTCCCTGATGAGATCAAGATGCTCGGAAAGCCTGCCGAACGGGATGTGAACGTGAGGGGAGATCACTCTTTGGACTTTTGCGACGACTTTGATTCAGATTTCGACTCCTTCTTTGTTTCTTTTGCTGCGGCGCTGTCTGTTTTTTCCTTCCTGTGTTCTTTCTGTACCGAGCTGTCCACCTTGTCTTTTTTCCCCGCGCCTTCTTTCCCGGTGCCCCTGCGGTTTTTGTCTCCGTAATCTGTCACATACCATCCCGAACCCTTAAGTACAAAGGATGTGCTCGAAATCAATTTCTTCATGCTCCCGCCGCAACTGGGGCAGACGGTCAGAGGCTTCTCCGTGATCTTCTGCATGATCTCATGATGTTTCCGGCATTTCTCACACTTATATTCATAAATCGGCATAAATCAAGACCTCCAGTGCTAACCTAACTATATAATATAACTGAATAATTGGGATTGGGTCAATGAACCGGCACACGCTCCCGGAATGTTTGGGTATAATGAAGCATGGTTGTTGCGGCACTTACCGGCAATTACGGCATGGGAAAGAGCTCGGTTGCCTCCCTGTTTCGATCATGCGGCGCCTTCACTCTTGACAGTGATGCGATCGTTGCAGGACTTCTGCAACAGAGGTCGGTCATTGAAAGAATCGCGACATTGCTTGGCCCTGGGGTAATGAACGCTGACCGCACGCTCAATAAGAGCGTTGTTGCCGATATCATTTTTCATAACAAAAGAGCACGAAAGAAAATAGAAGCATTGCTGCATCCTCTCGTATTTCGGGCTGTGGAAGCATCCATAAGGAAAATAAAGCCTGATGACGGTGTGGTGCTAGTTGAAGTGCCTCTGCTTTTCGAATCCGGATTCCAAAAACGGTTCGACAGGACAATCGTGGTCTACACGAACCAGAAGACTGCCCTTAGCCGGCTCAGGGGAAAAGGGGTTTCCCGTAAAGATGCCCTTGCAAGGCTCCATGTGCAGATGGACATACGGGAGAAAAAACGTCTTGCTGACCATGTAATAGATAACAACGGAACGAGACAGCAGGCCATGATTCAGGTCAGAAGGGTGTATAAAGCTCTGAGGGAGGAAAAAGAGCATTAGGCCGGGTTTATTGTCATGCATTTATGCCCGGTGCATCCCTGCTCTCTCGAATACATTTCGTTATCTGCACGTCAAAGAAATTGGCCGCTGAATCTCTGTTATGCTATTCTTATTGGGAGGAAATACTGACATTTTATTAACAGAGAGACATATATGGCACTGACTGGAGACCTGGCTCAGCTACATATTACAGATATCATTCAGCTGATTCACACGACAAGACAGTCCGGCACCCTTTCCGTACAGGGAAGCAAGGGTGAAAGCCGGATTATTTTCAGTAACGGCTATATTGTCGGTGCCAATCACCTGAGCAGCCGCGTTCGGATTGGATCAGTGCTTGTTGCGATGAAGGCCATAACTGCGGAAGATCTGAAATTCTCCCTTGACGCCCAGAATAAGGCGGGCAGTAACCGTAAGCCCCTGATCAATACTCTGAAGCAACTTGGCAGACTCAAGGACGATGTTGCCTTCCGTGCGCTCAAGAAACTGATCGAAATCACGGTCGTGGAATTGATCGGCTGGAAGCAGGGCACATTTACCTTTGATGCAGATGCCATTGCTGTTTCCCCTGAATGCACCTATCATCCCGGCGAGATGGAGCAGGAGCAGAGTTTTGACGCCCAGATGGTGTTGATGGATGCCCTGCGGGTCTTCGATGAGAGGGAGCGAGACCGTATGTCCGGTGATGTGATTCCCTCTGATGAGGAGCTCTATGCCGAGGCGCTTCCTTCCGCAGATTCTCCCGGGCATGGACCAAAAGGCTCTGCGATCACAGCAGACATCCTCGGCCTTGCTGATCTTGATCAACTGGAAAACAGGATTCCGGTCAAGGCCGTTTCCGAGGGATTCGATCCGGTAACCATTCATCGCAGGATCATCGGCAGGATTTTGACTGATTTTCCTGCTGAAGAGCAGGAGACGCTGGTTGCTTTTCTGAAAGATGCGATGGACAGGGGGTCCTATTATGAAGGGACCGGCCGCCAGAAGCGTCATGCTATGGCCATAATACTGTTTAGCGGTGATGAACTGCTTACTCACTCCCTGATGACAGTATGCAAGAATGACGGCATCAGCATATTTGGCGTGAGCCAGGAGGCTGACATTGAGCGTGTTATCGAGCAGTGCTATAAGATGGGCATTCAGCCGCTTCTGGTATTTGACACACCTGATGACGCAGTTGCCGGATTGCCCGAAAAGGATTTGACCGCACTCAGGCTTCTTATAAGAAGCATTCATCCCCATATATCATTTATTCAGCTCATTACCCCCGGTTCATACCGGTACGCCCTGGAGTGCCTGGGTGATTGTGTGAGGACGGTATGCCCTAAACCTGCACGTGCTGTTCTTAGGGAGACGTTCATTGCGGATATGATCATGTTTCTTGAAACCTTCCGCAATATAGCGAGATGTATTTTTATTGATCCCCATGCCTCTTCAGCAGCAGATATGCTGAGAGTTCTGAAAGAGAAGACTGCTGCTCTTCGTCTGCTGGAAGACCTGGCTGAGGTCTCCTCACTTCTCTTTGAGGTTGTCTCATCATCATTTGAGCGCTCCATCCTTTTTTCTGTGGAGGGTTCTGGTCTTGCGGCAAAAAAAGCGTTAATCCCTGCACGGGAAAAAGTGGTGACACAGAACCAGGATCTGCTCCCTGCTGTTCCTTTGGGGAAATACTCTGTTTTTGACGATGTTGTCGAGTCCGGGCAGGTATTTTATGGTGAAAGCGATGACGAGGTGCTGCATGGCCATCTCTTCCAGAAGATCGGAGAGCCTCTTAACCGGATGGTCTTTATTTTGCCGCTGAAGGTCAGCGGTCAGGTCAAGGCCCTGGTATATGCTGATTTCGGGCAGAAAGAACTATCATCTGCATATACCGATGCCTTTGAAGTGCTTGCCATCGAGGCCGGCATAATTCTGGAAAATGCTCTTTATCGTCAACAGATATTGAAGACAGCAAAATAATATTAGTCTGCCCGTGACCCCGGCAGAATTCAGAGAGGAATGAAAAATGGACAGTTCAACATTTGCGCAGATACTGCAGATTGCCTTTGACAAGAGGGTCTCGGATATTCATTTCGAGGTGGGGGACCCGCCGATGTTCAGGGCCCGGGGGCATCTTATACGTTCGAAGCTCAGTAATCTGACAACCAAAGACACCGAGTTTGTGGCCTCCACGGTCATGGAGCAGCACAACAGAAAACTTCCTGAAGACATGAAGGAATTTGATACTTCCTATACGCTGACAAACGTTGGGAGGTTCAGGGTCAGCATCTTCCGCCAGCGGGGCAATATCGGTGTGGTCATGAGGACTATTCCCCATAGTATCGCCTCGTTTGAGGAGCTGAAACTTCCTCCGGTGCTTGGAAAAATCTCCCAGGCTTCAAACGGATTGGTCCTTGTTTCAGGGCCGACGGGCAACGGCAAATCGACCACGCTGGCTTCAATGATCAAATTCATTAATGACACCTTCCAATACAATATCATCACCATAGAGGATCCGATCGAGTTTCTGTTTACGTCAAGCAAGAGCTGTGTCATACAGCGGGAGATCGGCATTGATACCGACACCTTCAGCGGAGCAGTGCGGGCTGCAATGCGCATGAACCCTGATGTCATAATGGTCGGAGAGATGCGTGATCTCGACACCATCGACTCCTGCATTAAGGCTGCTGAAACAGGCCATCTTGTTTTTTCTACACTTCATACCCATAACGCAGCCTCCACCATCAACAGGATCGTCGGATATTTTCCGCCTGATTCACAGGAGAATGTTCGGCACCGGCTTGCGGATATCATAGTAGCCACCGTATCCATCCGTCTGGTCAGGAACAAGAGTGACGAGGGTCTCATCCCGGTCCTTGAGATAATGTCTGCCACAAATACCATCAAGGCATGCATAAGGGACAACCATCTTGAAGAAATTGAGCAGTATATCGAAAAGGGACGTGATGAGTATCATATGCAGAGTATGGACCAGCATCTTGTTCAGCTCTGCAAGGATGATGTAATTTCACTTGAAGAGGCCAAACGCATATCCCGGTCTACTGATCTGGAGCGAAAGCTGATGTACTCATAAGCAGCCATTGCAGTGCCGAAGGCAGAATTTTGTCTCATAAGGATGCAGTCGAAAGGCTATCGGGAAAATGGCAGAACTGATATGGTCTGACCATGCGCTGATTGAATTAGAGGGCATTTTCGACTATATAGCATCAGACTCCCGTTTGTACGCTCTATAATCGGCAGAGGCGGCATTCGGCTTTGGGATACCGGTCACCGGTATCATTTGAGCTGGAGGCTATGGCAGCCTAACTTAACTGGGTGTCCGAAATATCAGGGGAAGATCACGCCATCCCTGCCTTGTTATGAGATAACCTCAAACCTTGCAACTGAGCAACCTTGCTGGGTATAATGCACAAAATCCATACGACTGGAGGCTTGGATGCCGAAGACAACAGTGCAGGATTTCCTGAAGAAGAAGGCCGAGGGCAGGAAGATTACCGTGCTGACGGCATATGACTATCCGTTTGCACAGATCGTGGACGAGGCAGGCATCGATGCGGTTCTTGTCGGTGACTCTTTAGGCGTTGTGGTCCAGGGACTTGAAAACACGCTGCCGGTTACCATGGACGAGATGATCTACCATACAAAAATGGTTTCCCGGGCGGTAAAGAATGCCCTTGTTATTGGTGATATGCCTTTCATGTCTTACCAGTCCTGCATCGAAGACGCTGTCAGGAATGCCGGCCGGTTTCTGAAGGAAGGCGGCGCTGCCGCAATCAAGATCGAGGGCGGCTCTGAGGTAGCCGACAGGATCAGGGCCATGACAAGGTCTGACATCCCGGTTGTGGCCCATATCGGACTCACTCCCCAGTCGATTCACAGAATGGGGGGGTATAAGGTGCAGGGCAAGTCTAAGAGCGCTGCAAAGAAACTGCTCGAAGAGGCGAAGATTGTCGAAGATGCAGGTGCATTTTCCGTAGTTCTTGAAGGCATCCCCCTTCCTCTTGCCAAAGAGATCACAAGGTCTCTTTCGATTCCGACCATAGGCATTGGTGCAGGTCCCCATTGTGACGGCCAGGTGCTGGTGCTGCATGATCTCCTCGGTCTGTTCGATAGGTTTGTTCCCAAGTTCATCAAGCGTTATGCGAAACTTAAGGAAGAGGCGCTTAAGGCAATGCTGGAATATAAGAAAGAGGTGGAGGAAGGGATATTTCCCTCAGAAGAACAGAGCTTCAAATAGGCGTTGTATTGGGCTGGCCTTATTGGTATAATCCTTGAAAATCCTGAGGGAGACGCTCCTGCACCCGAACATGTTTGCAAAGAGTCTTGACAGAAAAATACTCGTCGTCCTTTCACTCTGTGTAGCAATCGTCACCGCAGTCATTATCTATATCACCAACAGCCGCCTCTCCAAAGGGATCCTCGAAGAGTTCAGGGCAGACAGCAGGGCAACCATGTCTGTTGTTGCCGCAGGGATCAAGGAGACCATGGCCAGCGGCAACAGTCAGCATATGGAAAAGCAGCTCCTTGACATCAAGGCGGAAAACAGGGAGCTGGATCTCTTCATCTGCAGTCCTGATATGAGAATTATTTTTTCGTCAGACGAACGAAGCCTGCGGTCGAAACTGGACAGACAGGTCCTGAACAGTGAGATTATCGGAGACCTCTCCAGTGGGCTTTTGGGTGCACGTATGCCTGACAGGGTCTATGACGAGGAGCGTGAGGGCAGAAAATACTATATGCAGGCACATGTCATTGTCAATGAGCCCCGGTGTTTCCGCTGTCACGGCTCGGAGAAAAAAGTGCTGGGCGCCGTGATACTCAGAAAATCCGTTGAGGGCAAATATGCTGCCATTGCCGAATTGAGGGACCGCAATATCGTGATCAGCCTCCTCGGCGTTCTTGCGATCATAGCCATATCCCATGTTTTGGTCACCCGTCTGATCAGCAAACCGATACGGGCCCTTGCGCGGGAGATTGCCGAGTTTCCGGACAAGATCGTTGATGAGACAATTATCGGCTCGGCAGAGATTACCCGTGATGACGAGATTGGTGATCTCCAGAAAACCTTCCACAATATGGCCATTGATCTGTATGAAAAGAATCATGCACTCCAAAAATCAAACGCTGATCTTGCGAATGCGAACAGAGAGCTTGAGTCCTTCGCCTATTCGGTCTCACACGACC
The DNA here is from genome assembly GCA_016217675.1 of Nitrospirota bacterium. GTDB lineage: Bacteria > Nitrospirota > Thermodesulfovibrionia > Thermodesulfovibrionales > UBA6898 > UBA6898. The sequence goes on from JACRHC010000099.1 coordinate 26,118, forward strand.
TGCGTGCACCGCTCAGAAATATTGACGGTTTTTCGAAGATCCTCATGGATGATTATTCTGACGCCCTTCCTGAAAAGGCGAAGCATTACCTTAGAAGAGTGCGCAATGGGACGAACAGGATGTCGATGCTCATTGACGACATACTCGCTTTCTCGAAAATAGGCAGGGCAGAGCTCAATTACCGGAAAATATCTGCCTCGGCGATCGTACAGGGCGTTCTCGAACAATTCAGCGGAGAGATCGAAAAGAGAAACGTATCAATCATCGTACAGGCCCTGCCAGAGATCAACTGCGATCAGGTGCTCATGCAGAGCCTTTTTTCAAATCTGCTCTCAAATGCGCTAAAATACACGCGGAACACTGAGCACCCTGAAATTGTTGTCGGTTACGATCAATACAGGAAGCTGATCTATGTGAAAGATAATGGACTGGGTTTTGATATGCAGTACCGCGATAAAATATTTCAGATCTTCCAGCGCCTCCATCTGCCCGAAGAGTATGAGGGTACGGGGATCGGTCTTTCCATTGTGAAAAGGATAGCTGAGCGGCATCACGGCAAAGTCTGGGCAGAATCAGAGCCGGGCAGGGGCGCAACGTTTTTTATTGATATGCCTACATTTTAGGAGGTGATAGATGTTGAACAAGTTCATCAATATTTTGCTGGTTGAAGACAACCCTGATGATGTCGAGCTTACTATTCTTGCCCTGGAGAAAAATAATATCGCAAATCCTGTGACGGTGGTGCGGGACGGACAGGAGGCGCTGGATTACCTTTTCTATAAGGGAAAATACTATGGTGCTGATCACGCCCTGCCGAACCTGGTGCTGCTTGACCTGAAACTCCCCAAGGTGGACGGCATTGAGGTGCTCAATAAAATAAAGGCTGACCGGAAACTGAAGCTCATCCCCGTTGTCGTCCTTACCTCTTCCAAAGAAGACAACGATGTACTCAAGAGCTATGATCTTGGCGTAAATAGTTATATCCGCAAGCCTGTTGATTTTGACCAGTTCGTTGATACGGTCAAGCAGATCGGCTTCTATTGGCTGCTTATCAATGAACAGGCGCCGAAATAATGCGTGACAGCAAACTCTCGCAGCAGAAACTCAAGGTCTTCCTTCTTGAGGATAACCTTGACGACGTCGAGCTCGAACTCCATGAAATGCACAAGACGCTGCTTCATGTTGACTATGATGTGGCAAGAAACAGGAAGGAGTTTCTGGAGAAGGTCGCACGCTTCTCTCCGGATATTATCCTTGCGGATTATGCCCTCCCTGATATTACCGGTATCGAGGCCATTAATGTCGTAAAAGAGTTGGGTGTCGATGTCCCGGTAATACTTATTACCGGTGACGGCAATGAGACGATTGCCGTTGACAGCCTCAGGCTTGGAGCGGTTGATTACATCCTCAAGAAGAACATCGCCGGCCTTTCTGCCCGGGTAATGCGTGCCCTTGAGATCTGGGCTGACCGCAGGGCAAAGGAGCGTGCTGAATCAGAGGAGATGAGGCTGCAGCAGCTCCTCTTTGAGAACCAGAAGATGGAGGCCATCGGAAGGCTTGCCGGCGGGATTGCTCATGATTTTAATAATATCCTGACCGGCGTCATGGGTTTATCCGAGATATGCCTGATCGATATTCGCGGTGATGTCCATTTGCGCGGCAATCTTGAATCTATCATCTCGATCTCACAAAAGGGTGCTGACCTTGTGAAACAGCTGCTGATCTTCAGTAAAAAGATGATTATGGAGTTTAAAGCGGTAAATATGAACTCCTTCATTGCTGAGACAGCACTTTTCTTTAAAAGGATCGTGGAAGAGTCGATCGAGATCCGCCTTGACCTGCATGACGACCTGCCCTTGATCCCCTGCGATACGAACCAGTTCACCCAGGTGCTGATGAATCTTATCCTGAACGCCAGAGACGCTATGCAGGGCAAGGGAGTTATTACCATTAAGACGCGCAAATGCCTCATGAAGGAACTGAGCGGCAGCGGAGAGCCGGCGGACCACCGATGGTGTGTATGTATCTCGGTCACGGATACCGGCACAGGTATTGATGAGCATCACCTGCCGACCATTTTCGATCCTTTCTTTACGACCAAAGGGGTGGGCAAGGGAACGGGTCTCGGTCTTTCGATCGTCTATTCCGTGGTGCAGGGACATGGGGGCATCGTGAAGGTCTCGAGCATACAGGGAGAGGGTACCACTTTTACTATTGCCCTTCCATTGCCCGAGGACGCTGCGTCCGGCGGTGAATCACCCTTTTACGAAAAATTGCCCGTTCAGGACAGCGGCGATATCAGGGGAAAGGAGACGGTCCTTATTGCTGAAGATGAGGAAGTTTTGAGGGATCTTCTCTCGAATTTCATGCGTTCTCTTGGGTATGTGGTGGTTACGGCGCGGGACGGCCAGGAAGCATTCAATGCCTACGCGAGCGAACCAGAAAAATATCATCTTATCATTTCGGATATGATGATGCCGAACAAGAACGGCATTGATCTGTTCAGAGAGGTCAGGGCTATCCGTCCGCAGGTCAAGTTCATGCTGGTGACCGGGTACAGTCTTGCAGATGTTGATGAAGGCATTCTTGGCCAGATGACCGCCATTTTGAGAAAACCCTATACGCCGATGCAGCTGGTGAAGGTGGTAAGGGATACCCTTGACGCTCAGTCTTCCTGAGCCTGAAGGTTCTCCTCCTCAGGAGGTGCGGGAACCTGCTCTGCCTTGATCTTGATGATGCGCCTTCCCTTCATGTTCACGATCGTGAACTTCGTGGTCTCTGACTGGTAGCTGTCCCCGACCGTGGGAATCCTCTGGAGATGGGAGATCAGAAACCCGCTTATCGTGTCGTATTCATTTGATTCGGGGATATCAAAGCCGTGGTCTTCATTCAGGTCGCGAATGGCGAGTGACGCGTCGATCAGCTTTGCCCCGTCCCTGAGCAACAGGACAGGAGTTTCCGTATCATACTCGTCCTGAATTTCCCCCACGATCTCCTCAATAAGATCTTCGATCGTTACCAGGCCTGTTACTGCTCCATATTCATCTACAACGATTGCCATATGCTGACGTTTTTTCTGCATCTCTTTCATCAACGCGCTGATCTTCATCGGCTCAGGGACAAAGAGTGCAGGGTGAAGGATCTTCGCAATGGAGATCGCTCTTCCCTGGGCCATCTCATTGAAGATATCCTTGTTGAAGAGCACACCCTTTATGTCCGAGATGTCCTTGTCGTAGACCGGATATCGCGAGAAATTTTCTGAAGATATCGTTTTGATGATGTTTTCCGCGGATTGATTAATGCTGAAGGCGACCATGTTTGCTGCCGGAACCATAACGCCTTTGACCGAGATGTCAGTGAAATTAAAGACACTGTGGATGAGTTCATGCTCCGTTGTTTCAAAGATGCCCCTGTCCCTGCCCTCTTCGATGAGGAGCTTGACCTCTTCCTCGCTGATGAAGGAGCGCTCAGAAAATGCCTTCCCCCCGAAAGGCCTGATAAAGAGGTTGGTGCTCGAGGTCAGGACTGTAACGAACAGTGATGCGATCTTTGAAAGGAAGGAGATGGGTGCGGCCACGAAAAGTCCTACTTTTTCAGGGTTTCTGAGTGCAATTGATTTTGGAACAAGCTCTCCCAGGATGAGCGAAAGATATGATATGACGATAACGACAATCCCGATGGAGATTGCTCCGGCGGCCTTTGCTATAAACGGAATCGGCACGCTTGCAATAAGAGGTTCGATGGTAGTGACTGAAGCAGCACCGCCGATTGCTGAGGCAAGTGCGCCGGCGACAGTAACGCCGATCTGGACGGTTGCAAGAAACCTGTCCGGCTCTGCCTGGAGTTTAAGGAGCTTTTCTGCCCGGCGACTGCCTTTCTCTGCAAGTTTCCTTATGTAAGACTTGCGGGATGTAACCACCGCAATCTCGGATGCAGCAAAAAAACCGTTCAGTATGAGAAAAATGAAGATGAATAATATATCGATCGACATGAGTTACGTAAAAATATTATACACGATTTCCATGAAAAGACTGTATTCTGTCGGCCAGTGTTGCGCGCATATGCCTTTATTATACTGCATGGTTCTGAAATTGACTAAATAAAAAAAGACATCTATCATAGAATATTATCATCACCAAGGAGAGTTCATTGGAGACAACAGTAAAGGTGATCCTGCTCAGTCATACGCCGAATCCCGAGGCGACCATTGCCATGGCAGCAAAGCTCTGCTACAGCCCCTCGGACATTGAGGCCCTGAAACAGAAGACTGCGGCTAAAGACCAGAAAGGCTTTGTCGACAGACTTATGAAGATGGGCCATATGAGTCCCATTGAACATGCGTCTTTTACCTTTGCGGTTGAAGGCATATCACGTGCGTGCTCGCATCAGCTTGTGCGTCATCGTCTGGCAAGCTATTCGCAGCAGTCACAGCGGTATGTGAGCGAAGAGGCAGGATTTGATTATGTAATCCCCCAAACGATCAAGGGAGATGCAGAACTTGAGAAATATTTCATTGGGTTTATGGCAAAGGCCCAGAAGGCGTATAATCAGATAGTGAAAAAGCTGAATAAAAAAGGGATTGCGGGTGAAGCCGCAAACCAGGACGCCCGTTTTGTTTTGCCCAATGCTGCTGAGACAAAGATCATGATAACCATGAATGCCCGTGAGCTCCTGCATTTTTTCAGGCAGCGCTGCTGCAACCGTGCCCAGTGGGAGATCAGGGCAATGGCAATTGCTATGTTAAAGCTGGTTAGGGGTATTTCGCCGACAGTCTTTGCTGTCAGCGGTCCGGGCTGTGTGAGCGGTCCATGTCCGGAGGGTGAATACACCTGCGGCAAGGCTGCTGAGGTGCGGGAAAGGTTTAAGAGATTACGTTAGCGGTCATGGCCGTTGAAGAAACTGCACGACAGCCTGTGATAAGGAGATCGATATGGCATATGTAATAGCTTTGGCAGGGAAGGGCGGCACAGGGAAAACGAGCATTGCAGGCCTTACGGTGAGGTATATCGTGGAAAAAAAGAAGAAGCCGGTACTTGCTGTGGATGCTGACAGCAATGCGTGCCTCAACGAAGCGCTTGGCGTGCCGGTCCATGCAACGATTGGATCACTCCGGGAAGAATCTCTTGAAAAGATCAGAAGCGGAGGCGAACGGCCGGGCGGTATGGCCATGGAGCAGCTTTTTGACTATCAGGTGCAGCAGTCTGTCATCGAAGCCAAAGGTTTTGACCTGATGGTTATGGGTAGGCCTGAGGGGCCGGGTTGTTATTGCGCAGCGAACAACATCATCAGAAAATATACGGACAAGCTCTCGGAAACCTATCCCTATGTTGTGATCGACAACGAGGCCGGTATGGAGCATCTGAGCAGACGTACTACCCATAAGGTTGACATGCTCATGATCGTGAGCGACCCCACCGTGCGCGGCATCAAGACTGCACGCAGGATCGCTGACCTGGTGAAGGAGCTGGACCTCGATATCGACAAGTATGCCCTTATCATCAACCGTGTTTCAGGCGAAGAGGGAGCCGAACTGAAGACCTTTGCAGAGAGCCTTGGTTTGACGGTTGCCGGTCTTGTGCCGCAGGACAGGGGAGTCTTCGAGAATGACCTCGCAGGAAAGGCCATCTGTGATCTGCCTGGGAACTCGCCTGCGGTACAGGCAGCCTTCTCGATCCTGGACACCTTTCAGATACCGTAAGGAGAAGGGTTTGGAGCAGACAAATCCGGGCACAGAAGATCTGGCGACGGAAACCCTTCGATACAGAGGTTACGACAAGATTATCGGGAATATCTCATGGCTCCTGATAGCCATTGTTGCCCTTGATATCAAGCTTCTGTCTCGTGATGATTCAACCAGCTTTCCGCTTTCAGTTATCTGTATTCTGCTATTTATCTATAACGGTCTGGCACGATACGGTCTGCGCCAGGGGGCCTATGGAAGGGCCAAGACTTTTATCGACCTGATCATAATTTTACTCTTTACTATTGCCGTAAGCTGGTTTACCGGCAAGACGGCCAGCCCTTTTATTTCCCTCCTGTATCTTGGGCTGATGGCTGCCGCGCTGACACAGGGGAAGAGGGTGACCTACCTTATGGCTGTACTGACGGTTACCTCCTATACCTATCTTGCTGTTCAGGAGAACGTTTCCTTTCTCGGCAGAAGCAGTATTTTGGAAAGTCTTCTGCAGCTGTTCCCATTCATGCTGATAGCACATCTCGGTGCGATGCTCGCAGGTGAGACTGAACTTGCGCGAAAAGAAGTTGAGCGACTTTCTCTGACGGACGAGATCACGGGTTTTAACAACATGCGGAATTTCGCCAGCCTTGCTAAGACGCAGGAGGCGCTTGCCAAAAGGCACAACAGGGAGTTTTCGATATGCATGCTCGACGCAGACAACCTTAAGAAGATTAATGACGCCAACGGACATATGGCCGGCACCGAGTTGATAAGGCATATGGGCAACATTATCGGGAAAAACATTCGCGCTGCAGACATTGTCGCCAGATATGGGGGAGACGAGTTCATTATTCTCTTCTGTGAAACAGAGGGAGACAAGGCAGGTGTCGCTGTAGAAAGGATCGTTAGGACCTTTGCGGAGACTCCGTTCTTATATAACGGGAAGGAGCTTTCATCGACACTATCGGCAGGCATTGCTTCGTTTCCGAAGAACGGCGAGGATATCAAAGCAGTTATGGTAAAGGCGGACGAGGCCATGTATGCCAGCAAGGCTGCGGGAAAAAACAGGCTTATGGTATGCTCAACAGACGCGGAACCCGGGAATTGAAGACCTTTCATGAATAAGTTCTCCTATCGATATTTATATGTATATCTGACAGCTGCGACGCTGCTCTTCATCGGGGGGTGGCTGGTCCGCGGCACCTATGATCGGCTTCAAGATCACAGCCGGAGCCGGCGGGCTGTATTGCAGGGATTTCGTTTTACCAGTCCGCTGCTGGACGTGGAAATGCCCGAGGGCGTTGCTATCGGGCATGAACCGATCCCATTCAAATACAAGGTCAGGGAGTTTGTACAGAAACAGCTTGACACCCGACAAGTGATCAAGCTGGGCGTTTATTACCGGGATCTTCACGATGGGCCATGGTTTGGCATCAACGCAAAGACACCCTTTAATCCTGCCAGTCTCATGAAATTGCCCATAATGATTGCCTGGCTAAAACGTGCCGAAAGAGATCCCCGCGAGCTGGCACGTACTTTTTTATATGACGGAGTTAAAGACCTGAGCGAGATTCAGAGCTTTTCTCCGGAGCTTAAACTTGTGTCTGGACGAAGTTATACTGTGGAGCAATTGCTTTATCACATGATGATGTATTCTGACAATAATGCAATGTCAATGCTCTTTTCCAAATTGGGTGTCGTAGAATTGGACACGGTCCTTAACAGTATGGATATCAACAGGAATCCGAATAATCCTAATGATTCCATTACGTTGCATGGGTATTCGGGTTATTTTCGTATCCTTTATAACGCGTCTTTTCTGAACCGGGAAATGTCTGAAAAGGCTTTGGAGATCCTGAGTCTGCAGGATTTTCCTCAAGGTATTATCGCCGGTGTTCCTAAGGGAACTATAGTGGCCTCAAAATTTGGTGAGCATGGAGAAGATTCTCAGCTTCACGAATTCGGGATTGTGTATCACCGGACACACCCCTATATTCTGGGCATTATGACGCAAGGGGATGATTTTGGCAAACAGGCAGAAATCATCAGGGATATTTCCCGAATGATCTATGCAGAAGTTGATGCGGGAGCATACATTGGGCAGGATGCAGGAGTTGAAGGCCCTCCTTGAAAAAGTTTTCTTATCGTTATCTATGTATGTATTTGACAGCTGCAACGCTGCTCTTCATTGGCGGGTGGTTTGGCCACAGTCTCTATGAACAGCAAAGGGACCGCGCCAAGAGCCGGCGGGCGAGGTTGGTCGGTTATTTTTTTACCAGTCCGCTGCTGGACGTCGAACTGCCTGAGGGTATTGTCATTGGCCGTGAACCGATTCCTTTTAAGCACAAAATCAATGCATTCGTGCAGAAACAGCTCGATACCAAACAGGTCAGCAAATTGGGTGTATATTACCGCGATCTGCATGATGGTCCGTGGTTCGGGATCAACGCAAAGGAGGCTTTATATCCTGCGAGCATGATGAAGGTCCCCATAATGATTGCCTGGCTGAAGCGCGCAGAGCACAATCCTCGCGAGCTAAAACACACTTATACCTATGACGGTGCTAATGATCGCACTGCAGTTCAGCTCATCAAGCCGGAAAATAAACTTATTCCCGGCCGAAGCTATACCGTGGATGAGTTGCTTGTTCAGATGATGACCTATTCCGATAATAATGCTGCATTTATCCTTCACTCCAAATTGGAGACCTCTGAGTTGAATGCTGTGATCGATGGCATGGATATCAATAATGAGCCGGATATCCCTGATAATTTATTAAGCCTGCATGCCTATTCGGGTTTCTTTCGCATCCTCTATAATGCCGCCTTCCTGAATCGTGAAATGTCCGAGAAGGCCTTAGGGTTGTTGAGCCTCCAGGACTTTCCCCAGGGTATTGTCGGCGGAGTTCCCAAAGGCACCCCTGTTGCATCAAAATTTGGTGAGCACGTTGAGGGCAGGAATGAAGAGGAGAAACATCTCCATGAATTCGGGATTGTCTATCATCCGAAATATCCCTATATCCTGGGGATCATGACTCGAGGGCATGATTTTAACAAGCAGGCAGAGATTATCAGGGAAATTTCCCGAATGATTTATGCAGCAGTCGATGCGGATATCAGCATTGAGAAAAATACCATGCAGGGAACTCCATAATTCGCCGATGCGCTGTTATGCACAGAAGAGCCTGTGCAATTGCTGTAATGACTTCTCTTGATCCAGCCTGAGCAATACAACGTTTCTATGTCCGGTATTCTGCGTTGATCCTGATATAGTCTTCAGTCAGGTCGCAGGTGAGGACCTTTGCTGACGCCTTGCCTGCATGAAGGTCAACGATGATCTTCAGTTCTTTCTTCTTCATCTCTTCAGTCGCTTCCTTGTCCTTGTTGTTCATTACTCCGCTTTTGACGACCTTTACCTTATTGAAGCAGACATCAGTCTTTTCAGGGTTAAAGCTGACCCCGGAGTACCCGACTGCTGCCATGATCCGGCCCCAGTTGGCGTCATTGCCGTAAATGGCGGTCTTCACAAGGCTTGAGTTGGCAATTGTTAGAGCAGCCTTCTCTGCGTCTCTTTCACTCTTCGCATTCTTTACGATGACTTCTATAAGCTTGGTTGCGCCTTCGCCGTCTTTGACGATCAATTGCGAAAGTTCATAGGTCAACTCATCAAGCGCCTTCTGGAATGCGGGAAAATCTGCAGATTTCGCCGTGAGCTGACTGTTGCCCAATACGCCGTTTGCCATGATGAGTGCCGTGTCATTCGTTGACATGTCCCCGTCTATGGTTATGCGGTTAAAAGACTTGCCTACTGCACTCTTCAACGCAGCATGAAGGGCCTTCTTACCGACTGCGATATCAGTAAGGATGAAACAGAGCATGGTTGCCATGTTCGGTGCGATCATGCCTGCACCCTTGCAGATCCCGGCAATAGTCCCCTGTTTTCCCTGTATCTTAATCTGCCGAGAGGTGATCTTGGGAAAGGTATCTGTTGTCATAATCGCCCTGGCTATGTCCTCAAAGGATGCATTGCCGAGGCCTCCTGTCAGCGGGCCGATCATGGGCAAGACCCTCTGCATGGGCATGGGTGTCCCAATAACGCCGGTCGAACATATGTAGGTAAGCCCGATGCCGATGCCCAACTGCTTTGAGGCCCCAGAGACCATATCACGTGCATCCTTCATGCCCTGTTTGCCGGTGCAGGCATTGGCATTGCCGCTATTGACAAGAATGGCCTGCCCCCTGCCGGATGCTATTTTCTGCATACAAAGCCGGACAGGGGCTGCCTTGACTGTATTTGTCGTAAAGGTGCCGGCGATTGCTGATTCGACTTCAGAAAAGATCAGCGCCATATCGTTGCGGCCGGGCTTCTTGATTGCAGCCTCTGCTGCAGAGAAGAAGAACCCTTGAGGTGTCTTTTTGTCAGGAGATTCTTTCATATGCATAGGATATACGGATTCAGGCTTTGTTTTCAACTGATGTCATGTTACATTACTACATGGCTAAGGTAATGGTGGGCATGAGCGGCGGCGTTGATTCGAGCGTTACTGCGCATCTTCTCAGGCAGCAGGGGTATGAGGTGGAAGGCGTAAGCCTTATTCTCTATGAAGCGCGAAACAAGGCTGACGCAACACTCTGTTGTTCGATGGAAGCGAGAGACAGCGCGAAGGATACGGCAAGAGCGCTTGGTATCAGTCATCAGGCCATTGACGTACGGGCGGCATTCATCGATAAGGTCGTAGAACCTTTTGTCGCGGCCTATAAGAATGGCATGACCCCTAATCCCTGCATACTCTGCAACAAGCTGATCAAATTTCCCTATCTTCTGAAGGCGGCAGATGAGATCGGCGCGGAGTATATCGCGACAGGTCATTATGCGCGGGTGGAAAGAAGGCCAGCGGCAAAAGGCGAAGGGCAAGGGACAAGCAACCAGGAGGGGCGAGCTCTTCTTAAGAAAGGAATCGACAAAAAGAAGGATCAGTCGTATGTGCTTTATGTGTTGCATAAGGAACAGCTCGAACGGCTCCTGCTGCCGCTTGGAGACCTCACGAAAGATGAGGTCAGGAAGATAGCCAGATCGCTGAATCTCCCGGCGGCAGACAGGCCTGAAAGCCAGGAGATCTGTTTTGTCGAAAACAACGACCATAATGCTTTTATCGAGCAGCTTGCGCCCGAGTCTGCGAGGCCGGGTACTATTATCAATGCAGAGGGCAAGATTGTCGGGACCCACAAGGGGGTCTATGCCTATACGATCGGCCAGAGAAAAGGCCTCAGGATCGCGTCGCTTGAACCCCATTTTGTCACACGCATCGATCCTCGCAGCAACACCATCCAGGTGGGCTTACGTGACGAGGCCATGTCTCAGCGCATTCATGTCAGAGAGATGAACTGGCTGCTCAGGCCTGAAGCATCGTCATTCAGAGCTTCAGTTAAGGTGAGGTCCATGATGGAGGCCAGGAATGCCTCTGTTGTGGCAGGATACGATGATGCTGATGTCGCCTACGATGAACCTCAGTGGGCTCCTGCACCGGGCCAAAGCGCAGTCTTTTATGATGATGATGTCGTGATAGGAGGGGGAATTATCTCCCGGGAGCAGCAGAAATAAATACGCGCAGCAAGGGCGTATTAACAGACAATACTGAGGGTGTCCCTGACGATCGTGATTGTCGCCGGTGCGGTGCCGAGGTGATCGCCGTCGATCTGGATATGGGCATTACCGGTAATCGAGATCTGCGAAGCCTTGAGGTAAATTATATCCTTGAGCCGGAGATGCGTGCCCCTGATAATACCCGCTGCATAGCGAAGAAGGTCAGCCCGGTTCCTGCCCTTGAAGATACAGAGATAAAAAAAGGGATCACTGATGTCTGCGTCCGGTGTGACCTTGAAATTGCCGCCATATCTGCTTGCCTTGCCGATGATGGCTGCAAAGCCGGTGTGCTGCTTTCCATCAACGCTGAAGTTCAGCTCTGACGGATAGTAATGGATAAGGTTATGAATGCCGCTCAGGATATAAGCGCCTTCTCCCGACACTTTTTTCAGCGTGCTGTTCACATCATAAACTGCCTTTGCATCGAAACCGATGCCGGCCATGATGCAGAAGTGGCGTACCACCGGAGACTTCCCTGACAGGGCCTCTATCCTGCCCAGCGATGCACGCCTTGTTCTGCCGCTGATCGCCTGCTCCATAGCTCCCTCGACGGTATCTGCAATGGAGAGTTCACGTGCCAGGACATTGGTTGTGCCCAGGGGCAGGATGGCGAGGGGAATTTCTGACATGACCATGCCGTTCAGTACTTCGTTGATCGTGCCGTCCCCACCTGCAGCGATAATAAGGCCGGGCTTTTTCCTTGCGGCATCCCGCGCCAGTTCCTCCGCATGTCCCTTGCGTTCGCTCAGGAGCAACTCTGTCTCATATCCTTTCTTTCGAAGGTAGTCGCTTGCACGTCTGACCTTGTCAATGGAAGAGGCCCGTGCAATGGGATTACTGATGATGACAATCGATGATTTCATCTAAATTTTTTTCGCCGGGGCATGGTTTTATGCTCTGTATTATAACAGGGGTCTTTTCGAGATATGCAATCACACCCGGAATATCGGCAGCCTCCCGGATGAAGAATATCCTGCCGCCCCTTCGATCCCGCTTTTTCTTGATATGGGGAATGCGTATGTATCCGAGACCTTCTGATGCCACATATCCGGTCGTGTAATCGGGGTCGTCTGATATGCAGACCTCAGCCATGACATCCCTGCATGATGCGACCTTAGAAGCCAGAACAAGCGCCTCCCTGACAGTCTGTGTATTGATGCCCAGCATATTGAGTTCCGCTGTGAGCGCTTTTTCTGCAGACCCGGCAATGCCGAACCGCGAAGCCCTTACGCCCCGCAGCATGTCAGGTTCCACCCGCTGGCCTGATGATGCAAGCACAAGACTGGCCCCGCGCATGGACTCTCTGTTTTGCAGGATCGATAAGGCAGAGGTTATCGCCTTCATTGAGACGCCTGAACTTCTGAGCAGAATGCCGGTTATGGCCTCTGCGCGGGAAGAAGAACCGCATTTGACAGTCATGACCGGCAGAGCTGATATGGACCTTAGAGGTTTTTTCAGTTCTTCGATAGTAATGACGATGCTGTCAGGTTTTCCCCGTGGATGCGCTACAGCGCGGTCAATATATTCCTGAACGATCGGTTGAATTTCTTTTCTTTGACAGATCCCTTCAGCTCCCGAGATATGCGTGTCAGGAATTGGTTTGGTTTTGAGTGTAGCTATGGTCTGCCCCCTGCGCTTTGCTGCCCGTTTCGACGCCCTCATCCGTATGTTCCACATAGAGGTGATTATACAATTATTGGGAGCCGGTGGGAATCACCTGACCGGGAAGCCGAGCTCGCTGATGAGCTGCAGATCATCGGCATAGTCTCTTCCGAGCGTCGTAAGATAGTTGCCGATCAGGAGACCGCTTGCTCCTGCAAAAAAGATAAAGGCGTTCAGTTCATTGAGAGTCTGAAGACGGCCGCCGCAGACACGTATCTGCTTGTCCGGGAGAATGAAACGATAGAGGCTGATGATCTTCAGGGCCTCGATTGGATTAAGAGGTTTTTGCCGGTTGATCGGAGCCCCCTTGACAGAGACAAAAAAATTTATCGGCACGGAATCCGGGTCGAGGTCTCTGAGCGCAAAGGCCATCTCTATCCTGTCCTGCCATGTTTCTCCGAGTCCGAAGATGCCGCCTGAGCAGACAGAGAGACCGGCTTCCCGGGCGCTTCTGATCGTCTCTTGCTTTTCGTTGTATGAATGGGTCGTGCATATGTTTGGGAAAAAGCGCTCGGATGTCTCAAGGTTGTTGTGGTAACGTTTGAGCCCTGCCTTTTTCAGAACATTTAAATCAGCTCTGGTAAGAAGGCCGAGCGTGGCACAGGGCAGCAGGCCCAGTTTTTTTACGCACGAAATCATGTCTGCAATCTTAAGGAGCTCCCTGCCGGAGACCCGCCTGCCGCTGGTAACAATGCAGAACCTTTTTGCCCCGCCTTTTCTTGCCTCTTCTGCCTTGCAGAGCACCTGTTTTTTTTCGAGGAGCGGGTACGCCGGAATCCGGGCACTGCTTTTTGCTGACTGGGCGCAGTAAGAACAGTCCTCAGGGCATCTCCCTGATTTTGCGTTAACGATAGAACAGAGGTCAACGTTATTTCCCTGGAAGTGATGCCGTATTCTGTTGGCGGCTGAAAAGAGCTCGAAAATATTCTGGCCGGAAATCGATGAAAGAAATTCCGCATCAGCAGTGGAAAGCCTTTTTTGAGAAAGGGCTCTGGCCTCAATTTCTTTTAACCTGTCAGTGCTCATGGCATAGGTCACGAATAAATGGCATTACCGGAACAGGCTAACCCTTTCTGAAATTGATCCTTTCTGCCAGTTCTTCGCGCGTGAAAATGCCCTTTTCGACAAGCAGTTCAACGATGCTGGCAATCACTGCGTGCTCAATATCGTCGGTGCTGAGATCCTGTTTGGCATGATCAGATTCTAGCGGTGTATTATTATCCGGCATGAGTTCGAAATGTGCTCCACCGGGAGAAAAGGTCATATCCGGAGCATGTTCTTTTCTTGCAAGTGTGCTGGAAGCGGTCATGGGGTCATAGAAATGGTCGAGTGCTGTAAGGATATCGGATTCAAGGGCAAGAACAGGCTTTATGCGCACACCGAGAAGAAATCCCAGATCGTCCAGCACCTTGAGGTCTGTGGGGTCCGAGGTCGCAGCAATCAGGGTCCTGCCATCAAACTTCTGAGGCAGTATGCCGAACTTCCTGGCTATGTCTTCTTTCACAAGACGCATGACTTCTGCAGACGGCTTTTCAAATTTCTCCAGCGGCATACATGACATGCCCATCTGCTTCTCGATCACGGATATCATGGCCGTCTCTTTAACAAAACCCTTGCGGATTAAGACTGCACCGAGCCTGCCTCCCCATTCTTTCTGGTGGGAGAGCGCTGACTTGAGCTGCATCTCGTCTATCAGACCTGCTTCCATGAGCAGTTCACCAAGTTTCTTTCTGATCGCTGCCATATCTTCCCCTATCTAATAGCGTATTTCGAATCCCTGCTCTCCGACAGGGTTTTGCCATGCAACGTCAACATCTGTTACACGGGCTCCGGGAGGTCCTTTCTTACAGACAAGAATTGCCTGCTCAACAAGCTCTCGCGGGCCTTCAAACACTGCCTCAACACGGCCGTCATGCAAATTTCTGACCCAGCCGTCCAGACCAAGTCTTATTGCCTGATCCTGAGTGAAGGCACGATAATAGACGCCCTGAACCCTGCCGGAAATGAATACATGAGCCTGTGAGATCATGGCAACATTATATCAGAAACAGGCAGAGGTGAGAGGAACGGGCAGTTATTCTCCTATTCGCCCAGGTAAGCCTGCTGCACTTTTTTGTTGTCGAGCAGGTCTGAACTGCTGCCTGAAAGCGTGATGCAGCCGTTTTCGAGAACATAGCCTCTGTGGGAGAGTTTAAGCGCTGCCCTGGCGTTCTGCTCAACGAGAAGAATGGTGATCCCTTCGCTGCTGATTTCCTGTATGGTTTTGAAGATCTTACTTACCATGATCGGAGCAAGACCAAGAGAAGGCTCGTCAAGCAGCAGGATGTCAGGGTTTGACATCAGTGCCCGTCCGATAGCAAGCATCTGCTGTTCTCCTCCGCTAAGGGTGCCTCCAGACTGTTTTTTCCTTTCATGGAGGATAGGAAAGAGTTTGTAAATCCTTTCAAGGGATGTCGTGAAATCCCCGCGTCCCAGGAAGGCTCCCATCTGGAGGTTCTCAAGGATGGTCAGTTTCGGAAAGATCCTCCTGCCCTCAGGCACCTGGCTGATCCCCCTCTGAACGATCCTGTGCGGCGGCAGTCCTGCAATATCAGTATCTCCAAGCATGATTGAACCGGACACGGATTTAAGAATGCCTGATATGGTCATAAGGCATGTCGATTTTCCGGCGCCATTGCTGCCGATAAGCGAGACGATCTCACCCCTGTTTATTTCAATATCGATGCCCTTCAGGGCCTTGATGGGACCGTACCCGGCATGAATGTTCGCAAGCCTAAGCATTGGGTCAGTGCGTCTCCTTGCCCAGATATGCTTCGATGACCAGCGGGTTGTTCCTTACCTCATGAGGCGGGCCTTCTGCGATCTTTACGCCGTGATCAAGCACGACTATCCTGTCTGATATGCCCATCACAAATTTCATGTCATGCTCTATCAGAATGATCGTCTTGCCCAATTCCTGCATCTTCCTGATCGTCGTCATCATCTCATCAGTCTCAAGCGGGTTCATACCAGCTGATGGCTCGTCGAGAAGGATGAGCTGAGGCTCTGACGCAAGAGCACGTGCTATCTCCAGCCGGCGCTGGGCTCCGTAAGGGAGATTTCCTGCTCCCTGTTCAGCAAATGATTCAAGGCCGATGAATGCAAGATACTCATAGGCTGTCTGGCGAACTGAGGCTTCTTCGTTCAAAAAAGACGGCATATGTGCAATGATCGGCAATAGGCCTGATCTTATCCTGGCGTGCTGAGCTACTAAAACATTTTCAAGCACGGACATGCTTTTAAAAAGTCTGATATTCTGAAATGTGCGCGAGATCCCGAGGCGGTTGATCCTGTCTGCCGGGAGGCGTGAAATATTAGAGCCTGAAAAGATAATGCTGCCTCTGGTCGGCTTCATGAATCCGGTCAGGCAGTTAAAGAGCGTTGTTTTGCCTGCGCCGTTGGGGCCAATAATGCTCAAGATCATTCCCTGCTTAACGGAAAAGGTGACCTCTTCAAGCGCCCTTATGCCGCCGAAATGTTTTGAGACTGCTCTAACTTCGAGAAGCACTGCTGCCTCCGAAAAGACCCTGGGGCCTGAAGATCATGAGGAGCACGACGCCTGCACCGAGGGCAAGCATACGGTACATCTGAATATCTCTCAGCGCCTCGGGAAGAGCGACCAGTATGACAGCGCCGATAATGACGCCCGCAATGCTTCCGAGTCCACCGAGTATGACCATGCTCAGGATCAGCACTGACTCCATAAAGGTGAAGCTTTCAGGAGAGATGAACCGCATCTTTGCTGCAAAAAGACAGCCTGCGAGACCTGCCCAGAACGCACCGAAGGAAACAGCATACAGCTTATACCGGATGCTCCGGATGCCCATAGCAGATGCAGCGATTTCATCCTCGCGTAAGGCTATCCAGGCCCTGCCTATTTTTGACGCATGGACCCTTCTTATGACAATGACTGCAAGGACAACGAAGAAGAGAACAAGATAGTAAAACGATGAAAGCGCAGCAAGGGTTATGCCGAAGAAGGAGGGCGGATCAATACCGCTGATGCCATTGGGACCTTTGGTAAAGCTGTCCCAGTTGTTGAGCGTTATCCTCACGATCTCTCCAAAACCGAGTGTAACGAGAGCAAGGTAGTCACCCTTCAGCCTGAGTGCCGGCGCTGCAAAGACGAGGCCTGCAGCAGTAGTAATGATCACCGATAAGGGCAGGGCTGACCAGAAGCCAAGGCCGAGCCTTGTATTCAGCAAGGCAAAGCTGTATGCACCGATTGCATAGTATGCCACAAACCCGAGATTCAGGAGGCCGGTGAAGCCGACAACGACATTGAGTGCAAGGGCAAGAATAATATAAATGCCTGCAAGAACTGCTACATCAAGGATATAGTTACGGAAAAAGAGCGGCAACGTCAGTGCCGGAAGGATCAGCAGCAGGAGATAACGCGAATCCCCGGGGATGAGCCCGGCAGCATTTTTTCGTATTACTTCTGCTGTCCTGAAAAGAGGACCTGACAGTCTGGATGCGACGGTTATGACCAAAAGCGCGAGGAACAGAAACAGAAAAAGAAGCCCCGCAGCCTGCAGGCCCTTGAAGGGAAGAAAGAGCAGTGCTGACCAGAGGCTGATAATAACTGCTTTGGGCATTCTCTTTATGAAAAAGCCGTTCATATCTTCTCCTCTGATTCCTTTCCGAAAAGTCCTGTCGGCTTAACAAGAAGGATCAGGATGAGGATAACGAAGGCATAGGCGTCCTTATACTCGCTCGAGATATAGGCTGCACCAAGACTTTCGATCAGGCCAAGGAGAATACCACCAAACATGGCGCCGGGGATATTGCCGATGCCGCCGAGTACTGCCGCAGTAAAGGCCTTGATCCCTGCAGAGTATCCGATCGAATAGTTGACCAGCCCATAGTAAACTGAAACCATCATGCCTGCGACGGCTGCCAGACCCGAGCCGATAATAAACGTGATCGATATGATGTTGTCCGTATTGATGCCGACGAGAGCTGCCATATTTTTGTCCTGGGCAACAGCGCGCATTGCCTTGCCTGTCCTTGTCCTGCTGATGAAGGCGTGAAGAAGGAGCATGATCAGACCTGAAACAGTAATAATGGCAACCTGAATATAGGTAATATGAATGTCTGCAAAGGTGAAGCCCTCATTGCCTGCGACAGAGGGAAATACCTTGTCGGTGGCGCCCTGGGTGATCATCACGTAGTTTTGAAGGAAAATCGAAACACCTATTGCGCTTATCAGAGGGCTGAGCTTTGGAGCCTGCCTGAGCGGTTTGTAGGCCAGCTTCTCCATGGTAAAACCGTAGGATGCGCAGAAGAAAACGGTGAGTATGAAAGTGAGCACGAGCGCTATGGGCATGTTGTACGCAGTCAGGCCGAGCGCGGTAAAAAAACCGAGGATAATGATGCCGAGATAGGCGCCTAACATATAAATCTCACCGTGCGCAAAATTGATCAGTTCGAGGATGCCATAAACCATGGTATATCCAAGGGCAATGAGGGCGTAAACACTGCCAAGTGTCAGGCCATTGATGATCTGCTGGAAGAACACAGGGAATATTACCAGAAAGAACGTACACAGGGGAACGGCAGGGCAACAGGGGTGAGGTGAAAACTGCTCAGTTTTTTATTTTCCTTATGGTGTCCCTGACGCGTGTCTCATAAAAGTCTTCGATCCTGGCGATGATCTCAGGGTTCGCCTCGATCAGTTTTTCGATGTCCAGCCTGCTGATCTCATATACCTCGACCGGGCCATCGGCAATCACTGCAGCGGTTCGCGGTCGGCCTGTCAGAAAACCGACTTCACCGAAGACATCCCCTTCACCAAGTACGGCGAGTTCCAGTTCTCTGCCAAGCATATGGGCGACGACCCTTGTCCTGCCTGTCCTTATAATATACATGGAATCACCTGAATCGCCTTCTTCGATTACATGCTGTTTATCGCGAAACTTCATGACAGCCAGGTCATTCATAAAACTGGCAACCATCTGCTCAGGCAAGTCCTGAAAGATCTCAGGCACGCTCCTTTCCATGCGCTCTGAGAGCGGTGTGATGAGCTGTTTCATTGCCTCGGCGAGCTCCTCATCAGGTTCGGCAGGTCTCTGCCCGAAAATAAGATTGATGGCGTCATTGTCACGGGAAGCTGCGGCCTCAGAGGGCCTCTCAGTCTCAGGCTTGAACATTTTCGTGTCCAGGGCTTCGTAAGCAGATTCAAGCCATTGTTCATTTTCAGAAGCCGGCTCAGAAGAAGGAACGGACTCTGCCATTGCGGGACTGATTACCTCATGCATGGCCTGCACCTGCTGTTCCGGTTCGGCAACAGCAGAGTCGAAAGTCTGCGCGTAAGGCTGCGTATTTTCTGATGCCGGCACATTTTCTGCAATAGTGGGTGACGAGTCAACTGCCGGATAGGTTGGCTCTTCCGCATGAAGAGGCCTTTCTGAAGTCAGCGATGTGCTTTCAAGTATGGAGTTCATCTCAGAAGACAGTATCTCAGCGACGATCGTTTTTTCTGCTGATGCCTCCGGTGTAACGGCTGTCCTTTCAAGCCAGTCAGAAGTCTGGGGAGGTTCAATGTCTGCGGGTGCCGTCTCCTGAGGTGTCAGGGGCGGTTCTTCTGTGACAGGTGCTGGTGAGAGCGTTGGGGCCGGCATGTGAGGCGCTGTTTTGGCTGTTTCGAACTCGTCCATTAATATCTCGGCACGGCGGATAATTTCAGGGTTGTTGGGGTCGAGCCTCAGCGCGATTTTGTATGTCGCTAATGCCTTCTGGGCAAAACCCTGCATGCGGAGCAGTTGTGCTGCATGAGTATATGCGGCAATTGATTCGGTCTTATCTCCTGTCCGCTGGCAGACATCGCCGATCTTCATGAATGTTTGAGGGTTGTTCTTTTCTTGCTTCGAGATGGACTGAAGGATATTTTTTGCGGTCTTCCAGTCCTCTTTCTTGACTGCGTCGAAGTATGATTCCCACTGTTCTTTTGCCATAGAAATGTTGACCTTGAAGCCCCCTTCGGTATCTGCTCTCATTTAAATACAAAACAGCTGTTTTGTCAAATGTCTGGCGTTAAGCGGGTGCATTTGTCTTTGCGCCGGAGTTGTGATGCACCCTGTTGTCCGGGAGTTCTTCGTTATCAGAACTGATCAGTGCCCGGGTAACCGGAGATGAAATTATCTGAACAATGGTAACATATATCCGATGAACCAGCCCAAAGAGATTGAGCCGGCAGAGGCCTTCGAGTATCTGAAGCGGGAGAGCCTGCCTCTCATCGTTTCCTTTTCTCTTGAGGAAGAGAAGGGGTATGTTATCACCGGCAAGGGTCTCTGCTATATCGAACAGGTCTTTGGCACCTCCCGGGTCAGGCTGGGCAGGTTTTCGCCTCATCGTTCTCTTACTGCCATGAAAAATGCAGGATCTTTTTATGCCACGTTTGATATTGAAGGACGCACCTATGGATGCATAATGGAGAATATCACGGCAGACAGGTCTTTTCTCATATGTGATATCCCCGGAATTATCAGCCCCTTTTATCGAAAATTTGTAAGGGTAGAGCCATCGCGGAAAGCACCGGTTCTTCTTTTTCTTTCAACCGACGATCACGGTACCGTCAGCTATCCCATCAGGGATATTTCTGAACGCGGCATAGGATTTGTTATTGACTGGATCCCCGTGATTTCTAACAAGCTGACCTGTGGTATATATGTGCCTGTTGACAACGGCATCTTTATCCTTACTCCGGCGGTCATTGCGTACAATAGAAAAATACAAAAAGGAAAGGGTCATGAAACCGGCCTGAGGGGAGGCGATGCGATTTCCTGTGGTCTTCAACTGTTTCCTCACAACGAAGACGAAAAGAAAATCAGACTCTACGTCATGCAGCGTGAGCTTGAGATCCGCAAGAAAATACAGGACATGTTGTAGATGCCAGCCTCAAAGTGATTGAAATTGCCAATACTATCCTGTATCATATCCGCATTCTGTATAGATTCCGGCGTCTGGAGGTAAGTAGACATTAACGTACGAGCAAGCGATGGAAGTGAGAGAAATTTCAGCGAAATTTCCGATCTCGAAAGACACCTCGCAAAAGCAAAAGCCTTAGCGGTCAGGATCAACGGACACCTTTCA
>JACRHC010000100.1 GCA_016217675.1 Nitrospirota bacterium
AGAAGCGGCGACAGCGGCCCGCCCTGTGGAACTCGTTTGGATGTTTGGTTCAGCCTGCCGTCTACGACAACACCGGCACGAAGGTATTTCCCGATAAGCCGAAGGATGACTTTGTCTCTGACTCTGTGGGAGACCCGATTCATCAGAGTGTCGTGGTCAACCGTATCAAAGAATTTCTCAAGGTCGATGTCCACGGCATAGGCGTATCCTCTCTGAATATCTTTCAACACCTTTTTGACCGCCTGATGCGCAGAGCGGTTAGGTCTGAAACCAAAGCTGGATTCGGAGAAATGGGGATCAAAGACAGGACTGAGAATCTGACAGATCGCTTGCTGAATCACACGATCCATGACAACGGGGATACCCAAGGGTCTGGTTCCCCCGCTGTCTTTCGGAATCTCGACTCTCTTTACCGGAGAAGGTATATACCGCCCTTCCAGCAAAGAGTGTTTGATCCCTTTCCAGTTGTCATGAGCATACTCTGTAAACTCCTCGATGGTGTTACCATCAATACCGGGAGCCCCTTTGTTTGCCCTGACTTGCTTCCATGCTCTGAGTATGTTGTCTCTCTTGACAACACACTCCACTGAGACCAGTTCGAGGGGTCGGTCTTCCATGGCGCGCCTGTTTGCATCTCCTCCGTTCGGATTCAGCGTTGTATCAAAGCTCATAGAATCGCCTCACTCATCTCTGCGTTCGGGCCTTCGTCCCTTAACGGAACTACTATGCCCTCTGCTGACTTCGGCTTAAGGCCCCTACTGTTGGTGCGTGCTTACCCGCCATGTCTCCATAAAGGGCGCTATAAGCTTGTTCATGAGTTGCTGTCTGTTTCGTGTCTCCCAGCTTCGGGACTCATATCCGCCGACAGCAACGGAATATGCCGGGTCTTTGTTCAACCGGCTAAACCTTTTCCGGATCTCTCTCATAAACATCCTATCGCGTGACGCGCAGATCTCCCCGGATAAGAACGTGAACTTTCCGTGCACCAACGCCGCATTTACCCTGCCCCATGAACCTGCGGGTTTCGTTGTGTTGTGCCAACTCACCCAAGAGCTAAGCCTTGTATGCGGTTTCTGTTCGTCGTCTCGCACTTTCGCCATCGGGCTTCCTTCTGACCCCTCCTCACGGAGACGCCATTGCCTTCGGCTCGTACTTTTGATAGTATTCTTAATCATGAATACCTTTCGGTTCTCGTACAGGGGACTTGCACCCCATAAGTTCACGCCCATGCCGGGCGTACACAATCTGCTCAACCAGACTCGCAATAAACGCGGTTTGGTTTTCATTCTTGCCTGTTTGCTCGCTGGTTAGCATGCTCGTTCTCCCAATATATATTGATAAATAATACGCAAATCAGCTTGCTTTGGCGGCAAGTCTATCCGAAAGAGGTATTATGACAAATGAACAAAACAGAGCTTGAACAATTCAAACTGAGGCTGTTTAGTCTTCGAACTGAACTTCAGGGCTTCGAAGAAGCCCCGATTAAAGCGGCTAAGTTGGTGGAACCGGATCAAGACAACATGGGCCGCCTTTCCCTCATGGGTGCCATGATAGCGCAGCGAAGGTCAGAGGAAAGCTCAAGGCTTCGTCAGCGTCAACTCCAGAAAATTGACGGAGCTTTGCGTCGCATCGAATTCGGTGAATACGGCAAATGCTTTATGTGCGAGGAAGAAATTGAGGCCCAGAGGCTTTCCGTGGACCCGACAGACACGCGCTGCATGAAATGTATTGAGGAATAGTTTATCCGTTACAGAAGAGCCTGTTGCGCAAATACCGTTTATGCTTCGACAAGCTCAGCATGAACGGTAAATAATTCAATGTTTTCAACACATGCTCCGTTCGCCCTGAGCATGTCGAAGGGCAAATTTCAGGTTTGTGCAACAGGCTCAGAATATGTATTATCATAAAAGAGGTCCGGAAATATCCGGACCTCTTTTATGATTTACGTCTAACACCTGCTCAATGATCCTGCTTATGCTGCATTCTCCATATCAGGGCAGCAGCCTTCGCCCAGGATCTCCCTGAGGTCTTCTTCAGGCGTTGCAGCTATAGGTCTGATGCCGAAGTTCTGGACCAAAAAATTCAGGACATTCGGTGTGATAAATGCCGGAAGCGATGGGCCAAGGCGGATGTCCTTGATGCCGAGATGAAGCAGGGTCAGCAAAATTGAGACAGCCTTCTGCTCATACCATGAAAGGATGAACGACAGCGGCAGTTCGTTCACGCTGACATTGAAGGCCTTTGAAAGTGCAAGGGCGATCTGCACAGCTGAATACGCGTCATTGCACTGGCCGATATCAAGCAGACGCGGGATGCCCTTGATCGTGCCGAGGTCCTGATCAAAGAACCTGAACTTGCCGCAGGCCAGGGTCAGGATGACTGTATCCTTCGGCGCCCGCTCCACGAACTTGGTGTAATAGTTTCTGCCAGCCTTTGCGCCGTCGCAACCGCCGACAAGAAAGAAGTGGCGGATGTCTTTGCTCTTGACCGCTTCTATCACCTGATCTGCAACACCCAAGACCGCATTTCTTGCAAAACCTGTCGTAACCTCCTTGCCCGCAACATTCTCAGGGAAGCCGGGGAGACTGAGGGCCTTTTCTATGGCAGGGGTAAAGTCCTGTCCCTGGATATGCGTTACGCCGGGCCAGCCGACAAGTCCGCTCGTGAAGATATTGTCCTGATACGTTTCGAGTGGCTTCTGAATGCAGTTCGTGGTCATCACGATAGCGCCCGGGAACTGCGCAAATTCCTTCTGCTGGTTCTGCCATGCCGTGCCATAGTGACCTGCAAAGTGCGCATATTTTTTTAATGCCGGGTACCCGTGGGCAGGAAGCATTTCGCCATGGGTATAGATCGATATGCCCTTGCCCTCGGTCTGCTTCAGTATCTCCTCGATATCTTTGAGGTCATGGCCAGAGACAAGGATCGCCTTTCCCTTCTTTGCGCCAAGGGAGACCTTTGTCGGGACAGGGTGGCCATAAGACCCGGTATTTGCCGCATCAAGAAGTTCCATTACCTTAAGATTCACTTCGCCGCATTTCATGGCAAGTCCGATCCAGTCGTTCAGACCAAGATCCTTCCTTGTCATCGCAGCAAGCGCTTCATGCATGAAGGCAAAGACAGCATCATCTTCCTTGCCGAGGATCAGGGCGTGGTCAGCATACGCAGCAACGCCTTTCAGTCCGTAAAGCACAATATCCTGCATCGACTGGATATCAGGATCGATCGCCTTGTCAGGCACATGCTCCTTCACTTTTTTTCCCTGCTTCTCCAGTTCGCTGAGCGACTCTGCAGGCACAAAAGAAGCACTCTTGTCAGCGAACTCTGTATTGCCGCCTGCAGCCGCTATCTTCTGTTTCAGTCCTTCCCTGAGCTCGACAGATCTGCGGATAAGAGTGACAAACCGTTCAGGATCGAAATCCACATTGGTCAGTGTCGAGAAAAGGGCCTTAGTAGTAAACACATTAACGTCACGGTCATTAATATTGATCTTTCTTCCTTCTTCTGCGACAAGTGAGAGCCCTTTCAATGAATACACGAGCAGGTCCTGCAGAGCTGAGACCTCCTCATTTTTTCCACATACTCCCATCTTGATGCATGCCTTACCCTGCGCAGCCTGTTCACACTGATAACAAAACATAAAAAACCTCCGGTATGAATGATTTGGATTTTGATAATCGTCATTTCATGACTTGAGGTTAGTCTAAACTTTAAATTTGATATGCGGTATGACATGGGTCATATTGGGACGATTTTTTTGCAGGGAGATATAGCGGACCTAAAATATCTGAAAGGGTGCTGAACAGGCAAAGACATACTCTGTCATGCCCCTTCAACACCCTCTGTGCTTAATACATCAAATCAGCTGCCGCTACAAGACTGCCTGACTGGATCAGAAACCGAGGATTCCCCTCATAAGTCCGCCCTTTCCTCTGCGCGGCCTCTCTTCGCTCCTCTCTGTATCAGCAGGCTGTTCGTCCTGTTCCTGCTCCTGTCTGCCTCTGGTCCTTCGTTCCTGTCTGCTGTCCTCCTGCCCAAGCGGCAGCATTCCCGTTGATTTATTCCGCAATTTCATGGCCCAGATATAATCGTGAGGGACCTTTGGATCTTTCGGCTTCGGCGGCCATGCAATGTTTAGTTCATCACCATACGCGATAAACTGCACTGCAGCGCCCTTCGACTCTTTGAATATGCCCTGGGGTATGGAACAACTCGTCACTTCGGGCCCCATCACAACTTTTTCCTTGATAAACCTGTTCACGTCAGCAGGTGAAAGATAGTTCATCAGCCCATATCCAGGCTCCTGAGGTTCGCTTGATGACCAGATGATCATCTCCCCGGTCTTTTCATTATGGCCCATCGCCATGGCAAAGTAACCAAGG
Organism: Nitrospirota bacterium; assembly: GCA_016217675.1. Classification (GTDB taxonomy): domain Bacteria; phylum Nitrospirota; class Thermodesulfovibrionia; order Thermodesulfovibrionales; family UBA6898; genus UBA6898. The sequence continues at coordinate 4,383 of JACRHC010000100.1, forward strand.
GCTGTGGGTATCTTCTTCCACTGAAACTTAATGCTGTCTGCAAGTCCGCCCTTTACTGATGAAAATTCAACGGGTGCCATAAAATCATGATTTTCATCGACAGCGAATTTTATATCAGGACTGTAATTGCCATGGATAAAATGATTGCCCTGCAGAGAGCTTCCTTTCGGAATTTCCTTCTGATTATTCCTGTTCGGCCATTCAGAGTATGCCCAGCCTGTTCTCTGCGAAGGTGGATTCTGGGCAGACCCTCGCTTGCCTGACATTGCCTTGCCAAAATCGATCATGCTCATCTTCTCCGTATCCAGCACCTTTGGCTGGCCCTGTCTCACGGTCTCGCTGCATCCCCAGTACATAAGCATGCGCATCTTCGGCTTTTCGTATTTCGCCTCCTCGCCCTCTTCCTCTTTCACCGGTTTTGTCCTCTCCGGAATGAGCAGCGGCAGCGTACTGCCCATCTTCTGGCCCGGAGGGATGTCATGGGTCGCCTCAGGAACAGCAGGAACAGGCCTCGGCGAGTTGAGCTGAAGCATAAGGCCTCTCTTTGGGCCCATACCAGCCATCCTGCCCATCATCATGCCTTCCAGTCCTGACATCTCCTCAGATGACATGCCGGGTATGCTCATGTTCTGCGTTGATACGTTCATCCAGTATTGGGTAATAGGGGGCTTCTTTTCTTCTGCTAAGGCAAGAGAAGAGATGCCAGACAAAAGAGCTGCAATCAGGATGCAGCCTGTTTTTTTCAGAAACCGTATTTTCATATATCCTCCGGCGAATTATATTCCAAAGATAGTATCATGTTTTTCAGGCCTTGCGAAAGCGATGACGCAAATACTCAATGACTCCGGGCAGGACCGACAGAACAATGATCGCCATGATCACGAGTGTAAAGTTTTTCTTCACAACAGGAATATTGCCGAAGAAAAATCCGCCAAAGACAAAAGACGCTATCCAGACAATGCCGCCAACCACGTTGTAGCTGATAAAATGCAGATAGGTCATCTTGCCGATACCTGCAACGAAGGGCGCAAAGGTGCGGATAATCGGCATGAAACGCGCAATGATGATCGTCTTGCCTCCGTGCTTTTCATAAAACCGGTGTGTCCGGTCAAGATACTCACGGTTCAGAAACCGCACCTTCTCCTTATGGAAGATCTTCGGCCCCATATAACTGCCGATCCAGTAATTAAGGGTGTCTCCTGCAACAGCCGCTATTGTCAGAAGAACAAAAAGCCAGAGCACATCAAGCGCTCCGATCGCGGCAAAGGCACCGGCAGCAAAGAGCAGCGAGTCGCCGGGCAGGATCGGCGTTATCACAAGCCCTGTCTCACAGAAAATGATCAGGAAAAGGATGAGATAGGTCCATAACCCATAGGCCTGGATCACGCCGCCAAGATGCTTGTCCAGATGCATAAAAATATCAAAGAATGTTTTAATCAGTTCCATGTGTATTCCTTCGTCGCTTAATTTATTGATGATAAAACTCTAATTAGCTATGGGGAGTTACCCCCTCCTTACCAAGGAGGGGTATGGGGAGGTTTTGATCAATTTTCCAATACCTCTCCCACCCTCCCCTTGGAAAGGGGAGGAGGAACGACCCACAACCGAAGACTGCCGACAGTAACCGTATTATTTAATACTATTTCCTCAGCCTTAGCCCTTTTCCTACAGCCATTTTTTTCTTCTGAAGAAGACCAGCATCCAGACGGCAATGACAATCATGACTCCCCAGATCATATAGTACCCATAAGGCCATTCAAGCTCCGGCATATGCCTGAAATTCATGCCGTATACCCCTGCGATAAAAGTGAGCGGCATAAAGATGGTAGCAATAATCGTGAGGACCTTCATCACCGCATTCAGCCTGTTGGACACGCTTGAAAGATAGATATCAAGCATGCCGGAGACCATATCGCGGTACGACTCGACCGTGTCGATCACCTGTATGGTGTGGTCATAGACATCCCGCAGGTAAAGACGCGTCGATTCCTGCACGATATCAGAGTCTGTCCTGCTGAAAATGCTTATCAATTCCCGGAGCGGCCAGACCGCCTTCCTGAGATAGATCATCTCTCGCTTCAGATAATGAATATCATGCAGTGTCGAAGTCGTCGGATTCGAAACAAGCCTGTCTTCAAGCAGCTCGATCTTTTCACCCAGTCTCTCGAGTATCGCAAAATAGCCGTCTACTATGGCATCAATAAGCGAGTACGCAAGATAATCAGCACCAAGCCTGCGCGCCCGCCCCTTCTCATTCCTGAGCCGCTCGCGCAGAAAGCCGAAGACATCGCCCTCAAGACCTTCCTGGAATGAAATGACATAATTATGGCCAACGATAAGACTGACCTGTTCGGTCGAAACAGCGTTTGACGCTTCATCGAAATAGAGCATCTTCAGGACGATGTAAATATAATCAGAGTAGCTCTCGATCTTTGGCCGCTGCTCGCTGTTCTGAATGTCTTCAAGCACAAGCGGGTGCAGGTTATAGCAGGCGCCCATCTTCTCGATGATCGTGGCGTCGTGAATACCGTCGATATTGATCCAGGTAACAGTCGGCTTGTCCCTAAAGGAAAAACAGGCCTCTATAGAGTCAAAATGTTCTTCAGTAAATTGCGTTTCATCATAATCGATAACCGTTATCTTTGCCTTCTCCGCACGCTGCCTTCCGATATGCACCAACGTACCCGGAGGCAGCCCTGCCTTCTGAGAGCGCTTACTTTGAGATATTTTTGTATGATGTTGCATCGGAATTCAGGAATAAAACCCGTTGGTATCATATTGATATGTCGTGGACGAACCGTCTGACCGGCTTACCCCCGTCAGCACCAGAACAGACAGGATATTTTTATAATTCAGCATAAGCCCCTCGTTTTTGACAAGCAAATATGTATATGGTAAATTTCAGGAAGATATATCTGCTTCAGAAAGGGAAGGAAACCATGTCTAAAGTCATAGAAGCTGTTTATGAAATCGGTCAAGGCGATTTCCGCGTTAACAACTCCTTTGGGGCCAAATGAGGTGAAATTAATGAAACAGGCTTTAGCATATAACGCCCTTGACATGCTCCAGAAGATAGAATCCATTGAAAAAGAAATCGTTGAGCTGAAACTATCAGTTCTCAAAGATATCACCCCCGCCGGCAAGAAAATAGTCAAACTCAAAGGAATTCTTAAGGGCATTGACATATCGGATGACGATATATCTGCTGCCAAAAAGTCCCTTTACAGCAAGGCCGGAATTTAGCCTGTTTATGAATTTTGTTACTGACACACATGCCCTTATATGGTGGTTCACCGATAACCCAAAACTCAGCCAAAAAGCCGCTGATATTTTCAGTAAATGCGAAGAGGGCGAAATAATTATTTTTGTCCCTTCCATCGTCATAGCAGAAGCCTTGAGCATCTTTGACAAAAAAAGAGTCTCATTCGACTTCAAGAGGCTTTTCAGAAAAATCATGGACAGCGATAATTTCAAGCTCATAGCCCTTGATTACTCCATCCTCCAAAAAATGGTTTCTCTGAAAGAGATACCCGAACTGCATGACAAGATAATCGTTTCAACAGCAAAATATCTGAACCTCCCTGTAATCACAAAAGATGAAATGCTTCAAAATATTTCTCATATAAGAACTGTCTGGTAAACTCTTCAGCATATTAGCTTTCCTGCCTCACAGACGCTCATTCAAAGCCGCTGTCTTGCTATTAACCCGGCAATATACTATCACAAGCCGTCATCCCCGCTTGCTTGTGCCCTATGCCTGGGTATAGGGGATCGAACGGCTTAACACATTGAAAACAAAGAAAGATTCCGGATGAGCCGGAGCAACAAAATAAAGACATTTAATTGCCGGGTTAATAATACCACGAAAAAGCAGAAGAAAACATCTGAGCACTCCGAGGGATTCAGATACATTGGCGGGGCAGCTCAGGCCCCGCCGTTTATATAGAGTTTATGCCTACTTCTTTTTAATTCCTATGATAAGCATGGATCCATTGTCTGAGGGGCCATTGATCGTGATAACCTCTCTATCAGGGCTTAGCACAATCGTATCGCCCTCAGAGGTTTCAAAGGTCCCCTCTGCTGTCGGCTCATACGTTCCGGTAATGGTCACTGTCCCGTCAATAAGCGTGTATCCACCGCTTGCATCAAAACTCATCTCTTTTGTTGTAACAGAGACGCCTTTTCCGTCACTGAGCATCTCACTGATGCGGTATGTGCCCTCTATTAAGGAGGCCGCTGACTTCTTCATGCCTATGCCAAAGATGCTGCTATCTTCTGCCCCTGTGATCGTAAATACACTGCCGTCTTCCCTTACCAGACCTTTATAACTGCCTTTATCTGTTGTCATGGTCAGATGTCCGTCATGAATGGTATGGGCAGTCCGGTCAAGATTAAGGGTAACGATCCCCTCCCCATACATTGCAGTCAGATATTCTCCGGTCAGTGCCTCAGGGGAGCTTCCTGACTTCATGCCTATTCCTATCGCAGTGCTGTCCGGTTCTGCCCAGACAAGCATCTGTCCGTCTGCTGTGCTGTTACCCTTAGTGAGTGATTCGTCTGCCACATTCGTCACAGCAACTGATACCTCAATTCCGGTATCAGTTGCACTTAGCCGCTGGATCAGATACTCAGAGGATTCTTCTGCTTCGTTTGCCGCGTTCTGCGTCGGCGCCCCTGCAGGCTTGATCGTGAAGTTGGCATCATTGAGGTCATTACCCTTTGCTGTTATTCCCGTGTATTGGAATTCTACCTTCACCTTTGAGGCAAGCTTGTTGGCTGTAACTGTCGGAACAGTCCACTCATATGTTCCCGGATTTGTCCCTGTGAACGAGGTGATCAGCTTATACCCGGTCGCATCAATCTTATAGTATAGATTTACCTTAGAAATCGGCTTGATGCTTGCGCCTGTTGTCCAGGTTATCGGGTGAACCGTCCCTGAGTTCCAGCTCTCCCCGCCATTGGGTGAATTAAGCTTTATAACCTCCATCCTGAATACGGCATTCGAGGTGTCTGTTCCAACAAAACTGCCAACCGCATTATAACCGGTTATCTTCAGCAGGCAGTTCGGTTTATTTGCAGTCTGTGCAGGCACGGTCCAGCTGTAACTATTACCTGTGAGATTGGTTGCGATAGTCTTCCATGCCGTCCCGCCATTGATCGAATACTGGAGAGTGAACTTTACTGCTGTCGCAGGCGCTCCCCAGGTTATCTGATACGTGGAGCCTGTCATGATTTTTTCTCCACCGTTAGGAGTAAGGAGGGCAACTGAGGTGAAATTACTGTCAAATACCATAAAAGTCTTTGTATATTCATTATCGGTCTCGCTGCTTTCAGCAATCGCTCCCATATGGTCGGCAACTATTTTAAGACTATGTAGCCCGGCAGTTAAGTTTCCCAGCGGTATATCAGTACAGAAGATATACCAATTCGGCTGTATGATATCGGCTGAAGCAAGAGCGCACTCATCAATCAGGGTATCATCCAGGTATAGTGCAGCAAACTTTACCATTGCCGGAGTTGCCGCTGTGCCATTATTTATGACAGCATAATTAACGTATAATGTATCCGTCGTGTAGATAGGGCTGCTGTCTGTGTTCGATCCTGTGGCGGTCGATACCACTATCTTGTCTGACCAACCAGAAGGCTGATAAGGAATAAGATTTGACTGAGGCGGTTCAAAGACAACTATATCAACCCATGCCGCATCTAATCCTGAAGTAACTGTTCCATCCTTGGAATACGCCCATTGCAAAGTATGTGAACCAGCTGGAATATTGATCCCGTTAACCTCAACCCAATCAACGTCGCCACTGATTCCAGCAGTTTGCTCCACTCCATCCATATAGAACCTCAGGAAATCAAATGAACCCTCTGAAGATACCTTCCACCAAAAGCTCAATGTGGCTGGACCAACTACTGTCGTTTGCATCCATGTGCTTTGGTTGTTAACAATATCTCCGCTCTGTGCAGCATCAACTCCATCATGAGACACAGAGGCTTGTCCAAACCACTGAGAATTCCCGCCGGTTGTCCAACTCAGTCCAGTTGTATCAAGAACTGCTTCTAATGTCATATCTGACAGCGTATAGCTCACCGTTAACACGTCCGTTCCTGGATTATTTGCTGCATCATGCGCCGTAATCGTGACGTCGTTCGTCCCGCCGGTAAGCGAGATGCTGCAACTCCAAGCCGTTGTCCCCGTGCATAACCCGCTACCCCCAAGACTGTTGGTCCACGTCACGCTGCTCACCCCTACTGTGTCGGAGGCCGTACCCTCTACGGTTAAAGGTGTAATCGTTGCTGTGTATGTTGACTCCGAAGTAGGAGTCGTTATTGTAACCGTCGGTGCTCCGGCATCCCACGTCAGTGTCATATCACTGTATGCGCTGTTGCCTGCTGCATCTGTTGCGGTCAGCCGTAATGTATAGCTTCCGTTTGTATCTGCTGTTATCGTCGTCGATAATGCCGTCGGTGTCCCAAACGTGATCACACCCGTCCCCGTCTGCTTCGTCCACTGATACGTCATGCTGTTGGTATCCGTCGCCGTCCCCGTCTGCGTAAACATCGCACTCTTCGTCTGGTTAGAGCCTGCACTTACCACAGGGGCTGTATTATCCACAGTGAACGTTGTGCTTGGGCCTGCTGCGGGGGCATTATTGCCCGCAAGGTCGCTTGCCGTGCCTGACGCTATGCTTATGCCCATTGTTCCGTCTCCCGTAATCGAAGAGATCGTCACCGTCCGCGTAGCAGTCCCTGTTCCACTGACCACCGCTGTACCATTTACTGTGCCTGTCTTGTTCAACGTCACATTGGCAAGGGTTACCGCATCAGCTCCGGAGTAATTAATCGTATATGTAATCGGTCCTGCCTTCGTCAGTGTCCCCGATGGCGCCCCGATACTCAAGGTGGGTGCAGTCGTATCCCACGTCAGCGTCATATCTCCGTATGCACTGTTGCCTGCTGCATCTGTTGCCGTTAATCTCAGAGTATACGTTCCGTTTGTATCTGCTGAAACAGTCGTCGATAATGCAGTCGGTGTCCCAAAGGTGATCACCCCTGTCCCCGTCTGCTTCGTCCATTGATACGTCATGCTATTGGTATCCGTCGCCGTCGCTGTCTGTGTGAACATCGCATTCTTCGTCTGGTTAGGGCCTGCACTTACCACGGGCGCTGTATTGTCTACCGTAAACGTTGCTCCACTCGTCGGGGTAGAACTGACTACATTGCCCGCCACATCTGTCCCCGTGCTCAGCGCCACCGTCGCTGTGCCATTTCCTGCACCTGCCGTATATGCATACGTATACACCGTCGTGCTCGACTTCGTCATGTTCGTCGCGGCCAGATTGTTTGACCCCGTTATCGATATCTGCGGCACTGGTGCATCTGCCATCGCTTCGTTGAACGTCGCCGTTATAGTGACAGCTGTTCCCGCCCTGTAGGGCCCTGCTACTGAATACGTGGTCGCTGCCGTCGGCGCCGTATTGTCTACTATCAATGTCGCGGTAGAACCGCTTGATGCGTTTCCGCTTGCGTCTATTACATATGCTTTGTATGATCCTGCGGTTGCAGGTGCTAATAGGGAAGTCGCAGTTCCTCCCGCCGTTGTCATCGTAGCTCCCGCAGTAAAGATCGTCGTGCCTGCTGGTGCAAACCAAACACTGTTAGTCGCATCACCAGAACTTGCTATCGTCACCGTTGCGCCGCCTTTCTTCGTCACACTCGCTGTAAATACTGTGTCCTGAGTCGTAGGCGCCGTATTGTCTACCGTAAACGTTGTGCTTGGGCCTGCTGCGGGGGCATTATTGCCCGCAAGGTCTGTCCCGGTATTAGGCGCTATCGATATACCAAGCGTCCCGTCACCTGTTATGCTGCTGATCGTCACCGTCCGTGTATTGCTTGTCCCGCTAACGCCGATTGTTCCGTTTGCTGTCCCTGTCTTGTTTAACGTCACATTGCCCACTGCAAGCGTGCTTGTGTTAAAGTTTGCGTCCGTGTAGGTTACCGTATACGTTATCGGACCTGCCTTCGTCAGCACTGCCGATGGCGCCCCGATACTCACGGTGGGAGCAGTCGTATCCCACGTCAGCGTCATATCACTGTATGCACTGTTGCCTGCTGCATCTGTTGCCGTCAAACGTAATGTATAGCTTCCGTTTGTATCTGCCGAAACCGTCGTTGACAATGCCGTCGGTATCCCAAACGTGATCACACCCGTCCCCGTCTGCTTCGTCCACTGATACGTCATGCTGTTTGTATCCGTCGCCGTCCCCGTCTGCGTAAACATCGCGCTCTTCGTCTGGTTAGCTCCCGCACTTACCACGGGAACCGTCGTATCTACAACGATCGCCTTTGAATCTCCTATATTCTGCCCCGCCGGTATCGTCGGATTTGCCGTGCTGTTTGTCGCTGCATCCGTGATCGTTCCCGTTATCGAGCTTATGCTCAGGTCTGCCGATGTCTGCCCTGCTCCCACCGTATACGTCCCGCTCCAACTCGTCACTCCGCTCAAGGCCCCGGTCGTAATTGAAGCGCCAGAGTTCAGGTTGATTGTCAATCCTGTCGAGGTCACTGCCTCGCTGAAGTTTACCGTTATGTTTATCCCAACTCCTGCTTTGTAATATCCGTTGCCTGTCGAGGATGTTGCGCTCGTCACCGTCGGCGCTCCGGCATCCCACGTCAGTGTCATTTCACTATACCCAATGTTGCCTGCTGCATCTGTTGCCGTCAAACGTAATGTATAGCTCCCGTTTGTATCTGCGGTTATCGTCGTCGTCAATGCCGTCGACGTCCCAAACGTGATTACCCCCGTCCCCGCCTGCTTCGTCCACTGATACGTCATACTGTTCGTATCCGTCGCCGTCCCCGTCTGCGTAAACATCGCGCTCTTCGTCTGGTTGGCTCCCGCACTTACCACGGGGGCTGTATTGTCTACCATAAACGTTGTGCTCGGTCCTGCTGCCAGTGCGCTGTTACCTACATTGTCACTCGCCGTGCCTGCCGCTACGCTGATTCCCAATGAGCCGTTCCCCGTGATACTCGATATCGTTACAGTCCTCGTAGTATTCCCAGTCCCGCTTACTGTCACTGTCCCCGTCGCTGTGCCCCCTGCATTGTTCAGTGTTACATTAGCGTTTGCCAGCGTTACTGCATCTGCTCCGCTATACGTAATCGTGTACGTTATCGGTCCACCCTTCGTGAGTGTTGCTGAAGGTGCACTAATACTCAGAGTTGGCGCTGTATTATCCACCGTGAACGTCGTGCTCGGACCTGCCGCTATTGCCGTGTTCCCTGCCGTATCACTTGCCGTACCTGCCGCTATGCTGATTTCCAATGAGCCGTTCCCCGTGATACTCGATATCGTTACCGTCCTCGTCGTATTACCGGTCCCGCTTACTGCCACTGTCCCTGTCGCTGTGCCCCCTGCATTGTTCAGTGTTACATTCGCATTTGCCAGCGTTACTGCATCTGCTCCGCTATACGTAATCGTATACGTTATCGGTCCACCCCTCGTCAGTGTTGCTGACGGCGCACTAATACTCAGAGTTGGCGCTGTATTATCGTAAGTCCGACTTAGTGGTGTTGCAGCAATATTGCCATTGCCTGCTGAATCCTGAACCGTATTTGTAGGTATATCTATCGTCACGGTTCCATTGGCCGTTGGTGTTACATTGAATGAATATGTCGTGCCGCTACCACTAAAGCCACTGACTGTTCCATTCGTCACTAAGATTCCGGTACCAGACCACGTCACAGACTCACTGAAAGTCACTGTTACAGGAATAGGTGAGATATTTGTTGCAACAGGTGCAGTTGAGTTTATCGTCACTGTCGGCGCAGTTGTGTCACTTGCTGTCTGAGACTTTAATGTTCTGTTGCCATTGGCATCATATTGATATGTCGTTGACGAACCGTCAGAACGGCTCACGACAGTCAGCCTGTGCAGGTCATCATAGCTGTAGTTCACTGTGAGCGCATATGAACCTGTAGCAGCAAATAAAATACAGGCAACCACCAGAATTGACAGAATATTTTTATATCTCAGCATAAGCCCCCCTCGTTTTTGACAAGCAATTATGTATGTGATAGATTAAAACCATGAAATACACGGTCGTTTTAAACAAGTCAGAATATGGATATGATGCCCATTGCCCTGCCCTTCCAGGTTGCCACAGCCAGGGAGATACCGAAGAAGAGGCGATGGAAAACATCAAGGACGCCATCAGCACATTTCTCCATTTCCCTATACCCTGAAGTCCATAATCAAGGACGCAGGCCTCACAGACGAGCAATTTAAAAGCCTTCTTTAATCTCAACAGCAAAATATCTCAACCTCCCTGTAATTACAAAAGATGAAATGCTTCAAAATATTTCTCACATAAAAACTGTCTGGTAAACTTCCAATTTCGGTGAGAGGTAATTGAGCTTTACCGACCGCACCAGCTTTGCCCTCGTCAACCATTTCAAAATCGAAGACATCTTCGCCTTTGACGCCCACTTCAAATACCATCTTTTTTCATACACAGTATAAGTTGTTTGCGTAAATGATACGCGTCCCTATTTTTAAGCGCTATTGGCCCGATACTGAGCTAAGAATCTTGCCGATTTTTATTCCATTTTTTGCTACGAATTTAGTAACCTTGTAAGCATATTTAGCTGAGCTAATGAATTTTGGATCGGCACAGTTATAAATTTTCAAACCTGCTTTATATAAACCGTCTATTTTTGTAAAAAACTTACCAACATCATATGCTCGTTCCATACTAACCGCTAATTGATTTAGATTTTTTTCTAATAAATCCAAATCATTATCAGATTTTTGCGAGTAATAATAACCAGACTCTGGCGACAAGTAGTATTTATACAATTGATTACCAAGATAATCAGATACTCCAAATTTATTTGATAAGTCTTTGATGATTTCAACTTTAGATTTACCAATCAATGATATGGCATACCCCCCCATTTTCTTGAGAGTGTTTATATTGTCAGTTGCCAGTCCCTCCGGATCAATCCCCACCACCGGATTCCCACCCACATACGCATACAAATTCAAATCACCACCCTCAAAACCTATCGGGTCTTTGCTTATGAATCTGCCGTTTTCGACATCGTAGTAACGGGCGCGCATGAATAGGAGGCCGTTGCCTTCGTCCATGACGCCGTATTTGCCGACATAGCGGAAGGGATTGGAGTATGAAGCGGCCGGCGTTGCCTTGCCAAATTCATCGTAACCGTATTGCTCCACCACTGCGCCTGTGGAGTCAGTTACCGCAACAGTGTTACCAAGAGAGTCATAGTGATAAACATACCTCAACCCACCTGAGGTAATTTTTGAGATCAGTCCATGACCATAAATGTAATAGTTCTGGATAGTTCCGCTTGAGTCAGTCTCTGCCAGAACATCTGACATATCGCCGTTGATATCGAGCACATACCTCGTCTGAGTTCCAGCCTGTGTTCTGGCAATCCTGTTACCGAAGCCGTCATAGAGATAAGAATATGTGGTCCCACCGACAGTCGCGCCTGTTAAGCGGTTTGCATAATCAAATGAAAATGTATTTCCACTTCCAGCAGCAATATTCCCTCTGTTATCAAACGTGAAAGCAGAAGTCAGCTTGTTAGCATCATCATAGGTTGATGAAACATTCGCTGCGGTGAGCGTCGGGATCTTGGGCTGATTGATATTTGACTGCATAGGATTACCGACATTGTTAAGGGTAAAGGAATAGTCAGAAATCAGTGTGCTGTTAGCTTTCTTGTTGCTCAATCCTGTAAGCCTATTGGCTGAATCATACGTATAGATCGAGGTTGTCCCATTAGGGTTAGTGACAGACTGAAGAATACCAGAGCCATATGTATCGTAATTATATGTTGTTGTACCAAGCCAGTCCGTCACTGTTTTCAAATTGTTGTCGTTATCGTATCCATAGTTCACAAGCTTTCCAGAACCAGGATAGGTGATACGGCTGATATTTCCTGCCGCGTCATACAGGTAACTTACTGTCTGACCAAAACTGTCGGTATAGGAAGTCATTCGATTGAGGGAATCATAAACAAAATTCCGAGCAGTACCACTGTCTTCAAACATGCTGAGCAGATTACCGTTGTTATCATAACTGCTGTAGGTTATTTTGGCCGTACCGTTAAACTTGACCTGATATGGGCGGTTATCCGTTGCGTTGTATGAATACGAAATAACATCGTTATTGGGATCTGTAACCGTAATGAGATTGCCTTTTGCATCATAGGCATATTGGTATAACTTTCCTACCTGATCGGTTACAGAGATCATCTGGTTACTGGTGTTATAAGCATATGTTGTTTTGCTTCCAGTGGTTTGGCCTTTTGGATCTTTCACCCACGTCATACGGTTGTTCTTATCAAAGTTAAATGTCGAAGTTACAGCACCATTAGACGTAGCCTGCGTGATTTGGATGAGGTTGTCGTTTGCATCATAGGAATAGTCTGTTACCTTACCAAGTTGATCAGTTTTCTTAGTCATGCGTCCTGCATTGTCATATATGAACGAGACTTGGGCACCTGTAACATTATCTGAAATGCTCAGAGGATTACCGTTTACATCATAGGTATACGTAAGCACATGACTGCCGCCAGTTGTTGCAGTCTCGGTAACAGTCATCACTCTGCCATTTGCATAATAATCATAAGTCGTTGTTCCTCCAAGAGGCTTGACAACGCTTAACAGCTTAATCAAACTCGCATCATAATTATAGGTGGTGGTGTGGCCAAGTGCATCTGTCACGGTTCTGAGATTATTGTTTTGGTCATATGTGTTAGTGGTTGTCTGAGAAAGTGCATTGGTGGCTGACGCAATATTGCCATTTGCATCGTAGGTGAAAGATGTAGATTTATCATTTCTGTCCTTTATCGATGCCGGTTTATTCATAAGGTTCCCGGTGTTGGAGTATTGGGGAACAACAGTGGAAGAGCCCAACGGGCCGGGATACTGAGTTTGCGTCATGCGGAAGGATGTGTCATGTGTATGTGAGATATTGCCCTGCGGGGTTGTAACTGTAGTGCCGTTTGTGTAATCAAACGTCATATTTATCCCGCCATTCGTTGAACTGGTTACCCTTTGCTGCGTATCGTAGGCTACAGTAACTGTATTAAGTTCAGGATAGGTAATACTCTTTAGCAATCTCACATTCTCCGGGCTGTCACTGCTCGTATAGTAGCTATACGATGTTGCATTACCTCGAGCATCCTGTGCGGAGGAAAGATTCCCTGATGTTGCATCATATGAAAAAGTGACATAACGGCCTAAGTTGTCAGTAACCCTCGAAATACGCATCGAACCGTCATACAAGAAATCAAAACGCTGGTTCGAGGTTGATCCGATCAATTGCTTGTAGACTGCGGTAAGCAGTTTGCTCGTAGGATGATATTCAAAATTCAGCTTATTGCCATATCTATCCTGAATCCAACTCAGGGCCATCGAAGGCATAAACTTCTGACCAGGATTGTTATTAACAGAAAGTCGTCTGAAAACATAGCGCGTCTGATTTTTAGTTGTAAGGATATACCCATCATTAACGCCATCCCTTTCAAAAGTGCCGAACGCACCCCAAAGGCCAGTAAAACTGTTCGATCCATTGTTTTTGAAATAGCTATCCGTGCCATCGCCCCAGCGCACAGCAACTATGCCGGCAACATCATTGTCCTCATCAATATAGTTATAAAGATTATGTGACCACCCAGGGCTAAGCGGCAACTCCGAAAAACTGAATGAATTGTAGTATCTGACAAAGCTTAAATCCGGCCCAGCGCCCTCCAATTTCATATCAACTATCGGACCGGTCTGATAAGAACCGCTGAACAGATCAACGCCCATCATGTTACCCTGTGGCCTATTATTCGCAACCTGAGAGAGGGAAACATAGCCTGTTATTTCATTGGCATCAGTATAGCCAAGATTGTTCACAGCATTTGTATATTCAGGTTTGCTGACAGTATAAAAGTTGTCTGTATCCAAAGCCTTATAGGCATGATACAGAGGCACCATGCCCTCAGTGGGAGATGCATAAATATAACCGGTAACTCCCTCCCTTGCAAAACCAGCGGGTAAAACTGAAGAGTCCGTCGTGTAATAATGTGTTTTTGTTGAAGAATTGTACAATCTGTAAAGTGCAACACCACCCTGAAAAGCAACTCTCGAAATATAGCCTTCTACTTTTTCGTATGTATATCCCATAATTGGTCCGGCAGCAGTGTCCCTTTCCACTGCACTTGTAGTATAAAAATGATCTTTATCTAGGACGCCTTTGTAAAGACGATAAAGAGGAGTGAACACAGGTGCTGCCGACCTAACACACCTCACATAACTATTATTGATACTGCTGTCAAATGTAGAACTGTTTCCAATATCTCCACCATTAAAAGCTACCTTCCATGCATAGCCATTACTATAAGGATTTGCAAAAGAGGTAGATGACCAGTAATTTAATGATTGTGTGCCTGGAAAATAGATTTGGTCAATACTAGGATTATTTAACGTATCATCGAGTATCGACTCCAACTCTTTGACATTTGGTAAACGCCAATCCAAATGACCACCGAGAGAACTACCCTCGCAATATGCAATAGCATTATTCCATCATCCTGCTGCTGCCACATCAGACCTGTCTTGCTATCTGTCACTGTGCCATCATGGTTATCGATAAAGGATGTAGGTGGCTGATCATCCCGAACGCAACGTATATACATTGGTCCATTAGTAGAAGCTTGAACATCGCCTGCCTTAAAGCCAACATAATGGACCATGCCAGGAGCCCAAGAACCTGAAAGAGTAGAAGACAAATAATTATTATGTGGGCCAAGGAAATAAGGATCAATAGCAAAATTATAGTTTCCATAATTAATAATGCTGACAAGTTCTCTTTTTGTGGGTACTCGCCAATCCCCATAACCACCAATAGATAGTGAAGCGCAATACGTATTAGCTGATGAAAAATAATGCGTTATACCATCATCCTGCTGCTGCCACATCAATCTTGTGTTATTATCAGTTACCGTGCCGTCTGCATTATCCGTAAAACTCATTGGATTAATACTATATGTTCCATCATCCCCCGAAACATATAATGTTGTCTGTCCGGTGTCCGGAAGTTGAAAAGCATTGACTTTATGAGCCAATAATAGAGACAGAACAATCCAAAAAACTATTATAATTTTGTGTTTTCTCATCACCTATTCCCCTCCTTCGATTTGGCATTAGATATATGATAAGTGCTTTCAGAAGAAGATGAAATTTGTTGCATGATTGAATCCTCCTGAAATAAATTGCATTGATTTGGCAGAAATTGGCAAAAAGAAAAAAAGTTTTATCCCTTTCAGTTGTATTTTGTGCAACTACAAAAAAATCAGGCCTTTTCCTGCAGAGTATTCCTCAAATTCCTGAAGAATATATGCCTCATCATATTTGAACCCTCAGGTATATCCTTCTGCCTGTTCTCAGCAAATCTCTTCTCCTCCACAAACTGCACGGTTGATTTAACACTCACCCCGCCCTGAACCGGCTTGACCGCTATATTGAACTCGTAGAAGAAAACAGATTGCCCCAAGTCCCTGTTGAACCATTTGACATCATTTATGTTTTTTCTATCGGTCTGTATAGTTCCTGCGGACTTGTCCATCATCTGGGTGGTCTCTTTCATCTCTTTAAGCGTCGCCATAGAAGCTGTCCAGACAGCATCATAGGAGGCTTGATAAGTCTCCTCCTCTGGTGACTGACTATCAAAATTGATATCAGGATATTGGTTCCTGGCGACATTGACTATGGTATAGACACTCATGGCACCGGCCGCAACAACCACAGGCACAGCTACCACAGCAGCGCAGCCGCTGAGTGCAGCCTGCAAGGCAAGCACAGCGCCGATTATTAATAAGCGGGTTCGCTGCACTGCGGTCTATCTATAGTTGGACGGATTCGGCACTTCGGTGAAGCTGCCTTTTTCTTTTACATAGTAATTGCCCATGCCCTCTATACCCAAAACAGCAGTCTGTTCGTATTTGGCTTCTCCCACAACATGCTGCGATGAGAGTTTCTCACCGTCTGCGGCATTACGGATGACCAGATCCATATCAACAGTGCCCTCCGTTCTCTCTGACCGACTTATTACAGGCACCCTGGATGTCCCGAAATCATTACCTGCGCTGTTGACCACCACTTCAAGTATTATGGCCGCCTTGTCCTGTGCAACTAATCGTCCACCTGCATCCTCAACTCTTGAACGCACAAGGTTTTCGATAAAACCCTGATTGGCCGCATCAATAAATCCGGTCAGTTTTATAGAGAGGAGCTTGCCCTTCACTGGCGAGAGGTTAGCCCCCTGCATTGCCTTCACCCCGGCAATGCGCACAACATTCTGGGTCACTACCGATTGAAGGCCAGCGCCACCTGTCTTCTGCGTTGAGGAACAGCCTGCAGTAAAAGATATTAGCCCGACCATCAGGATAAGAGTTGTGATGCTTGAGTTGATTCTGATTTTCATAAACAGCCTCCGTTTGTATGTATTTATTTCTTTGCAATCTGTATTTAGAAGTTCAAACATCTTCACCATATTTTCTGTCCGCACGGCTATGTCCATCGCCTTTTTAAATATAGGCAGCTGCTCATACCGTGCAATCCGTCAAAAAAAGAAAACGCGGAATCCGTTGCCGAACACCGCGCTTACGTTTATTTTTGTTTCTTCTAAGAGAAACTGACTGACTGCGCAAAACAATACCAAAGCCTCCCCCTCCTAACGCTTCGTACTGCCGATCAAATTTTGCATACTATATCACAAACTGCATAAATTTGTTCAAAAAAGTGTGATCATTTTAAAACCATTGCCTCCTTTTTACCCCCTGTGCTAATGTTTAAGCATGGAGGTGAATTATGCAACAAACTGTTGAGGCAATATACGAAGAAGGTGTTTTGAAGCCAACATCACCCCTGATCTTTGCAGAACATAAAAAACTTAAGCTCATCATTCAGGACGAGGAAGACAAACCCGCTGATATCCTCTTGTTAGCTGAGAATGTTTACAGCGGCCTGTCGGCCAATGACGTCGAAGAGCTTGAGTTGCTTTCATTAGACAGATCCCACTTTTCGAGAGAATGAGCCATTATGACTCACTTGCCAGCGCTCATTGATACGGACATTCTTTCAGAACTTTTCAAAGGGCATGCCTCGGTTAAAACCAATGCAGCGGCATACATACGTGAACATAATCTTCTGACCATCTCGCATATAACAAAATATGAAATTCTCAAAGGGTTAAAAGCAAAAAAGGCGGAGAAACAGATCGAGGCCTTCCAGCGATTCTGCCTGGCGAATAGAGTGCTTCCAATCACTGATGATGCAATCATCAAAGCTGCAGATATATTCGCCCTGCTCAAGGAAAAGGGGGCAATCATATCCGATGCCGATATTCTTGTTGCCGCTATTGCCCTGACAAACAATCTCATCCTGGTCACTAATAACACCAGACATTTTTCCAATATCAACAATCTAACGCTGCACAACTGGAAAGCGGAGGGAACTTCTTAGCAGGCCACCTTGACTGGGCAAGTACAATACCAAAGTCTCCTTACTTCGGGATATTACAAAAACAAAGAGGAGACTTGTCATCTCCTCTTTTGTGAAACGCTCTCTTTTTTACTTTGCTTTCTTAGCCTGTCTTGGCTGCTGCCTCAGATGTCTCCTTGGCAGATACAGGGGCTGAAACTGCCTCTATCGCATATCCTATCCCCGTGCCGATGACCGACCCAAGCACTATGCTCGCTGACCCGATGCAGACTACGCCAAGAAGTGTTCCTACTGCTACTGCCATCCTTACAATCACCGTAGGCTCTACCGGTCCGCCCATAAGGTGTTTAAGCACCAACAGTGTTCCATAGCTTCCAAAGAAAAATCCCGGAAGTGCTCCAAATGCCAGAAACGCTATTCCTCCCAGTGCTGCCCCGATCTTTGTTCCCATTGCTACCATCTCTTTTCTTGCTTTCATTGTCGTTCTCCTTTTTCTGATTTATCGTTTTAATGCTTATCTGCTTCTTGATTCAACTGCTACAGCTTTGCCGGACAGTAACGTCTCAGCCATATTTCCCATAAGCCAGCCAAGGGATGAGGTTGCCGTTACCAACATAGCGCCTGACATACAGACGCCCAGTATCATCGAGGCTGCTACAATCAGCCGCGCAAATATGGTGGCCTCAAGAGGAAGCCCGAAAAGGCTGCCGGCTATATTGATGCCTATCATGCCGCCTATCACTGAACCGGGAAGCAACCCTATGATCGCAAACAGCATAAGGCCAGACCCTGCTCCGATGTATAATCCCTTTTTTGTCATTCCGTTGGTTTTCATTTTCTTAATCTCCTTGTATTTTTGATCTTGCAAAATATATTGCAGACTTCATGCCAACGTTAGATGCCTTGTTTTTAAAGGATTCTTCTGCAGATATCCTTTGCAACTCTGCAAAAGAATCTGATCTGTTTGCAGTTCTGCAAAGATATTGGCGTTTTAGTCTGGAGTTTTACGGCAGGCAGTCTTGACGGTTCTATCTTTGGCGGAGCCTGATACTCGCGGAAACATAGCGATCAGCCCAGCTTTTAGCGCAAGCTTTATATAAAATAATTCAATAATTTCTCAGTCTGAGCCTGGTCGCTATCAGCCCAATATACCTGTTCAGAAAATTGTTGCGGGGAAGAAATGACAATACCGGCGGTTTTCTCATTCCAATCCGTTCAAGGAGTTCATAAATCTCCGGGCTATCACCATAGGAAAGACCCCTTCTGAGCGCTTCGAGGCAATCAGTCTTGCGATCAGCCTTCAGATAGACCTTCCCGAGATTCAGATAGTGCAGCGGGTTGCCAGGTTCCCGGTCTATTGCTTCAGAACAGAGCCTCACAGCTTCGGAGATCCTTCCTCGTTCTGTTGCAATGCAGAGTCCCAGATAGGACTGAATATCAGCCGTCTTATTTATGGCATATGCCTTTTCAAAACAGGCAAGAGCACCCAAAGGGTTATTCGCCCCAAGCAGGGCTATCCCTTTTTTCAGCAGTCCTTCTGAACCTGAGGCATCGTCCATGCTAATTCCATTATAGAGCATGATGCCGTCGCATAGCATCTCATGTTCGGATAGCTCTTTCAGCCAGACCTTCCTTCTTTGAAGTTCTACCAGCCGCAGCCTTCATGAAACAGCTATTATTATTTCCCTTGAGCAGGAGGAAGAAACATGGTATAAAGAGATCAGGAGGCAGTCATGAAAAGATCACTAATTTTATGTTTGCTGCTTGCAATGCTTTCTTCCTGTGCTCATATCATATCAGCAGAGAACCGTGAAAATGCCCTCAGCGCGATTTCGCTCAGCGAGGTTCGCGCTCATGTCGACCAGTATGCTGAAAAGACGTTTATCTTTGGTGGTGTTATCGCAGACACTCTCAGCACAGAGGACGGTTCTGAGTTAGAAGTTGTACAGATGCCCCTTGACGAGTGGGGCTATGTAATCTCGCATGACAGGTCAGAGGGCAGGTTCATTGTTACAGCAAAGCACCACCTTGACCCGGTCATCTTCAGTAAAGGCAGGGAGGTAACCATCTCTGGCGTACTAATCGGCACAAGAACACAGAAACTTCGCCAAAAAGACTACGAATATCCCTTATTCAGAGCAAAGGAGATCCATCTTCTGCCTCACAAGGCGTATTACCGGGACCCTTATTATGGATACGAACCGTTTTATTATCCGTATCCGTTTATCTTCTGGCCATCGTTCTACCTGCACTACAGCAGATAAAAAAAGACAGGGCAAACACTTCTGCCCTGTCCATCGTTCTATTGAGAAAACTGAAAAAGTTATCCCTGCTTTGCCTTCTCCAGGGACTGAAACTCAATAATCTTATTGGAGTCCTCATGATGCATCCGTGACCTGCCGTCAAAAACACCGCCCTCAACCACAACAAGTTTGCCCGTGAAGATCTCGCCAAAGAGCTGCCCCTTATTCTTGATCTCGACAATCTCTTTTGCCTTGATGTTTCCGTCAACCCTGCCGCCGACAACGATGCCCCGTGCAGTGAGGTCACCCTTCACATGAGACTTCTCGCCAAGCACAACCCAGTCAGCGACAATATTACCTTCGACCATACCGTCAACCCTGAGCGTGCCCTTGGTATCGATATCGCCCTTAAAGGTCGAATTGGCGCCGATAAAAGACTCGAGTTTTTCTACATTCTTGTTAAACATCAGGATTTCCTCCCCTCAAGATAGTTCGACGGATTCATGGGTTTGCCTTCCCTCCAGACTTCATAATGAACGTGCGGACCGGTTGAGTTGCCGGTTGAACCAATATAACCGATAATATCTCCTCTTTTCACCTTCTGGCCGACCTTAACGCCCAGCATCTTGTTATGGGCATAAAAGGTAGAAAAACCGAAGCCGTGTTCAAGAGCTACAAGCTGACCGCTTCCGCCTGACCAGTCTGCAAAGCTTACGATGCCATCTGCTGTTGCCCGAACCGGCCTGCCGGGGTCAGCCGCAATGTCAACGCCAGTGTGGAACTGCGGTTCACCGCTCCTCGGATGGTCACGATTACCAAAGCTGGAAGTTATGCGGCCATCAACAGGCCACCCCCTTGGTGTCGACACATAAAGGTCGCGTTGCTGACTCATGTAATCCTTTATTTCACCGATAGTTGACATGGTTATCTTGATCTGCTGCTTTAATTGTTCCATATCAATAGAACCGGTATCTGAAGTATCAATTTGCTCAAGCACCTTCTCTCTGGACTTAAGTGAAAAGAGCTTTTGAAAATCGCCCTCCGCCTTTTTCAAACCAGCCATGGTCGTCCTGATCTCCATGAACTGGGACGAGTAATAGTTCAACTTTTCCTTCATCCTTTGGTATTCAAATGCATCAATTGCAACAGAAAACACATACACGGTTCCGATGAGCCAGAGGATGATTGAGACCAGGACGCCAATAGAAGGGACTTTGATACTGAACGACTTTCTGTTCGTATGCGGAATCAGCATAATAGTGATCGGCGTGAAGGCCCGCTTCAGCAATCTTCTGACCTTATACATAG
This sequence comes from Nitrospirota bacterium, assembly GCA_016217675.1. GTDB lineage: Bacteria > Nitrospirota > Thermodesulfovibrionia > Thermodesulfovibrionales > UBA6898 > UBA6898. The sequence goes on from JACRHC010000100.1 coordinate 25,464, forward strand.
TGCACCCCCTCTACTCCCTTTTCCATGCTTCCGATACGATATGCATCATACCCTGCCTTTTTCAAAAGGGTAATGGTCTTATCAGCTTCCGCCCTGTCAACGATCATGGCAAATCCGATACCCATGTTAAAGGTGCGTTTCATATCTTCAGCAGGGACATTGCCAAGCTGCTGCATTACGGAAAAAACAGGCAGCGCAGGCCAGGACTGTTCTTCGATAACAGCGCCGACGCCCTTGGGAAAGACCCTCGGCAGATTGCCCGGGAGGCCTCCGCCTGTGATATGAGCCATGCCCTTTACCCCTATCTTGCCCTTAACTGCATGGTATGCCTTGACGTAGATCTTCGTGGGGCTGAGCAGTTCATCTCCCAGAGTCTTGCCGAATTCAGGGATGAATTTCTTAACGCTCATCTTTTTATGATCAAAGAAAATCTTCCGCACCAGGGAATAACCGTTGCTGTGTATGCCGCTCGATGCAAGACCGATCACGGCATCACCCTTCCTGATCTTCGAGCCGTTAATGATCTTGTCCTGATCAACGACTCCTACAGCAAAGCCGGAAAGGTCATACTCTCCCCTGTCGTAGAAACCGGGCATCTCTGCTGTTTCGCCTCCGACAAGCGCACAGCCGGACTGCATGCAGCCGGCAGTTATGCCCTTGATCACGTCTGCTGCTTTCTCGGGTTTAAGCTTGCCCGTTGCGAAGTAGTCCAGGAAAAACAGGGGCTCAGCACCGCTGGTAAGGATATCGTTTACGCACATGGCAACAAGGTCAATACCGACCGTGTCGTGCCTGTCAGCCATGAACGCGATCTTGAGCTTTGTGCCGACGCCGTCAGTACCGCTCACCAGCACCGGCTTCCTGTATTTTTTTGTGTCCACCCTGACAAGGGCTCCGAAGAGACCGATGCCAGACAGGACCTCAGGCCGGTAGGTCTTCTTAACCAGGGGGCCGATGAGATCGACAAACCTGTCGCCCTCGTCGATATCAACGCCTGCCTTTTTATAGGTAATAGTCTGTTTCTTTTTCATAATGAGCTGCGTCAGACGGAAGGAAAATATATGTCTTTAATGTGGTTAATATTTTGCACAAAGGCAGTTCAAAGGGCAAGCAATTTTTTGTTTTTTATAGCGATTTATTTATCAATAATTCTCCGATTCAGCAGGCGACAGTCATCCCTTCTGACTCACCTATGCCGATCATAGTATCCGGCAAGGGCTTCTCAGGAACAGGGCAAGCACTTCATACCACCCCGCTCAATTATAGGAGAGGGAAATTGCTGCGTAAGGGTTCAGTTATGAGGGGAGCAGTTTAATATTGAACAAATCCCTCCTAACCTCCCTTTGCCAAAGGGAGGGCAATTCCCCTCTTTAGCAAAGAGGGGAGAGGGGAGAGGGGAGATTTTATGATGATTTCCCCTGTTCACTGAAGGGTTACATTGCTGTCAGCATTGACATAGAAAGCTTGCTATGCAAACATGTATCTATGTGGGACTATACAGACAAGGTCAAAGAGGCCTTTCTCAGGCCGAAGAATGTCGGCGAAATTGAAAACGCTGACGCCATTGGTGAAGTAGGCAGCATTGTCTGCGGCGATGCGCTCAAGCTCTATCTCAAAATTGATAAGGAAACAGGAAAGATCCTTGAGGCACGGTTCCAGACCTTTGGCTGCGCAAGCGCCATAGCAAGCTCATCAGCCCTTACCGAGCTGATCAGGGGAAAGACCCTTGATGAGGCGCTGTCCGTCACCAATAAAGATATCGCAGACTTTTTAGGCGGCCTTCCTGCCCAGAAGATGCACTGTTCGGTCATGGGACGGGAAGCGCTTGAGGCAGCCATCGCAAACTATCGCGGAGCCCCCGTTCAACAATCAGGGGCTGAAAGGGTTGTCTGCAAATGCTTTGATGTGACCGAAGATAAGATCAGGCGCGAAGCAACAGCCAACCATCTCACCACCGTCGAGGAGGTCACGAATTTCACCAAGGCGGGCGGAGGATGCGGTGAGTGCAGACCTGAAATAGAGAAGATCCTGCTCGATATCTGGTCTGTTCAGCAGCCTTTAAAACCTCTGCGGCCTTCAAAGATGACCAACCTCCAGAAGATCGCCCTCGTTCAGGAAGTTGTTGAGAGTGATATCAGGCCCCGTCTTCAGGCTGACAACGGTGATGTCGAGATTATCGATATTGACGGAAACAGGGTCGTAGTTGCACTCAGAGGGATCTGCAGCGGCTGCTCCATGTCAGCGGTGACCCTCAGGAGCATACAGGAAAAGCTGAGAGAACGGGTGAGCGATGATCTCATTGTTGAGGAAGAAAAATGACCACGATATATCTCGACAATAATGCGACAACCAGACCGGCTCCCGAGGTCCTTGAGGCCATGATGCCCTACCTGACAGAGTTCTATGGGAATCCGTCAAGCATGCATACCTTCGGCGGGCAGGTTCGCAAGAGGATCGAAGAAGCCCGTGCGCAGGTTGCAGCACTCATCAATGCTGAACCTGAAGAGATCCTCTTTACCAGCTGCGGCACGGAAAGCGACAATACGGCTCTGTTGAGCGCTGTTGAGACTCTTCCCGGGAAAAAACATATTATAACCACGCGCGTTGAACATCCTGCGGTGCTTAACTTCTGCCATTATCTCGGCAGAAAGGGCTTCAGGATTACGTATCTCCCGGTCGATGCTCTGGGCCAGATCGATCCTGCTGCTCTTGATGGTGCGGCTGATGATGCTACCGCCATTGTGTCGATCATGTTCGCCAACAATGAAACAGGTGTTATCTTCCCTGTTGAGGCGGTAGCGCCTCTCCTTCATGGGCGAGATATTTTCTTTCACACAGATGCCGTACAGGCAGCAGGCAAGATCCCTCTCGATGTAAAGAAAACGCCGGTTCACATGCTGTCTATCTCAGGTCACAAGCTCCATGCACCCAAGGGAATTGGCGCACTCTATGTGAGAAAGGGTACCCGCTTTCATCCCTACATAATCGGCGGGCATCAGGAACATGGCAGGCGGGCAGGCACAGAGAACGTTGCATCAATTATCGGTCTTGGAAAAGCAGCTGAGCTTGCCCGGACAAATCTTGCAGAAGAGATAACGTATCTCGGCAGACTTCGCGACCGCCTTGAGCAGGGACTGCTGAATTCCTGCCCCCATGCAAGGGTGAACGGCGACATTGCCAACAGGCTGCCGAATACCGCAAACATCAGCTTTGAATACATAGAAGGCGAGGCCATCCTGCTCAGGCTCAATGAATATGACATCTGCGCCTCTTCCGGATCTGCCTGTACCTCAGGCTCCCTTGAACCATCGCACGTATTGAGGGCAATGGATGTGCCGTACACCGCAGTCCATGGCTCGATCCGGTTCTCGTTAAGCAGATACAATACTGATCAGGAGATTGATACGGTCCTTGAGGTGATGCCGAAAATAATTCAGGAACTGCGGGAACTCTCACCCTTTGGCAGGGATATGAAGGCAAACAGCCACGGGTAGGGAACATTGCCAGTTTGACAACTCAAAAAAGTCTCTCAAACAGGCCAATTCTTACTTGAAAGACCCCGAACTCGCTAACGCCCTGCTATATCAATCTGTCTCTGCAGATAGACCCTACATAGTTCCCTTAACAAAATAATCTGCTAACAGCTCCGCCTGCTTCAATACCGTATCAACAGCCTTCTGCTGCATGTCCGGCGGATAGCCGTATTTAGTCAATGTCCTTTTCACCAGGACCATAAGCTTCGCCCTTGCGCTTTCCCGAATCGTCCAGTCAATGGACGCATTGGCCTTGACCTTTTCAGCCACCTCAATTGCAATAATTCTGAGCTTTTCATCGCCAAGAACGTCAACCGCTGATTTGTTTTCCGCCAGGGCATCATAAAACGCGAGCTCTTCTTTTGATAAGTTCAGCTTCTTTTCTCGTGCGTCGTGCTCCCTGATCTTCTTTGCAACTTCATCGACCAGGAACTGTATAATCTCTGCCGTAGTTAACAGACCGTTGTTATACTTCTTAATGGCGTTTTCGAGCATTTCAAGCAGAGCCTTGCCTCGCACCAGATTTGTTTTCGATCTGGTCTTAATTTCGTCATTGAGGATTTTCTTTAACAGCTCAAGGGCCAGGTTCTGGTGCTTCATCCCCTGTATCTCTAAGAGAAACTCTTCAGACAGGATGGATATTTCTGGCTTCTTGATTCCCGCAGCGTCGAAGATGTCTATTACCTGATCAGAACTCAACGCCTCATCCACAATCTGCTTGATTGCTGTTTCGATATCCGTATCAGACTTTCCTGTGCCTGTGCCGATGAACTTTGCAAGCCGTGCCTTCACCGCCTGAAAGAAGGCAACTTCATCCTTTACCACTAGTGCAGCTTCGTGTGGAATAGATAAGGCAAATGTCTGGCTGAGCAGAGTTACTTCCCTGATAAAGCGGTTCTTTCCGTCATCAAGTCCAAGGATATGCTCTTCTGCCTGAAGGATAATGGATAGCTTTTCCTTGTGTGATGCTGAGAAGAAGCGGCGGTAATTAAAGCCTGTTCCCGGATAATCGTTAAAATAGGCTGTAGGCACCGCTGTCTTGATCGCATCCTTTGCCTTGCTCTCTTCATAGAATAACTGTCGGACTACCTCCAACTTCTCGATAAACATTGCAACGGCCTTTTCCTGAGTTTCAGTAGGGTCTCCTTTTCCTCCTGAATCGGAGTAGAAAGAGAGGGCCTTTTTGAGGTCTGATGCAATGCCCAGATAATCAACCACAAGGCCGCCCGGCTTGTCCCGGAAAACTCTGTTCACTCGGGCGATTGCCTGCATAAGGGTATGCCCCTTCATAGGCTTGTCAACATACATGGTATGCAGACAGGGCGCGTCAAAACCGGTCAGCCACATATCCCGCACAATGGCCAGCTTCAAAGGGTCGGCAGGGTCTTTCATCCTGTCAGACAAGACTTTGCGTTGCGACTTGCTGGTATGGTGCTTCTGCATGACAGGGCCGTCTGAACTTGCAGCCGTCATCACAACCTTGAGAGCACCCTTGGTCAGGTCGTCATTATGCCATTCCGGTCTAAGCTTGATGATCTCATTATAGAGATCGACCGCTATCCTGCGGCTCATGGCGACTATCATCCCCTTGCCGTCAAACACCGCCTGCCGCTGTTCAAAGTGTGTGACAATATCCCGAGATAGATTTTTAATCCGCTTTTCATTCCCTACAATCGCCTCCAGCTTGGCCCACTTTGCCTTTGCCCTCTGCGTGTCGGTTATCTCTTCATCCTCTTCCAGCTCTTTATCGAACTCAGCTATCAGCCGCTTTCCCTCTTCATCCAGGTTAACCTTGGCCAAACGGCTTTCGTAGTAAATCCTGACAACCGCCTTGTCTTCTACTGCCTGGGCAATGTCGTATATATCCACATACTGTCCGAATATAGCCGGTGTGTTTATGTCCGTGCCTTCAATGGGGGTGCCGGTAAACCCGATATAGGTGGCATTAGGCAGGGCATCCCTCATATATTTAGCGAACCCATAGGCTATGCGTTTGCCGATCACTTCTTTGGTCTCTTTGTCTTTTGTATCAATCAGCTTTGCCTCAAAACCATACTGGGTTCTGTGTGCCTCATCAGCGATAACAACAATGTTGGTCCTGTTGGAAAGCTGGTCATAATCCGCTCTGCCTTCATCAGGCAAAAATTTCTGAATGGTGGTAAATACTATCCCGCCTGAGGCAACTTTCAGAAGTTCTTTCAGATGGTCACGGTCCTTTGCCCTTACCGGCTCCTGTCTGAGCAGTTGCTTCGAAGCGGCGAAGGTATCGAACAATTGCTCGTCCAGGTCGTTTCTGTCCGTAATAACAACAATGGTAGGGTTCTGCATATCAGGAGAGGTGATCAACTTCCCGGCAAAAAAGACCATGCTCAGGCTTTTCCCTGAGCCCTGGGTATGCCAGACCACACCGCCTTTTTTATTCCCATCCTTGCCGGATGCCTTTATGGCGTTTTCGATAGCTTTATTGACTGCAAAATATTGATGATACGCCGCAACCTTCTTTTCAGTCTCGACCTGCGTGATCCCTGTCTTGAGGTCTTCTTTTTTCGACTTCTCAAATACAATGAAGTTCCGGACAAGATCGAGCAAGGTAGCGGGGTTCAGCATCCCCTTTGCAAGGGTCTCCAGTTCAGGAGCAAAGCGCGAGGCCTCGGTCTTTCCGTCACTGGACTTCCATGTCATATAACGGTTGAAGCCTGCAGAAACACTCCCTCCCCTGCACTGCAGCCCATCTGATATCACGCAGAAGGCATTAAACGTGAACAGACTCGGGATCGTTGCCTTGTACGTCTGTATCTGGTCAAACGCCTTATTGATCGTGGCGTTTTCATCAGCCGGATTTTTCAGTTCGATCACTACCAGCGGGATGCCGTTGACGAATAGAAGGATATCTGGCCGTTTGTTTTGGTTGTTCTCAATGACCGTGTATTGATTGACTGCCAGAAATTCATTGTTAAGCGGGTTCTCAAAATCTACGAGCCAGACGTAATCGCTCTTTTCATCCCCGTTTAATCGATACTGAATCGGGACACCATCGGTAAGGAAGCGGTGAAAGGCTTCATTGTTGGCAAGCAGTTCAGGAGAACTGATGCGCTGCACGATGCGAAGGGCCTGCTCCCGAGCATCAGCCGGGATGTTGGGATTCAACTTCTGGATAGCGGCCCTGAGTCTGCCCGCAAGGATTATGTCGCTGTAAGACTGCCTTTCCGCGAATAGCCCATCACACGAAATGTCCGGCCCGTAAAGGAATTGGTAGCCGAGCCTTTCCAGTTCTTCAATAGTGTAAAGCTCTGTGTCGCTTTCAGTAATTTTGCTCATAATTTGTAGTCTGAATGAACAGAAACCTATTCATTCAGGTGAGCTTCCTTCAGCAGCCGACTTCCATGAATCACCGTAATAACTTTGACAGAATCCTCTGGAGCGACATAGCGATATATTATGCGGTAATTTCCAAGTAGCAGCTCTCTGTGCGGCAGATTCTGGAATTCCGGCAGATGTCTGCCAGACTCGGGAAATGTATGCAGTATTTCAGAGGCCTTCAGAATATTCTGGATCGTGTACTGCGCGTATAGTCTGGAATCGGCTGCAATATAGTCAAAAATGCCCTCTAATTCAGTCAGCGCGTGGTCAGACCAAATCAGTTCTGCCATTTCTTCGATAGCCTTTCAACAGCATCTTTATGAGAAAGTGACCTTCCTTCGGCAATATCTTTTTCTCCAGCCTCGATCTTCTGGAGAACATACAGCCGATACATTACATCTTCTACATCCACCTTTTCAGGAAGATCATTAAGAAGCCCCTCCAGTTTTGTCTTCAGTATTTCCATAGTGCTCTCCTCCTTGCTATTATTGTATCAGTTTCGAGAAAAACCTAACTATTTTCTTAAGTCATCAGCCGTTCAATCCTGTATAATAACTCATGAAAAAGAAGTCCTTAAAAGAGACCAATCCGTATCTGAAAGACCCCGAACTCCGCGAAGCGCTTCTCGATATATCGGTTGCCACTTCCTCTGCTGTTGAGGGTATCAGGATCAAATGTCCAAAGCTTTCAAGGCGGCTTGAAAAGAAATTAAGAGCTCTCATTGCTGTGCACCACCCTTCAGAGTCGTAAGTGCAACCTCCTCGGCGTTATCCATCTCCCGTTTGCTCCTGATGCCGAGCTTGTTCTTGAGCACACGCCCACGGGAGCCCGGCTCAAATTGGGCATCGGGGAGAGAGGAGGTGGAGTAGCGGTCAGAGGGGTTCATTTCTTGCCTTATTCAGGAATATCCCAGCTCCATCAAACAACCACAGATCATTCTCCTTTTTGTCTGTAATAGAAACCGCCGATATGCCAAGTTTATTCAGCGCAGTTGCACGAGCCAAATGATCTGCGATCTGTTTTCCGTGTACCGCAAGCACCAAACAGAGCTGCCAATCTTTTAATGGTGGGGTGCCGGCGGCCATGACAATTTGACCTATTGCCTTATAGAGTTTTTGCTCCGGTTGACCAGAAGATATCCCCTCCACTTCTGCAATAAGACAGCGCTTCACTTGTCGGTGAAACGCAATAATGTCTCGGTCGCCTTCTATAGCAGGGAACCCATTGGCATTGAACCATGCACCACGGTTTCCACCAATGGTAACTCCAAGATTAGCAAGCGCCGTCCGCACAACTGCAGCATCCTGCTGCATGTCACGCTGACGCTCTTGCGCTTGTTTGTTACTGCGTTCGCCGCCTGTTCGCCCCTCCTCGGAAGCATCGATGTCTACAAAGACTTTCCACCCACTCTCTGGGGGACAATAGCGCGTTACAAATGCCAACTTAACCCTTGGTTGAAACATTAGCAACTCATCAGATAGAAAACCTTCACATTGCGGCATCCGTAGTGAGTGGGAATAAGGGAAGATATTGGTTCTTTATTGTCCATAATTATTTACCACCAATTTCTTTTTTGTATGCGCGCATCAAGGTTCGTCTTTACTTCTTGCAGTCTCTCAATAGAGCCATCAAAGAAACCGAATTTTAAGAGCGGCCATTCCTTGCCTAATCGTAAAATTTCACTGTCCGTCTCCTTCAATATCTCTCTCCGCCACGCAAAGATCCCTATAAATGCCCAATCAAGCCCTCCCGGTCGTAATGCTGCATCCAACCATACAAGAGCATATAAATACTCGAAACGGTCAAAACACTTCTGGTATTGCAGCTCATCGGGTAGAATCTCTTTCAGATACGTTCTTAGAACTTCAAAAAGATGATCACTCAGCGGCGTGTTGCGTCTTTCCTTTCCGGGAAGCTGTTGGCCAATATTCTGTTCCAGAACGTCCCAAGTAGAAAGATTTGTTAATAAGGGCTTGTCTCTATTGCCATCTCTAATTATTGGCTTGGTTAGTAGCGTAGCGAAGTTATTGTAGCGCTCGCCAGCTATAGCCGCGATGCCGCCGCCGTAGAGAAGCAGCAATGCAGGATATAATCTCAGGTGCAGCCACACATCATATCCGCTGCTGACCCCCGAAGGATTAACAATTCGCTCAATACATTTTGCCCACAATCCGTGGTTGCTTTTATCTCCCCAATAACAACCATTAACAATTAGTGAAAGAACTATTTCAGAAAGCGCTTCATATCTTTTTACTCGATTAGCAAGTTCTACTTTATTGAACGGTGTGTTCATGGGAAAGATCTTATCATTCAGCTCAGCATATAATTTCTCGGTTTCAGTTACTAAGAGATCATGAAGCCGGATTTTGTGTTTATCATCGACAATATATTTTTTGAGATTTGTCACAGCAATCTTTGCTGATAAGGGATGCGGTTGTGAAAGTTCTTCTAAGGCAATTACTTTTTCAGCGACTTCTTTAAAAAAAGTATTGGCATCTTTTATAGGTATTTGCTGTGCACGTTTCAGCGTGATCAGCTTTTGGGCTAAAGCGCCGGGCAAACTTCTGGCAGTCCAGTAGGTTGTAAACCGAGCTGTTTTACAGCGTTCCATGGCGGCTCTGAGTGCAGCGTCCCATTCAGCGGACCATCCACAAATGATCAATCCAAATTCATCAAAAATACGATCTAAGAGTTGATTGATTCTTTCGTCATATTGATCAAGCTCACTCGTAGTATTCTTGATTCTTGTGTCAAGATAATCACCATGCACCTTGAGGATGGTGCATTTGGAATGAATCAAGGGTAAAGCTCCCTCCGCAGCGTCAGGCGTGCTGATCACAACAGGCGTTATGCCTTGATCTTCGAGTGCTTTTTCAATAAGGCGATCAAAATTTGTTGTTATAATTACCTTGATATATCCTTTTGCGGCTAATTCCGCGATTGCTCTATGAGCATCTGTCGGTACCTTCAAGCCCTGCTCGCGTTCATCTGCACTAGGCTCAAAATATAGCTTCAGGAGCTGGCTTCTCTCCACAGGTGATTTTACAACGTCGTCTAAAAGTTTTGCGTAATCTGGATATTCGCCGAATGTTTTTTCAAACCATTGCGCAGGATCAGGTTCACAATCAGCACCTTTGAGGTGAGCAAACTTTCTAATCAAATCCAATACAATCTCCCAGCCAGTCGGGATGCCTGCCGATCTGGAAACGCCCGAGCCGACAAGAAGAGCATAACCGCCGGGATTCGACTGCAATGAAAATGCCAATGATATAATAGGTTCTATCATGCCGCTCTCCCTGTATCCTTTACTCTTATCTCCCCGCTCATCAGCTTCGGCAAGAGAGTATCGCGCAGGCGGGTGAGTGTGCCGATTTGGGAGTTATTCTGTTTGAGTTTTTCAAATAGAGAAGCGCAATGCGTATTGTACTGCTTCAACTTATCAAAAGGAGCTATTTTGATTTCAGCAGAAAGGGCAATATCTCTATTGAGTCCTGGAACGGCTGAGTCTGAATTCATATCCTCGAAATTCAAAGTCTTCAACAGAAAATATTCATAAAACATGCCGACAGACTTAACCCTTGATTTAACGTAATAGGTCGTATCAATGGGGAAGAAACTTTCAAAGAGATAAATTACTTTCCCGAGTGTGCCCTTTCTGCCAATAACAATGCCAGGCCCCTCAACTAAAAACTCAGAATGGTATCCAACAACGCCGCTCGATCCAATAACTGGAAAGCCACTGCCTGACCGTATTTCTTCCTTTAATGCTTTCCCATAAATCAGTTCTATAACATCCCCCAATTTCCCCTTCTCCCACCCCTCCTCTGCCTCATCCACAAACCACTGTCTGAACAGCGTCTCGGCCAATGCCTCCAGAGTTTTGCTCTGGCGATGCAGCAGGTCTATCTTGTCATCCAGGCTGCTGAGGATGGAGGCGATGGATTTTTGTTCAGGGAGAGGGGGAAGAAGAATATCCATATCGGCTATTACATCAGGAGTTAAAGATGGATATGCAGAAGTTGACCCGTCAGCTACCATGTCAAGGTAATTTACAATTTCATCAGAGGATAGAAAAAAATAAATATAATTGGCATCTGTCTTCTTTTCATCGCAGCTCAAAATAGCGAACCCTGTTGATACCACAAGGTTTGGTTTTGGATTTTTGACTATACCGTAATGCCTTTGAATAGGACGCACCGTTGAATAAATAATGTCATTGTCGTTAACCAGCCTTTTAGCCCTACTCGGAGCATGTTCTACGTCAAAGGATTGAAACCCTTCGATCTTTCCTCTGGTAATAGAACCTGTATCAAGATATTCGATGTTCTTATAAGGATAATATCTGTCAATACTTCTGGCGTTAATAGACACCAATTCCCCCAGTCGATATTCCTTCCACTCACTCATTTTGATTCTTCTTCTCGGTTGGTTCGACTCCGCTCACCAACCGGATTATCTGCTCCCTGAGCGGAGTCGAAGGGAGCACCATCGAAGGGAGCTATATCCGAAGAGGGCACAGCGACAGCCTGTTCCCTTCGACTTCGCTCAGGGAACGTAGAGCCCTCAGGTGCATTCATGCAATGGCTCTCATTCATGCATTCTGCCAATTTCCGAACGTTCTCCCAATTCGCCTCTATCAGTGCCGTTTTCTTTGCATGACTCCAGCCTTGAACCTGCTTTTCACGATAAAAAGCATCATCAATACGGGAAAACTCCTCACAAAAGACAAGCCGCACAGGCAGTTTCTTGGCCGTGTAGTTTGCGCCTATTCCGGCGTTGTGTTCGGCAATTCTTTTTTCAAGATGCCAAGTGCTGCCCGTATAGTAAGACCCATCAGCACATTCCAGAATATACATGTACGGCATATTATTTTTTACTTTTGTTGTTGTATGTTCGGTCGTTTCGACTTCGCTCAACGACCGGATTATTTATATGCTCATCAACGGTTTGTTCCACTGCTCCCTGAGCGGAGTCGAAGGGAGCACTATCGATGGGAGCAGCAACACTTATTTTCGCCAGGTTTTCCTGAATCCGTTTATTCAGTTCTGCCTCTTCCTCTATCTGCCCTTCCAGTTCCGCCTTCAACGAATTGAACCTTTCCGCAAAATTAAAATCATCCTCATCATCCGGCAGGCCGATATATCTGCCGGGGGTTAGAACATAGTTCAGGTTCTTCACTTCTTCAATCGTTGCTGATTTGCAGAAGCCCGACACGTCCTTGTATTCGCCTTCGCCGGTGCGCCAGTTGTGGTACGTGCCCGCAATCAAGGAAATATCTTCATCCGACAGATCCCTGTTTCTGCGGTTGATCAAAAAGCCCATATTCCGGGAATCTATAAATAAAATCTCGCCTTTCCTTTTCTGTTTGTTCCGACGCAGGAACCAGAGGCAGGCCGGTATCTGGGTATTGAGAAACAGCTTGGTGGGCATGTTGACGATGCAATCGATCAGATCGTTCTCGACCATCGCCTTCCGTATCTCGCCTTCATTGCTGGTCTTGGTCGTAAGTGACCCTTTCGCCAATACAAACCCAGCCTGCCCTGTCGGCGCAAGGTGAAAAAGGAAATGTTGTATCCAGGCGTAATTCGCGTTATTGGGTGGCGGCGGCAGTTTTTGACCCAGCACACTCCAGCGGACATCGTCACGAAGCAGTTCACCGGACCAATCGCTGTCATTAAAGGGCGGGTTGGCTATGATGTAATCAGCCTTCAGGTCTTTGTGCATATCGTTTAGAAATGAGCCTTCATTGTTCCACTTTACGTTGCTGCTGTCGATATGACGGATAGCAAGGTTCATCTTGGCCAAGCGCCACGTAGTCTGATTGCTCTCCTGTCCGTAAATCGAGATACGATCTGCCGGATTTAACGACAACCCCTTACCTTTTTTCTTGTAGTAATCCTGATGGGCCTCGATAAACTTTTCACTCTGCACAAACATGCCGCCTGAGCCGCAGCAGGGGTCAAAGACACGGCCTTCGTACGGCTCAAGCATCTGGACCAGAAGTTTGACGACACTTCCCGGTGTATAGAACTGGCCACCCTTCTTCCCTTCAGCCAATGCAAATTCACCCAGGAAATATTCAAATACCCTGCCGAGGAGATCTTTACTCTGGGCTTCTTTGGTGCCTAATTCCGCGCTGCCCACAAGGTCGATCAAGCCGCCGAGGCTCTGCTTGTCCAGTTTCTCCTGAGCAAACACCTTCGGCAGCACGCCCTTTAATGAAGGGTTGTCCTTTTCGATGGCATCCATCGCATCATCCACATCTGTACCGATGGTCGGGAGCTTTGCCCTGCCCTGCAACCAGTGCCAGCGTGCAGACGGCGGAACATAAAAAACCTTCTCTGCCGTATATTCGTTCTTATCTTCCGGATCAGCGCCTTCATAGTCACCCTTACCTTCTTTCAACTTTCGATAGAGTTCTTCGAAGGCATCAGAGATATATTTCAGGAAGATCAGACCCAATACAATATGTTTGTATTCAGCCGCATCCATGTTCTTCCGCAGCTTGTCAGCCGTCTTCCAGAGCTTCTTTTCTAATGGCTCTTCAGGTTGGTTCTTCTTCTCTTTAGGAATTCGGGGCATTAATAATTTCTCCTGCACAACTGAAAATTATCGGTAACAGAACTTTACTGCGGCACTTCTTTGATTGATTCATCTCACGGGCTTTCTCTTCTGGGGTCAAACGCCTTATTCCCTCCAGGTGTTATTTCTCTCCACCATGCAATCGTTGTCACCCCACATAACTCTGCAGATTATATCACACAAACAACAGGTTAAGGCGTGTAAATAGTGGTGTTTTTTAATGTTTGGGTTCTTTCGTAATAAAGTTAAAACGAGGATAAAAGGTCAGCACAAAAGCAGGGGAACCGGGGCAAAAGTCAGGCTAACGAATAGACCTGATTTTTCCCGGAGCGTTTTGACACATACAGAGCTGTATCAATACGGCTGATCAGGGCATCAACGTCGGTTTCTGTCCCGTCATAAAAAGCAACGCCAATGCTCATCGTAGTACCAACACTTTTTCCGTCGGACATTTCGAACTTCGTGTCCTGCACAGAAACACGAATCCGCTCTGCCAGCTCCTGAGCGCCTTTCAGTGACGTCTGGGGAAGGACTAAGAGAAACTCATCACCGCCGTACCTGCCGACCACATCAGACGTTCTGACCGATCTCCTGAGGATATCGGCAATCGCTCTGAGCACCTCATCGCCTGCCTTGTGGCCATAGGTGTCGTTGATCTCCTTAAAATAGTCGAGATCGCAGAAGATGAGCGACAGCTCAGCCTTATATCTCCTCACCCGCTCAATTTCATGCCGGATCCGCTCGAAGATCATCCTCCTGTTCTGAAGCCCGGTAAGGCTGTCCTCAGAAGAAAGCGTCTCGAGTTCCTTTATGAACCGATGACTCTCCTGCTCAGCCCTCTTACGGTCAGTGATGTTTCTGACATATTCGACCACATGGGTAACGACCCCTTCCTTGCTGATAATCGGATAGGTGTAAATTTCGACCCATTCCTCTGTGCCATACAGGGTCAGCACCTTCTTCACCTTAGCAGAAGGGTCGCCGGACCGGAACGTCTTGGTAACGATGCAGTCTTCGCAGACCTCATTGCGGTTGCGTGTCGTAACATGGCATTTCTCATCGATGAGGTCTTCGAGGCGAATATGCTTCAAATCGGAATAAGCCTGATTGGCCTTGACAATCGTATAGTCCCTGTCCAAAATTATGAAAGGGTCTCTGATGCTGTCAAAAATAGTGCTCAGGAACCGTGCATTCTGCTCGAGCTTCTCTTTTGTCTTCTTCTCCTCGGTTATGTCATGGACGATACAGCTATGTCCCTGATAACTGCCGGTATCATCCCAGAAGGCCTTTGCACGAATCTCGATCGGCACAGTACTGCCGTCTTTGCGCATGGCAATGATCTCGCTGTTAAATACGCCGGAATCAGGATTGTGCAGGATGTTGTCCAGCACGTGACGTGACTGCTGCACCATCTCCGGAGGGATAAGATCAAGACAGGTCTTGCCCATAAGTTCTTTGGGAGCGTAACCATGCAGTTCGGCATAGGCCTCATTCACAAAAACATACTTGTCATCCTCATCAGTAAGGGCAATACCGTTATTCGAGTTTGCAACGGCCATAATGAAGTTTTCCTTTTCATCTTCGACCCGCTTCAGTCTCCCGACCAGGCGGGACACAAAAAGCCCAAGCAGGACAAACGCCATAAAGAAAAAAATGCGGGTATAAAGCTCATGCGGATTGATATCCGTGAATAATATTTCTGAAAAAGATCCGCCAGGAGAAAAGATATAGTCGAGGATAGAATCTGCAAACCAAAGGAATATCCCACCCATCAGGGAGAATATAATTACCTTATGCTCTACCTTGAACTTCATTGACTTTATTTTACTCAAACGGAGAAGGTTTTTATAGGAAATTCGATAAAAAACTACTGAGCAGAAGGCTTGGTCTCTTCAATGGGCAACACCGGCAGGCCGCCTTTTTCCTCAGCTCCGGCCGGACTGTTCAGTTCAACTTCCTCCAATTCAGGCACTACGATACCGCGTCTGACCATTATGTTATAGATCAGGCCTGCGCGATTTACCACATAACGTGAACTGCCCAGCGGGTTGAACTTTCTTGGGTTAGGCAGCACTGCCGCAAGTCTGCTCGCCTCTTCAGGTCCGAGCGCCGAAGCTGACTTGCCATAGTAGTGGCGGGATGCCGCCTCAATGCCGAAGATGCCGGCATCGCCCCACTCCGCCACATTGAGATAGAGTTCCAGGAGGCGCTTCTTCGTAAGTGCCCTTTCCATGCGCCACGTAATGATTGCCTCTCTTACCTTTCGTATCGGATTCTTGGAGGGCGACAAAAAGAGGTTTTTTGCAAGCTGCTGGCTTATCGTACTTCCGCCAAGCTTGAACTTCTTTGCTTTTATGTCCTTCTCAATGGCTTTCTGCATGGCTTCATAATCAAAGCCTTCATGCTGCCAGAACTTGTCGTCCTCACCGATCAGGACTGCCTTGATAAGATAGGGAGAGATTGAGCCATAGGGCACCCAATTCTGTCTGATCCGGTATTTCTTTCCCTGCCGCGCCCACTCATCCTCCCGGTATGCCATAAAGGCACTCTTTTTCGGGTTCTCTTTTTTCAGCTTCGATACGTCCGGATAGACAAAATGGAAGGCTACAAAACCGATAAGAAACAAAATGGAGACAAAGAGAAGCTTTCTGAAAAGGGATTTCTTCTTTGCCATGGCAGCTATCCGCTACTGCTCGTCAGCATCTGCAAGCAGCGGGGGAGTATCAGCAGTGGTCAAGACCTGGACATTCTTAAGTCTCTTTTCTATGTTTCGTGATTTCTTTGCTGCATCTTCAATCGTATTGCTTGCCTCTTGCAGCTTCTTCTGCGTCTTTTCAAGAATATCTCCGAACTTGCCGAACTCCGTTTTCACAGCGCTCAGGAGTGTCCAGACCTCGCTCGAACGCTTTTCTATGGCAAGGGTCCGGAAGCCCATCTGAAGACTGTTCAGGATCGCGGCAAGTGTTGTAGGGCCGGTAATGATGACCTTAAAGTCGCGCTGCAGTATTTCGATCAACCCGGTCCTTTTCACCACTTCTGCATAAAGCCCTTCAAACGGAAGGAACATGATGCCGAAGTCCGTAGTGCCGGGAGGGTCAAGGTACTTGTCCCTGATATCCTTTGCACACTTCTTGATCGTTGCTTCGAGTTGTTTGGAAGCCTCCTCTATGGCAGCATGATCACCATGTTCATAGGCTTCAAGGAGATTATGATAATTTTCTGCCGGGAACTTTGAATCAAGAGGAAGATAGACAACTGCTCCGTTATCGTCCTTGCCCGGCAATATGATCGCAAATTCGACATTCTCCCTGCTCCCCTTTTTTGTCGCAACATTCTTTGCATATTGTTCAGGCGCGAGGATCTGCTCCAGGATACTGCCCAGCTGGAACTCACCAAGGATCCCCCGCGTCTTTACATTGGAAAGAACTTTCTTGAGGTCTCCAACGCCTACGGCAAGGCTCTGCATCTCACCAAGACCCTTATGCACCAGTTCAAGCCGTTCGCTCACCAGCTTGAAGGATTCGCCAAGCCTCTTTTCCAGTGTCGCATGGAGCTTTTCATCAACCGTCTCGCGCATCTTCTCAAGCTTCTGAGCATTGTCCTCCTGCAGCGATTTAAGCTTCTCTTCCACGGTCAGGCGCATTTTTTCGAGGCGCTGCTCATTTGATTGTGTCAGGGTATTTAGCTGCTGGGTAAAGGTGCCGAACTGTTCGTTCTGGAGACTGGATATTTTCTGCATCTGGTTCAGAAGCGAATCATTAAAACTTCTGAGGGAGTTCGTCATCTCTTCTCTCAGATTGCGCGAAGAGTTTCCTGCCTCGTCCCTATTCCGGCTGAGCTCTTCCTTGAGCGTCCGTTCAAGCCTCTCCTGGTTCCTTTCGATGCCGTCGATCTTTATCTTTGCCTGATCCCAAAGCGGCGTCGGATCGCGCTTCAAAAGCTGAAAACTCATGACTGCCAGCACCATGATGCCTATGAGCGAGATAACAAGGAGGATCTCGATCATTCGTTAACCAGTTCCGTTCGGATCAGGGCAAGGATAGAGGAGTGGGGAACGATAACGTATTTCTTTCCTTCAAACTCAATATCAACTGCAGCTTCCCTGAGGAATATGGCGTAATCGCCTTCTGATGCCTGAAGGGGGATATATTTAAGATCCTGCCGTTTCTTTGTTACCCAGG
Source organism: Nitrospirota bacterium (assembly GCA_016217675.1). GTDB lineage: Bacteria > Nitrospirota > Thermodesulfovibrionia > Thermodesulfovibrionales > UBA6898 > UBA6898. The sequence goes on from JACRHC010000100.1 coordinate 43,120, forward strand.
GTTCGTCAGAGGTATTGGGGTCATGGACAGGGTAACCGGGCCCCACCTTGACCACATACCCGCCATGCACCTTCTCTTTTTCCTTAACCGTGGCCGGGAGATAGAGGCCTGACGATGTCCTGTCCATCTTGTCATCAAGATCAATCAGCACCCTGTCGCCGACGATCACGATATTCTTTTTCGTCTTCATCATATCGGGCTCAGGTCTGCCGTCAGGCATCGAGGATTTCCGTGCCGATACCCTCTTTGGTAAAGATCTCAAGCAGAAGACAGTGAGGGATCCTTCCGTCTACAATGTGGGTTTTGCCCGCGCCTTCATTCAGTGCATTTGTGCATGCCTGCACCTTCGGCAGCATGCCGCCGGTTATGGTCCCATCTTTTATCAGTCCGGGGATCTGCCCCTTTTTCAGCGTTGAGATGACCTTCCCTTTTTTATCTAACAACCCTGCCACATCGGTCAGGAGGATCAGTTTCTCGGCCTTAAGGGCTGCTGCAACGGCAGAGGCCACATAATCTGCGTTGATATTCAGCGTCTGTCCCTTCGGCCCCATGCCGATGGGAGCGATAACAGGGATGAAGCCGCTCTTCTCCAGTCCGTCGAGGATCGAAGGGTCGATCCGGGTGACCTCGCCCACAAGGCCAAGGTCAACGATCTCGCTCACACCGGTCTCGGGAGTCACTTTCCTGATGGTCTTTTTCTGCGCCGTAATCAGACCTCCGTCCTTGCCGCTCAGGCCGACCGCCCTGCCGCCATGCCTGTTTATGAGAGAAACGATCTCCTTGTTCACAAGGCCTCCAAGCACCATTTCGACAATGTCCATGGTCTCCTGATCAGTAACCCTCTGTCCCTGAACAAACGCGGGCTTTTTCCCCATCTTCTCCATAGTCGCAGATATCTTCGGTCCTCCGCCGTGAACGATCACGATCCTGATGCCGATGAAATTGAGCATGGCAACATCCTTGGCAAAAGACTCCTTCAGTTCGTCTTTGGTCTGCGCAGCACCGCCGTATTTGATGACAAAGGTCTTGCCGTAGAAATTTCTGATGTATGGGAGCGCATCGATCAGCACCTCTGCCTTCTCTATAATCTCTTTCATCTCTTCGTTCCTTTCTGTTCAAAACAGGGGACACAGAGTTTACGCCCATTTTGGGATTGTGCCTTTGGCTCTGCAACCATTTCGTTGCAGACTGCGCATCTGATCGTCTCGTAGATCTCCGCCTCAGGCGGCAGCATGCTCTTGCCTTTTGTCACGGCAAAGAGCTCATCGTCTCCGGCATCAAGGATCTGTCTTGTTCTTGCCGCTTTTCGTGAATGCACAAACTCAAGGACCTTCTTCGACCGGTCACCGTTCGCATAGAGGTCCCAATACTTCTTTTCCTCTTTTGTCCCAACAGGTTTTTCCCATATGACCGAGATTCTGATGCTCTTGCCCGAAGGTCTTCTGACAAAGGTGTACACGTGCTTGCCATAGTCCCTGAATATAAGATTGCCCTTGCCGAAGGTGCAGCCTGTCATCACCTGGACAGCATCGACAGCGCAGGAATTATTTTCAACAACGGCAACGATCTCCTCGTCTTCTGAACGGTTTTTTAGCTCTTTGAGCGCCCGCTGGGATACCCGGTATCCCAGAGCAAGGCCGGGGCAGGAATGTCCGTGAAAATCAATAACATCGTCATAACGTTTCATAACACGATTGTACACAAAAAAGGGATTGTTTGAACAGGGTTTACAGGAAGGGCTAAAGAGAAGCAATATGAGTTTAGACATTGATTGCGTCGATAATCTGCAAATTCTTGGGTATAATATCAAATACCGCAAAAAACAGGAGAGTGCTCATGAATAACACCAATAATCGTGGCAGACTAATGATAATCGGGGCTGGAGGCGTTGCAACCGTTGCAGCGCACAAGTGCGCACAGGTCCCCGAAGTATTCAGGGAAATAATGGTCGCAAGCAGAACACGCTCCAAGTGTGAGGCAATCAGAAATGATATCAGACAGAGATACGGCAGAGACATTCAGACAGCACAGGTGGATGCTGACAATGTGCCGGAACTTGCTGGTCTGATAAAAAGCTATCAGCCGGATCTGGTCCTTAATCTTGCGCTGCCCTATCAGGACCTTCATATCATGGATGCCTGCCTTGAGACCGGGGTCCACTACATGGATACCGCCAATTATGAGCCGCTGGATGTAGCCCACTTTGAATACAGCTGGCAATGGGCATATCAGGAGAAGTTCAGGCAGAAGGGGTTAATGGCAGTACTTGGTTCAGGCTTTGATCCCGGCGTAACGAATATCTTTACCGCTTATGCTCAGAAACACCTCTTTGATGAAATACAGTATCTGGATATTCTGGACTGCAATGCCGGAAGCCACGGCCATGCCTTTGCCACGAACTTCAATCCTGAGATCAATATCCGGGAAGTGACCCAGATCGTCAGACACTGGGAAGACGGGAAGTGGATCGAGACGCCAGCGATCATCGAAAAGGAGAGCGTGCATTTTGGCTTTGACTATCCGATAGCAGGCATGCAGGAAAGCTATCTTCTGTACCATGAAGAACTTGAATCGCTTGCGCAGAATATCAAGGGGCTGAAAAGGGCAAGATTCTGGATGACCTTCTCGGAGAATTACCTCAACCATCTGAGAGTACTCAAGAACGTGGGCATGACCAGGATAGACGAGGTGGAGTATGAGGGACAGAAGGTTGTGCCGATAAAGTTTCTTAAGGCCCTGCTTCCTGAGCCGGCTTCTCTCGGAACAAAATATACCGGGAAGACGGTTATCGGCAACATCATGACCGGGGAAAAAGATGGAAAGGTCCTTACCCGGTATATCTATAATGTATGCGACCATGAAGAGGCCTTCAAAGAGACAGGAACTCAGGCCATTGCGTACACAACCGGAGTCCCAGCAATGATCGGCGCGATGATGGTCCTCACAGGAGTCTGGCAGGGGGCCGGCGTGTACAACATGGAGCAGCTGGACCCGGACAGGTTCATGGAGGCATTGAATACATACGGCCTCCCCTGGAAAGTCGTTGAACATGCCGGGATGCCTGATAATATCTAACGTCGGCCGATGAACACAAAAGAGACAGATAGATTCATCAAGATTGCAAAGGGGCCTATAGAAACCCCGGTTTATCTTCTGGACGAATCCCTGATAGAAACGAATATGAAGATCCTGCGGCATGTCAAGGAGCGCACAGGCTGCAAGGTCTTCCACGCATTAAAGGCGTACGCCTCTTTTGCCACTTTTCCGATGATGTCAAAATATCTTGACGGCGTCTGTGCAAGCGGCCTGCATGAAGCGAGGCTCGGCAGGGAAGAATTCGGAAAAGAAGTGCATACCTTCAGTGCGGCATACCGCGAAACTGAGATAAAGCCTATCCTGAAATATTCAGATTCGATCATATTCAACTCATTCTATCAGTTCGGCAGATGGGGAAAGACTGCAAAAAGGAGCGGCGTCGAGATAGGACTGCGGGTCAATCCGGAACATGCCGAAGTCACCACGGAAATTTACAATCCATGTGCTCCCTATTCGAGGCTGGGAATTGTCCATTCTCTGTTCAGGCAGGAATTCCCGCAGCACAGGAACATGGTGAATGGCCTTCACTTTCATGCTATGTGCCAGCAGAATGCAGATGTTCTTGAAAGAATATTAATGTCGTTCGAAAGGAACTACGGGAAATATATCAGGGGTTTGAAATGGGTGAATTTCGGTGGCGGACACCATATAACAAGAGACGATTACGATATTGAACTCCTGATCAGACTTATAAACAGATTTAAGACAAAATATGGAGTTCAGGTGCATCTTGAACCAGGAGAAGCAAGTGTCCACAATGCCGGCTTTTTGATCTCTACCGTGCTCGATATCGTGAAGAACAAGGCTGAGATTGCTATCATGGATACATCGGCAGAAACGCATATGCCAGACGTATTACTTATGCCATACAGACCTCACATACTTGGCTCAGGCAGCAAGAATGAAAAGAAATATCGATACAGGCTTGCGGGCCCGAGCTGCCTTGCAGGCGATGTCATCGGAGATTATTCCTTTGACAGGCCATTGAAAAGAGGAGATAAACTCGTTTTTACGGATATGGCCCTGTACAGCATAGTTAAAAACACAACCTTTAATGGCATAAACCTGCCTGATATAGCGGTCTTAAGGGCCGGGGGCAAGGTTGAAGTTGTCAGAAGATTTGGATACAAGGATTACCGCAACAGACAGTCATAATAGTGCCGATTACTGCTGCATTCTGCGATCGCGAAGCGAGCGGAGAACAACGAGTTGAGCCCCACGCTATAGAGCGAGGGACTCAAACGAGGTGTCAGGCACTTTTTTGGTGATGAGATGTGTACCAATCTACAAGTTGCCGAATCATTTTTTGATACGATGTGTGATTCTTTTTAGCTTCTTTTTTAAAGAATTCAATGCTTGATTTCTTCAGGGCGAGCGTCACCTTGACATTGTCCTCCTTGAGGACCAGTTGATCCGGAGGTGGCAGAAAATCATTCACGACTTTCATCTTTCCCATCGGTTCATCTGTGTACTTAATTTTGCTCTTCATATAGTTTCCTTCCTTTCCTCCAATAGCCTGCTCCGAATATTCGGATGGTATGTCCTCTAAAAGTGAAACGAACAGTCATGATCCCTTCTCCGACACGACCAATGCAATAATATCGATTCTCCTCAGCACTATGCTCCTCATCCTCCACGATGATGCGATGAGGGTCCAGAAAGGCATGTTGAGCAAACGAAAAAGGCACATTATGCTTTTTTTGATTTTCCCATTCCTTATCCTCGTCCCATTCAAAGTAGGTTTTCTTCATCGGGTACACCTTAACACAGGTAAAGCTATTTAGCAATATAATTGTATGGCAATATATATGGCAAATGACTGATACTGATGAGTATGGGGAAATTGCATCTCCGCAAATAAGGCTTGAGACTGGCTATCTTGCCAATAAAGCCGAGTTCAGGCAAAGTCTCAAAGTCATTTTCCTTGACCCCAAGCTTACTTCTCACGGGAACTAACATCTGAACGCGAGGTATTCTTCCTGTTATCAACGCCATGACAGTCTGCTTTGGATAGTGCCGATTACTGATAGTGCAGTGCATCAGCCGGGAGCGTACAGCAAAAGTTTAAAGGCTCATGGTGAAAGTAAGTGGGTAAAAAGATGAGCTTGAAGCAGTATAGCATGGCGTCAGATAAGGGTAAAAGCGGTTTCATAGGGGAGCAAAAAGCTGTATGATTTGTGGATGGGAAAAAAGAGAGGCTTACAGGAC
>JACRHC010000017.1 GCA_016217675.1 Nitrospirota bacterium
AAAATCGCTGCGGAGCAGTTGAACCTGAAATCAGTTTGGCAATATGCCTGTGAGCATATAATAACCACCGTGACCGGTTTCAGGCTGAAATCAAGCCTGCTTCTGACTGCTCAAAGTAGCGGGTAACTGCGGTTTTTAGGATGATAGATCTTGATCTGCTTTGCGTCTTCTTCTGAAAGTTTCACAAAATCTCGAAAGCCTTCAGGGGTTCGTGTCGGATCAATAATATAGCTGCAGAGCAGTGCGCCGTTGCAGTTAAATTCGAAGTTGAAATATCCTTGGTCCTGTTTCGGCTTAACAAAGAATTCAACGCAACTGTCTTTGTGAACGGGTGACAGGTATTCAGCATGAATGCTTCTTACGTACCGGTCTTTGGCCCTGAAGATACCGAATATACCTGCCTGATCATAAAGCAGTCGCACCGCTGTCTTTGGTCTGTGATTGGTCCCTTCGGGACGGAAGTGAGTAATCTCCAGAGTATCTGCTTGTTTCCAGGTAGGACTGTTCCATATGCCGCTTACTAAGGAGTCCATAAGTAAAGCCCCCTCACCCTCGCCCTCCAGGGGAGAGGATAATAATACTGACCCTCCCTTGAGGGGAGGGGATGAAGGGGAGGGTGGGGTATGTGGCTTTACTAATGACCGGCTTAGTATCGCAGGCTTGATAACTGCAGAACGGACAATGTATTGAGGCATTAAAATTCTTTGAAGACTTTTGCGAGGGAATCGCCTGCAACGTGCATCTTGAACTCATTGAAGTAACCGAAGGGGGTCTGCATGACCGTGTACCCGGTGCGTTCGAGCCTGATGATCACGTCATCAAGCAGGCGTTTGGCAAACTCAGGAGAGGATTTGCTTGACGACAGGTGATTGAAGGAGTGGAGCACCACATTTTTCGTACTGAACTTTCCTGCAAGCCACTTGACGTTCTTTACGAATTTTTCGCAGACACTGCCATATTTTTCCTCATCCTCTGCCTCGCAGTGAAAGAAGAAGACAACAGCATCAGGCATGGATTCTTCTATTTCGATATCAGGGGCAGTTTCAAGAGTCTTTGAGGCGGTTTTGTACCACCATTCTTTGGTGTAGAACATGAGAAGCTTCATCTACAGTCCTGTCGGGTGATCGATGAATTCAGTCTTGATGCCGAACTTCTTTGTGAGCATACTGCCCACAGCCTTGACCCCGAGCGTCTCTGTGGCATAGTGACCTGCAAAGACAACATTCAGCTTCATCTCTTCAGCAAGGGTATAAGCGCTGTGAGACGGTTCGCCCACAAGGAGGGTATCTATACCGGTCTTTTCCGCATCATAGATCGCTGACCAGCCTCCCCCGGACACAACCCCGACCTTTTTTACCTTTTTGCCAAAACTGAGTGCCGTTGACCGTGTGTTTAATGTCTTGTCCACCCTGCCAATAAAATCCTTCAGAGATAGTTCTTTTGTCAGACTGCCCCAATACCCGATCGTTTTCCCGTGGTATTCGCCAAACTCTCCCATTCTTTTGATCGCAAGGACCTTGAGAAGCTGCACATTATTACCGTAATCAGGGTGCCAGTCCAGAGGGAGGTGGCAGGCATAAAGCGAGATGTCTGCATCAAGAAGCGCCCCGATCCTTTTCCGCATAACGCCGCTGACAGAGCGTATGCCCCCCCATATAAGACCGTGGTGGACAATGAGAAGGCCGATCTTTTTGTCAGCAGCTGTTTGAAAGACATGATCGCAGGCATCGACCGCCAGACCGATCTTATGGACCATTGCAGAGCCTTCGACCTGAAGACCGTTAGCGCTTTCGTCTTTGGGGAATTCGGAGAGTCTCAGTTCTCTGTTCAGGAAAGATACGAGTTTTGCGAGAGGAATGGTCTTCATGCCGCCAGAAAGATTCCGGACAAGCCCGAATGACAACACCGCAGTCTGTAACGAACCTTAACTCTGCATAAATCACTTGCATTCATGGCTTACGCTGACTTGCTATGCCCGCTTGCAGGTGCCGTCAAGATTAAACTGATAGGTTGACCAGTTCCTGCAGTCAGGACAGCGCCCTGACCAGTCATCAGCGCGGTATCCGCAATGGTTGCAGCAATAGGGGAGCCTGAATGCAGTCTTGATGTCAGCTGCCTTCTTGAATTCCTGAACAGCCTTTTCGAGCTGCCTTTTCCTCATATACAGATTTCCCATGAGCAGATGGAGTTCAGGGTAGGAAGCGCCGCCGGTATCAATGCCGGAAAGAGTGTCGAATGAGTCATCGATCATCTCAAGCCTGTGGAAGAGCTTGCCTAAAAAGAATTTGGTGACAGGATCATTGGGGTTGCGGGAGATGCCGCTTCTGTATATGCGGATCAGACGGGACGGTTCGCTGATGCTGATGAGCAGGTCCTCAAGCCGGGCAAGCAGGATCTTCGACTCAGTCGCTGCAAAGGCATTTTCGAGCAGGTTGATCGCCTCTTCGCTTTCGCCCTCCTGAAGCAGCACTTCCGCGAGGCCGAGGATCGCAGGCACAAAGTCTTTTTCAGTCCTCAGAATGTTTCTGAATGTTTTCTTTGCTTTTTCGAGCTGACTGTTCTCAAGACTGTGGCGGCCATATTCATATTCGTAGCCGATAAGATTTTCATGTTCGCGCTTCTTGTCTTTCTCAGAATGCTCGTGCTTGAGGATCGACTTCTGGAGGGAGACAACATCGTCCCACCGGGCCTGCTTTTCAAGGACTCCGCGCTTTCTGTACATAGCCGTCAGATTCGCATCGTCAATGTCAAGGATTTCATCGAGATACCGCAAGGCCTCAGACCACCGCCCTGATTTTTCGAGCAGGCTGTCGAGGGCAAAAAGGGTCTCGATCCTTTTCGGTTCCAGTTGCCGAGCACGCTGATAACGGGTATTAGCCTGCTGGAAGTCATCGGCTGCTGCAGCAATATCACCAAGGCGGAGCAGTGCGTCAATATGGTCAGGCTCTTCCTTAAGGATACCCTCAAGCGCTTCTTTTGCCGCATCTTCATTTTTTGCAAGAAGGGAATTCAGTGCCCTGGAATAGAGTTCCTGCACTTTTATCTCCTGCTTCTGTTTTTTCTGGTATTGCCAGTTGTCAATGAACTTTTTCGTGTCTCTGATCGTAAAAAAGATAAACGCAACAAAAACACCGACTGCAATAGAAAGGAGTATGAGGGCGAATTTCTGAACTTCGTAGATCTGCCCAAAGGGGACTATGATCGAAACCGTTCCCTGATTAAAAATAGAGAATACGGAAAGCACAAAAAGGAAGAGAACGAATAAGAAGATCGATAACTTGCCCATCAGTGATGATAACCTCTTTTCTGCAGAATGGTAAAGGCGCGGTAAAGCTGCTCTAAAAAGATGAGTCGCGACATCTCATGGGTAAAGGTCATGGCCGAGAGGCGGATCTTCTTTTTTGCCCTTGCCTTCACATCCTCTGAAACACCATATGCACCGCCAAGGAGAAACGTTGCAGCGGCCCCCTGTTTTTCGATAAGCCGGGCAAACTCGACAGAGGTAAAGGTCTCTCCCTTTTCATCAAGCAGCAGATAGGGGGTCCTGAGGTCCTGAATGCGTTCGCCTTCCTTGCCTAACATTCTGCTGACGTCCTTTACCTTTTCTTCCCTGATCTCTGTTATGGCAACATCTGCATAGGGCTTCAGGAGTTTCAGGTATTTCTGCAGCCCCTCATGAATAAACAGCTCTTTTGTCTTTCCCACCCAGATCAGATGTATCTTCATGGACTTCTATGGTCTTGGCGTCCATCCAGAGTTTTTCAAGGCTGTAATATTCACGCGACTCCCTTTCAAACACATGTATGACCACATCCCCGTAATCGAGCAGCGCCCAATGGCCATAATTGAGACCTTCTTTACCCATAGGCCTGATACCCTGCTTCAGGAGGTCATGCTCAATAAAATCTGCGATAGCCTTGACCTGGGTTGTGCTTTCTCCGGAACAGATCACAAAATAATCAGCAATGACCGTAAGACCGATAAGTTCGAGGACGACAAGATCCTGAGCCTTTTTCTGGAGAGCTGCGTCTGCTGCCTTGAGGGCCAAATCTTTTCCTATGAGCGACATTCCCTCTTTACAGCCCTGTCCTGTGGTTTCCTGAATGCATACAGTTTATGAGAAATTATATAGGATTCGACATCTGCTGGCAACAGATATTTCACGCTTTTCCCTTGTGCTATGCGGGTCCTGATGTCGGTCGCCGAGATATTGAGGGGAGAGACATTGAGGAGCATGACCGTGTTTCCATTCGTGAGAGTTGTTAAATATGAAGAAATGGCCCCGGCATCAAGCTTCCTGTGGAACTCTTTCCCGGCAGGCAGATAAGGGGAGGAGGACAGATCACCGAACCTGTACCCTGGCCGTGAAACGATGAGAAAATTGGTGAGGTCGAGAAGACGCTCAGGCCTGTACCAGTTGGGGATGTCAAGAAAGGCGTCGATCCCCACTATAAAGTGAAGGCTGTCGTTAGGATAGAGATCATGGAGTCTTTCAAGGGTCTCCACTGTATAGGACTTCTGCCTGCTTCTGCATTCAAGGTCAAGGAGGTCAAAATGCGGACTCTTTTTGATTGCAATTTTGACCATAGCATAACGGTGATGAGCAGGGGCAATGTCTTCTGCCTTGAGCGGGGGCTTGCCTGAAGGGATGAAGATCACGGTATCAAGTCCGGCAAGCTCCCGTGCCTCGTCAGCAGCGCGCAGATGTCCGAAGTGGATCGGATTAAAGGTCCCGCCTAATATCCCGAGCTTCAAGGTGGACTGATCACTCCCTCAGCTGGCCGTTGCCAAGAACAATGAATTTTGTGCAGGTCAGTTCTTCAAGCCCCATAGGACCGCGGGCGTGAATCTTGTCTGTTGATATGCCAATCTCTGCACCGAGACCGAACTGGAAACCGTCATTCAGGCGGGTCGAGGCATTGATCAGCACCGCAGAGGAATCGACCTCTCTCAGAAACCTCATGCCCTTTGCATAGTCTTTTGTCACAATGGTGTCTGAATGGGCTGAACTGTATGCTGCTATATGGTCCATCGCAGCATCAATGTCCTTCACAACCTTCACATTGAGCATGAGGTCAAGATATTCAATGTGATAATCATTATCCTTTGCCGCTGCCACGGACGGATCAAGCTTTCTGGTTTCAGGGCAGCCTTTGATCGCAACGCCGGCGTCTTTGAACCTCTTGAGCATTGCAGGCAAAAACACCCTGGCGATCTTTTTGTCAACAAGCATGGTCTCCATGGAATTGCAGGTGCCTGGCCTCTGGACCTTTGCATTAAAGCAGATATCTCCTGCCATCTTCAGATCAGCATCCCGGTCAACAAATACATGGCAGATCCCTTTGTAATGCTTCAGCACAGGTATGCGTGAATTTTCTGTCACAGTCCTGATGAGGCCTTCACCGCCCCGTGGAATGATCAGGTCAATGATGCCTTCGAGCTTCAGCATCTCCATGACCGCGGTTCTGTCGGCAAGATCGATAAAGGTGATCGCGCCCTCATGGATATTGTGCTGCTTTGCAACATCCCTCAGGATCTTCACGATCGCCTTATTCGAATTGATCGCCTCAGAGCCGCCGCGCAGGATCACAGCATTGCCGGCCTTGAGGCAGAGGCTTGTTGCATCAGCAGTGACATTCGGCCTGGATTCATATATGATGCCGATTGAGCCGATAGGCACGCGCATTTTGCCGACTGTCATGCCGTTAGGCCGCTGCCACATTCTAATCACCTCGCCTGCAGGGTCAGGGAGTGCAGCAACCTCAATCAGTCCCTGCGCCATCTCATCGATACGCTTTTTGTTCAGGGTAAGCCTGTCGATCATTGCCTTGGTAAGGCCCTTTTCCTGCGCGAATATAATGTCTTTCGCATTCGCCCTGATAAGTTCTTTTGAGTGTTTTTTAAGCGCCTCAGACATAGACAAAAGAGCTGTATTTTTCTGCTTTGAGGATGCCCTTGCCAGAGAACGTGCGCCCTCCTTTGCTTCCTTTGCCTTTGCGAGCACATATGCCTTTATGTCCATGAGAACAGCCTCCTGTATGGGCAGTGATTTATTCATAGCGTAATGGTCTTAGCATACAAAATCCGCCTGCTTTTGAAAAGGCGTTCTCCTGCGGGCAAGACGCTTCCGGCAAAGGGATTCCCTTGCGAAATGCTCCTGCCAATACGTACAATGTCCCATGCCAAGCATAACAGTTCTCCCTACAGATCTCTGCAATAAAATCTCGGCCGGCGAGGTGATTGAGCGTCCTGCGTCTGTGGTAAAAGAGCTTCTTGAGAACTCTCTTGATGCCAATAGCACTGAGATCAGGGTAGAGGTGAGCCGCGGCGGCAAGCGGCTGATGCGGGTATCGGACAACGGCATCGGCATGGACCGCGAGGATGCGCTCCTCTGCTTCAAGCGTCATGCGACCAGCAAGATAACCGAATATGACGACCTCTTCAATATCAGCACGCTGGGGTTCCGCGGCGAGGCCCTGCCTTCGATCGCCTCTGTTTCGAGACTCAGGCTCGTCACCGGCCTGAAGGGTTCGTCTGTTGGCGTGTCTCTTGAACTTCAGGGCGGCGAAGTGAAAGATATTAAGGATGCACCGGTGTCAGGCACCTCGCTCGAAATAAAGGACCTCTTTTTCAATACCCCTGCACGGAAGAAGTTCCTCAAGGCTGACAGCACCGAGCTTTCCCATATCATCGACATTGTCACGAAAGAGGCGCTTTCGCATCCTGAGACCGCCTTCTCGCTCTTTACAGACAACACTGAGACGATCAGCCTTGCAAAGGCATCAGGCTTCAGGGAAAGGATCATGCAGGTGTATGGGGAGGAGTTCCTCCTCGGGCTTACAGAGGCCTCTTTCAGTATGGATGGGCTATCAATGCATGCATTTGTATCGAACAGCGCCAATTTCAGAAAAACCAGATCGCACCAGTTCATATTCCTGAACAGACGGCCGATAAAAGACCAGTCAGTTGCACATGCAGTCTATAAGGCATATGAAGGTATACTGCCTCCTGACAGACATCCGCTCTATTTCCTGTTTCTTCAGATCGATCCGCAGAAGGTCGACTTCAATGTTCATCCGACGAAAAGAGAGGTGAGGTTTGAGGACAAGGAGACGGTATACCGGTTTATTGTCTCTCATCTGCGTGATGCCATAAGAGCCGGACATAAGGAATATGCAGAGGAGTTCAGTCAACCCGGGACTGCTGAAGGTGTTTCATCGTTGCAGGGAGGGCCTGGCCTGTCATATGCTCAGCCCGCATCATTCGGCAGATCCGGGATAGCTGAAAATCTTGAGTTCCCATACCGTGCTTCTCTGCCCCATATCTATTTAGGCGATACCTTTGTGGCTGTTTCAGGAAAAGGGGGGCTTACCCTTCTGGACCACCACGCAGCCCATGAGAGGGTCCTCTTCGAAAGACTGCTTAAGGGCATGGAGACAGAATCCCGGCAGCTCCTCTTCCCCAGGCAGGTTCAGGTGTCAGGCAAGGAATACCAGACCCTGCTCGAACATAAAGAGATCATAAGGACCTTCGGGATAGAGATCGATGACTTTGGGAACAATACGGTCATTGTGAGGGCAGTGCCTGCAGAGATCCCAGATGCTGATATCCCCGGTCTTATTTCTGACATTGCTGCCGGACTTCTCGATGATCATGCCTCAGGAAGGCCTTTGCGCTATGACCTTGCTGCGCGTATAGCGTGCCATGCTTCCATACGCGGCAAGAAGATCCTTTCCCAGGACGAACTTGCAAAGCTTCTTGAGGACCTTGAAAAGACAGAGCATCCTGACCAGTGCCCGCACGGCAGACCAACACGGATCTTCTATTCGCTCCATGACCTGAGCAAACTCTTCAAACGCAAATGAAAGAATGCTCTCTTGGCCGGCCTAAAACAACCTCTTTTCATCCCTCCTTGCCAAGGGGGGACAGAGGGGGGTGGAAATGAAAAAGGTCATGGTCCTGCTCGGTCCGACAGGTGTGGGCAAAACAGGCGCATCCATCCTTCTTGCCAGGGAACTGAACACTGAAATCATCAGTGCAGACTCCATGCAGATATACCGGCATATGGACATCGGTACAGCCAAGCCCTCTGAGGCGGAACGAGCCGGCATCAGGCACCACATGATCGATGTTGTCGGGCCTTCTGAAGCATTCAGTGCAGGCAGGTATATCAGCGATGTTGCACCCATCATTGAGGGAATTTTTCAGCAGGGGAAAATACCGATCATTGTCGGTGGAACAGGCCTTTACATCAAGGCAATGACTCGGGGCATATTCAGCGGCCCGTCATCAGACCTTGCATTGAGGGACAGGCTGCTCGCCATGGAAGATGAGAATAAGGGATCGCTCTATGCGCATCTCTGCGAGCTCGATCCTGAGACTGCCAGCAGGACCGAAAGGAACAATATCCGCAGGATCATCAGGGCAATCGAAGTATGCGTAACAAGCGGCAAATCCCTGTCGTCTCTTCAAAGGGACTTCACAAAGCCTCTGCCATACGATTTTATTAAGATAGGGATCACACGGGAAAGAAAAGAGCTCTATCAGATGATAGATGCACGCGTGGATGCAATGTTAGGGGCAGGACTTATTGACGAAGTAAGGGCGATCATGCAGATGAACCCGGACAGGACTCCTTTACAGGCCATTGGGTACAAAGAAATTGTGCAGTATCTGAACCGGGAGATAGACCTGCAGGAGGCGGAACGTCTGATCAAGCGGAACTCCCGGAGATATGCAAAGCGCCAGTTCACCTGGTTCAGGCAGGAGAAGGATATTACCTGGGTAGATGTAACAGGAATGAATAACAGCCAGGAGATCTATCGGGCAGTAAAGCAGATAATCTTTGATATCTTTCCTGAAGTATCGGCAATTGCAGGTAAAATTGCTTGAATAAATGCGCTGAATAATTTATCGTAATAAAAAATATAACCGTTATCTAATAACAGGGGGGAGAGGGGATGCCCACTTCAAAAAGTCAGAGTCTGCAGGATAATTACCTTAACCAGTTGAGAAAGGATAAGTTGCCCGTACTCGTTTATCTAACGAATGGTGTGCGTCTAAAAGGGGTAGTCAAGGCCTTTGACAATTTTGTCATTCTCCTTAAAGACGCAAACCAGCAGCTTGTGTACAAGCATGCAGTCTCGACTATTGTTCCCGAGCGGGACATTGATATCCGCTTTGATGATCATAGCTGAGAGTATTTCTTCTTTTTTATCAGAAACATTGTATTGTATATGATTATTTCACGGAGGTATTGATCAGATGCTTAAGGCGATGCGGCACCATGCCAAATACTTGTATTTCCTGTTCTTTATTGTGATCCTTTCCTTCATCTTCTGGGGAGTGGGCACGGTAGATCAGTCAAGCAATGCCCAGATCGTTGCAGAAGTGGGAAAACACAAGATCTCTGCCCAGGACTATGGCAGGGTTTATGACAACTATTACAAGTTCTACCGCGATGTGTACAAAGACAAATTTGATGAGGCGATGCAGAACAAGCTCAACCTCAAAGACAAGTCCATTGAGACGCTCATCGGCCAGACTATTCTTCTCATAGCAGCAGAAGAGAACGGGATCAAAGTGAGCGACGACGAATTAAAAGAGGCGATCCTGAACGAACCAGTTTTCATGAAGAACGGTGTCTTTGACAATGAGATCTATCAAAACACCCTCCGTCTTTCGAGGCTCACTACGGGTGTTTATGAATCAAACAAGCGGGAAGAACTGATCATACAAAAGATGAGCAGGCTTATACAGACCGCAGCGATTATCCCTGATATCGGCCTTGATAATATCTCTGCTGATGACCAGGCAAAGAAGATGGTCAGGGATGCTGTAATGAAGGATGCCAGGGAAAAAGTTGTCAGGGCATATATAGAGGGCATGAAGAAAAAGCTGAAAGTTAAAATCAATACCCAGCTTCTCTAATGAATAACCTGAGGGCAAGAAAACCTTGCCTGACCGACATGGGAGCAGGCATATAAGCTGCTCCCTATTTTGTTTCTCCCTCTTTTTTTACCCTCTAAACCAAGGACAATCTGAAAATGAGCAAAAAGAGAGATACGTTTCGCTTCTCAAAAAAAGAAAGGACAGACTCCGGCCCGAAACGACCAGGAACCCGCGATGAGTGGATCTGCGGGCTCAATCCTGTAATCGAAGCGGTCAGGGCTGGCAGAAAGGTCTATAAGGTCTTTCTTGCACTTTCAAGGAGAGACAGGGCGGAGATTGAACAGGAACTGTCAGGCAGGGGTATTGCTGTGCAGAAGGTTGACCTTCAGTTTTTTGAGGACCGGTTTCATAAGGGACATCAGGGCATTGCAGCAACCATAGAACCCCGCACGTATGCCGACCTGGATGAGCTTATGGAAATACCACAGATAAAAAAAGAGGTGCCGCTTTTTCTTGTTCTTGACGGTGTTGAGGACCCGAGAAATTTTGGTTCGATTCTGCGGGTTGCTGATGCAGGTGGTGTCCATGGTGTGGTTATACAGTCTCACCGGTCAGCATCACTGACGCCGGAGGCTGTCAAGGCATCTGCAGGAGCATCAGAGCATGTGGCGATATCCATGGTCCAAAACATCAAACATGCAATCAGTGCGATGAAGGAATCAGGATTCACCATTGTTGGTGCCGAGGCAGAGGGAGATAACACGGTATGGGACATGGATTTTACCGGTGCTATTGCATTGGTTGTTGGCTCAGAAGCTGAGGGAATGCGCAGAACAGTAAAGGAACATTGTGACTACATGGTAAAGCTGCCTATGCACGGAAAGGTTAATTCGCTCAATGCCTCAGTTGCTACAGGGATTATAATTTTTGAGATAATGCGCCAAAGAATGCAAAAGAATAAGATTTTGTGAGAATATAGATCAGACCAAGGCAATACGTCAATAATAGTTTACTTATTTCTGTTTCGGAGGTTGAATGTGGATAGAGTCTTAAGCGGCATGCAGTCAAGCGGCAAGGTACATCTCGGCAATTATGTCGGCGCGCTTCAGAACTGGGTCAAACTGCAGGACAAGTATGATTGCTATTACTTTGTTGCTGACTGGCATGCTTTGACAACAGGATACAACAACCCGGCAGTTTTGCATGATTCTGTAACAGACCTGCTGGTGAACTTCATTGCAGCAGGCCTCGATCCTGATAAATGCACCATCTTTATCCAGTCAAGAATTCTCGAGCATGCCGAGCTTCATCTCCTTCTGTCCATGATCACTCCCCTTGGCTGGCTTGAGCGCGTGCCGACATACAAAGAGAAACAGACTGAACTGAGCGAGCGCGACCTGTCCACGTATGGCTTTTTAGGGTACCCGCTTCTGCAGACCGCAGACATCATTATGTACCGGGCAAAGCATGTGCCTGTCGGAATAGACCAGGTTCCTCACCTTGAGATATCGCGTGAGATTGCGCGCAGGTTCAATAACTTATACTGTGATGTTTTCCCAGAACCTGATGCACTCCTGACCCCTTTCCCAAAAGTGCCTGGCGTTGACGGAAGAAAGATGTCAAAGAGTTACGGCAATGCCATCTATCTTTCAGACAGCGCAAAGGAAGTGGAACAGAAGATCAGGACCATGACCACAGACCCTGCCCGCGTAAAAAGGACTGACAAGGGAGACCCTGAGCTCTCCCCGGTATTCCAGCTGCACAAAATATTTTCGACAAAAGAAGAACAGGCAGAGGTTGCAGAAGGATGCAGGACAGCCGGCATCGGCTGCATTGACTGCAAGAAGGTGCTCATAAAGAACGTATTTTCAGTGCTTGAGCCGATCTGGACAAAAAGAGAAGCCCTTCTTGCTGATCCTGATAGACTCCATGCGATCGCGGAAAAGGGAAACGAGAAGGCAAGGAAGGTTGCGCAGGAGACTATGCAGCTCGTGCGCAAGGCAATGGGGCTCTATTAGCTGTCAGATTCCAAAGCCTTGAGCACCTCAGGAAGAATGTTAGCAAGAAATTCAGAAGGGCTCAGGATTTTAAAGGAGTATTGCCCTGTTAAATGACTAAAATCCTTTCTGTCCCCTGTTACAAGATAATCAACCTTGCCATTGATGGCTGAAGCAAGGACAGGGATGTCCTTTTGAGATGTGGCCCCACTCAGTTTAGTTAGCTCTTTTGATGAGGGAAGAGGGATGATGTCAAGGTTCAGCAAGGGAAGATATTTATTATAAACCGGAAGTGCCTCAGGCATCTTTTTTATCAGGTTACGTTCAATTTCAATAATATTATATTCACCGGTCGCTGCCACGAGCTGCGGAAGCCCGAGCGATAAAAGATCCAAAATAATTCGGGGAGCTCCCTTATCTGAGAAAAGACCTGACAGGATAACGTTCGAATCAAGGAATATCTTAATGCTTCTTTTTGCCATAGATTTCCTTGTAAAGCAGTTCTCTCTCCTCCCCAAGCCCCTTGAGCAATTCTTTTTCTGAAAGCCCCGAGGCT
This sequence comes from Nitrospirota bacterium, assembly GCA_016217675.1. Taxonomy (GTDB): domain Bacteria; phylum Nitrospirota; class Thermodesulfovibrionia; order Thermodesulfovibrionales; family UBA6898; genus UBA6898. Next base: position 12,445 of record JACRHC010000017.1, read on the forward strand.
TTTATGATCTTTCTGATCTGCCTTCGCGCTTCATCGAGCTCAAGCCTTTTGGGGGTGATGATGACAGAGTCTCCCACAGGTATGATAGAGACTACCTGTCCTTCTTCAAGGTGACTTGATTCTCGAATCTTCTTGGGGATAGTCAACTGGCCGCGATTTTTTATCTCTGCAATAGCTGTTTTCATGGTATCCATTCCAAACCTCCTTTTAGACACATTTTCTGAATGTAGAATATCAGAAATCAGAATAATCGGCAAGGTTGCGGGCTATCGATAAATGGAGCGTTATTTCAATAAAGAAGAGGTTTGAATTTAGCGAGGGCTCGTGAAAGGGCTGTTGCTGAAATGCGGTCAGTTACTTTTACTTTTCGGGTCTGATAGTCGATGGAGCTGACCTGATCAGCAAAAGCAACTCCAGAGGTCTTCTTTGCGCCGTCAAGCGCCACTTCAAAGGGATAACCTTTGATCTTTGTGGTGATCGGACAGATAAGACAGAGGCCGGAAGCCTTATTGTAGAGCGCAGGAGAAAGGACAAGCGCCGGTCTAAAACCTGCCTGCTCATGCCCTAATGTCGGATCGAAACTCAAAAGGATGACATCGCCGCGATCCGGAACTGCCTTCATTAAAGAAGCTCCTTGCCGACGGGCTGCCCATAATCAACCTCGGCATGACGATTTTGGGCCGTAATCTCTTTCACGAGCTCCTTAAGGGAATACTCCTGCCTTTCAGCGGGCCTGATGATAATACCCCCCTCGGTATTGTTGATCTCTATGGTGGAGTTCGCCCCGATACCTGCCTTTTTGGCGACTGCGCTGGGTATGCGCACGCCTATGCTGTTTCCCCAATGTGCTGTCTTCGCAATCATGCTACGACCTCCCTTAACGCCAATGCCTAAAGCAAGTATATCCCATGGATATACATAACCCCAAGTTATTATTTATTCGGCTTTCCTTGCCCCTGACAGATGCTCTATCTTCATTAAGCCGATCTGGGCGAAAGGAAACGAGAAGGCTATGAAGGTCGCTCAAGAGACGATGCAGCTTGTGTGCAAAGCAATGGGATTGTATTAGCTGAGATAGTCAGCAATTGCGGTGAACGTTTTTGTAAACATAATTGCTGACTTGGACACCTAAGTGTTGTCCTTTATTTTCTCCAAACCATAGCGCTCCCAGCAACATCGGGAATCTCCATCAGTTTGCCCGATCGTATATCCAATATATTCATCTTAGTATTTATACTTCCTTCGTTATTAAGCAGAAGATAATTATCATCGGGCGACCATATCACTGAATCATTAACTGAAAGTCCCTCACTAACTCTTTTGCTAATCCCGCTTTTAATATTAAGAATATATATTGCCTTCCTTACAAAATAGGCATTTTCAATACGTGAATAGTCTCTATATTTATGTCCCATCTTGTTGGAAACCATCTGATTATATTCATCGCTTGTCATATTTCGATAAGCTACAATTTTTTTGCGAAGGCTTTCATCTATTTCGTGCGAAAAATATGCAATTTGATTACCATCATGTGAGACCGAGGGACATGTGCCAAAATCAATTACAACATTTTCTTTTTTTGAATTTATATCGATCACATATATTTTGTAATTGACCGAACTAACTGCTATTTGTTTCCCGTTGGGAAACCACGACGGTTTGCATCTGTCAAGCGCACGTTCAGATAGTTTCACGTCAGTTTGTCCATTATTATTAACCGAATATAAGAACCAATCGCTTTTCCATTTATCTCCTTTGCTGTAGTCACTATAAAGATACGCAATAAGCTTTCCAGTCGGAGAAACAGCGGGCCAGGCAATAAACTTCTTGTTAATAATGGGCTGCGCTTTTTCGGCGCTTTCGTATCTCACCATTTGAGTCATGCCATCATCTAAATTTTGCAAAATTATTATTTTGATCTGACCATCAGGCATAGTGTCAAATTCGCCAATACTAATGCCTGGTCTCTTTTTAGTAATTGTTCGATTCTTCAAGGTCAATAGATCAAAGGAACGAATACTATAATCATACACATGATCTATAAAACCTTTCAGTCCGGCGGCGGTTCTCTTTTCTGTTATTGCCCCAAAAACACTAACTGCGAACACTACAATACAACTCATAACAAGCAGAATTCTAATCATCTGTCTCCTTTCACCAGCTTTTGCTTAAGGAGGGGTCTATGGGGTCAGGCTTGCTTATTGACATTAGCCCTCAATGCCCCCGGTAATTCTTAAACCTGATGTCGCAAATCGCGGCTTCAAGTTATTCCGCTCCGTCAGTCTATCCACTGAGTATCCGAGTTATAACTGTCAACGTGAGACTTGCTCTCTTCATTTATCCGGCTCCCGCCTGAATCCAATCTTGCCCTTCTTGAGCACAGGCGGCGTCATCAACTGCCTTATCGCATCGAAGACACCCTTAAATTGAGCGTCGTATTTCTTCTCCATATCATCAATCTTTCGCTGCAGATCTTTATGTGTAAGAAGCATTTCTCGGAGCCGAGTAAATGTCCGCATAATCTGAATATTGACCTCAACCGCTCTCTCACTGTTTAACACTGTTGATAGCATTGCGACTCCGTTTTCGGTAAAAGCATAGGGCAGGTATTTTATATTTTGTCCCCGTTTCAAGGTCACAAATTGTGACCTTGAAAATTCAACCGCCTCTTCAGGCGTGAGCTGAAACATAAAATCTTCGGGAAAACGGTTGAGATTCCTCTTGACCGCCTGATTTAATACCTTTGTTTCAACGCCGTAAAGTTCTGCGAGGTCTCTATCGAGCATTAGCCTGCGGCCCCGGATGAGAAATATTTTCTTTTCGACAAGAACCTGAGGTATCAGTTCCATAAACCACACCCACCCGCGATGTTACGGTTCATTGCCAATTCAAACAACATATGAAATGGCCTTTGTGACTTTATGACCTGTTCGCTGCTCAACACACTTGAGAGCATAGCAACACCCTGCTCAGTAAACGCATAGGGTAAGTATTTTCGATGTTCTCCTCTGCCGCTTTTTATGGTCGCAAAATGCGACCATAAAGATTCCGCTTCTTCCTCTGTTAGTTGAAACATAAAATCATCCGGAAATCGCTTCGGGTTCCTGCGAACCTGTTCATTGAGGCGCTTCGTTTCGACCCCATAAAGTTCAGCCAGATCCCTATCAAGCATGATCTTGTGGCCTCGGATCAGATAGATTTTTCTCTCGATTATCTCAACAGGCATAAGTTCTTTCATGTCCCCTCTATAATGACCCACTAAAATGCTTCCTGTGTGTTATCACATTTTGTGATAACAGGCCTTCAGCTATGTCCTGAATATAAAATAGACCGCGCCCATGAGGCAGATGCCTGCCCAGAGGTAATCGAGCTTGAGCGGCTGGTCCATGTACAGGACCACAAACGGAACAAAGACCGAAAGCGTTATCACCTCCTGAAGGATCTTGAGCTGGGGCAGGCTCAGGGAAGTTGCGCCGATCCGGTTTGCCGGGACCTGCAGCAGGTATTCAAAAAGTGCTATGCTCCAGCTCACCAGAGCAGCAATATACCAGGCCTTATTGTTCATGTTTTTCAGGTGGCCGTACCACGCAAACGTCATGAAGATATTGGAAAGCACCAAAAGACCTGCTGTCTTGAAAAAAATCGTCATGTCCCAGCTCTACTAGTATTCTATGCTTTCAGCTGCAGCTTCAGGCGGTCCACCACAGCATCGATAAACTCTTCGGTCTTTGCATACGTTGTTACTTTGGGCTCGGCAATAAGCATAAGGTCCTTGGTCATGATGCCGCTTTCGACAGTAGCAATTACGGTCTGCTCTACAGTCTGGGCAAACTTCACCACATCAGGGGTATTATCGAGCTCTCCTCTTTTTGCAATCGCGCCTGTCCAGGCAAAGATGGATGCGACCGAGTTGGTTGAAGTCGTGTTGCCCTTCATATGCTCATAATAATGGCGCGTGACCGTTCCATGCGCTGCCTCAAACTCAAATTTGCCATCAGGCGACACAAGAACCGATGTCATGAGGCCAAGGCTGCCGAAGCCTGAGGCAACCATATCAGACATCACATCGCCGTCATAGTTCATGCAGGCCCAGAGCATGCCGCCCTCTGACTTCATGATCTGGGCAACAGCATCATCAATCAGCATGTAACGATAGGAGACCCCGGCCTTCTGCAAAGCATCCTTTGCCTTCTCGATCTCTTCAGCAAAAACATCCCTGAAAAAGCCGTGATACTGTTTTGAAATGGTATCCTTTGCGCCGAACCAGAGGTCCACCTTCTCGCTCAGGGCATACTGGATGCAGGCCTTTGCAAAACTCCTGATAGAAGGTTCTGTGTTATGGGTACCCATGATCACGCCGGCACTTTTAAAATCATGGATCTTGAGGACCTTCTTTTCCCCTCCGCCTGATGGTGTAAAGACCAGTTCTGCCCTGCCCGGACCGTCAATGACGATCTCTGTGCTCTTATAGATATCTCCGTATGCGTGACGGCCGATGATGATCGGTTTTTTCCAGGACCGCACCATCGGAGGGATATTCTTCACAATGATCGGCTTTCTGATGACCGTGCCGTCGAGCATGGAACGGATCGTACCATTGGGGCTTTTCCACATCTGCTTGAGATTGTATTCCTTTACTCTTGCTGCATTGGGCGTGATCGTGGCGCACTTCACGCCTACGCCGAATTCCTTGATGGCATTGGCTGCATCTATAGTCACCTGATCGTCAGTATCATCCCTGTGCTTCATGCCAAGGTCGTAGTATTTCAGGTCAATATCGAGGAAAGAAAATATGAGCTTTTCCTTGATGAACTGCCAGATGATCCTCGTCATCTCGTCGCCATCCATCTCGACAATCGGGTTCTTTACGGTTATTTTATCAGTCAAGTCAGCCTCCTGAAAATAATATATAGGGTAATGTATCGCCTCTTCTCTAAAGATGTCAACAGGGCTTAAATCAATGGCGCGATCAGTTCTGCACATCACTGCGAACAACGGACAATCGAGGTGCTCCTTGAGATTTCTTGATTTTCATTCTTGCCAACCAATACAATGAAAGATAATGGAAATAAAAATACTCAACGGCCGGACACTTGCCGCAGAACCGGGTAAAAGCGTGTATCAGGCGCTGAGAGACAACGGTGTCTATCTCGTCGCATCCTGCGGAGGCAAAGGCGTTTGTGGTAAATGCCGAGTAAAGATTCTCGAAGGAAAATACCGTACTGAGTCTGCGACAAAACTGAAGAAAAAAGAGATCGGGGACAAGGTTGTCCTGGCATGCACGACCTTTCCTGAAGAAGATATCCATATTGAGATTCCTGAAGATTCGAAGCTTGTGATCGGCGATAAGATTGCCGTCTCAAAATCAAAGGGCTTTCTCGATTTTCTCAGGTCAGAGGAACCGACGCTGACGCCTCCTGTCAGAAAGATCATGCTCTCGCTCCTGCCGCCTTCAATTGAAGACAATCTCAGTGACGTGGAACGGGTCAAGAGATCCCTGTCGGAACACGACATTGAGGAGATGCGTTTTTCTCATGGTTTTGTTCAATCCCTGGCAAAGGCCCTGCGGCAGCATAACTGGACTGCATATCTTACGTACACCGAAAATTTTGAAGCAATATCGATCGTCTCGCCTGAAAGGGTCAAACACTATGGCCTTGCTGTTGATATCGGGACCACTACTGTTGTCGTTTATCTCGTTGACTGTACTGACGGCACGCTTCTGGATACAGGAGTTACCTACAATTCACAGATGCGTCATGGCGATGATGTCATCACAAGAATCGTCCATGCAACTGAAGGCGGCGCTTTGCAGGAACTGAGGAACGCGGTGGTGGACGACATCAATGGTCTGCTTAATGCGATGATGGAGCGCAATCATATCAGCCGCGACGATATTGACTCTGCGGTAATCTCCGGCAATACCACGATGGTGCAGCTTTTCTGGGGGCTCGACCCGTCGTCGATACGAGAGGAGCCTTACATCCCGACCGTAAACTCATATCCGGCATGGCGTGCAGGCACAGCAAAACTTTTGATCAACCATCAGGCTCCGGTCTATACCATACCGTGTGTCGGGAGCTATGTAGGCGGCGACATCACTGCAGGCCTTCTTGCATCAAAGATGCACAGAAACCCTGAAATAGCGCTCTTCATGGATATCGGAACCAACGGCGAGATCGTTGTTGGTAACAATGAATGGCTCATTACCGCTGCCACCTCAGCCGGCCCCTGCTTCGAAGGCAGCGGCATCAGACATGGCATGCGGGCAACAGAGGGAGCCATAGAGTCAGTAAAGATAAACCCGACAACCTTTGACGTTGAGCTGGGCGTGATAGGCAATGTGGAGCCTGCAGGCATATGCGGCTCCGGCATGATCGATGCGTTGTCGGAATTCTTTTTTGCCGGCATCATTGACCAGAAGGGCAAATTCTCGAGGGATTTAAATTCTGACAGAATCAGGATCGAGGAAGAAGGCCCGGAGTTCGTTCTGCATCATGGCGAAACAAAGGACATTGTGCTGACCGAAGTGGATATTGAAAATCTCTTGCGCGCAAAGGCGGCAATTTATGCCGGCATGTCCGTGCTTCTTAAGGAGGTGGGGCTTTCCCTTGATATTGTTGAGCGCATCTACATTGCAGGCGGGTTCGGCAACTACCTCAATGTTGAAAAGGCGATCATGATCGGCATGCTCCCTGACATGCCAAAAGAAAAGTTCTCTTTTATCGGAAACACCTCAATTGCAGGGGCGTATCTCTGCCTGCTGTCTGAGAAGATGCGGCGCGAGGCAGAAGACATTGCAAAGAAGATGACCTACATTGAGCTTTCCGTTTCTCATGGGTTCATGGATGAGTACATGTCGGCACTATTCCTCCCCCATACCAACATTGACCTTTTCCCTTCCGTCAGGGAAAGGTATAATAAAGAAGAATGATCTCAACCGGCCACGGGAGAAACCACTATAATGAACCACCTTGAATCTAATGCCATCCTTTTTGCAAATGATAACCCTTCGTTTCTTATGTACGTCGGCATTCTGGTCAAACGACTCGGATACAAGGTCTATCTTGCCCTTGACGGCATGGAAGCCATACGAGTGGCCAAGGAAAGAAAGCCGACCATTATTGTAATTGACTATATGCTTCCCAGGATCGACGGCACATCGTGTCTTGGTCTCATCCGTAATGATACAGAGCTGCGGGAGATCCCCATCATCATGCTCGGTCCGGAAGACAATAACCTTTCGAAGCTTGACATTGAAAAAATGAATATTCAGGGGTATTTGAAGAAACCCCTGAACGTGACCGACTTTTACCTTGCCATACAAAAATGCCTTCGTCATTCCATTAAGCGTAGACATATCAGGGCTCCGCTTAACATAACCGTTAGCATGAACAGCAGGGGAGTGCAAAAGGAGCTTTTTGCATCAAATCTTTCTGTAGAGGGCATTTTCCTGAAGACGGCTGAGCCATATCCTGTCGGTACAGAAATGGAGCTTGTTCTGACCGTTGATGCCGAAGATCCTATTGAGTTGAAAGGCATGGTCGTGTCTGCACACAGGATCGCCGCTGAAGTCCAGCCCGATACGGGCATGGGAATCAAGTTCACGGATATCCCTGAAGATGTCCGCTACAGACTGTACTATGTTGTCATGAAGGAATTGACCAGAGATATCAGTGTTGGTGAGGCAGGTGAGACCTGGCTTGATGAAGCGATGAATATTGATTAAACGCTCACGAGCATATTGTCGATAAGCCGCGTAGTTCCCATTCTTGCCGCAATTGCAAGCAGCACTTCTCCCGTTATATCTTCGACCTCATCAAGCGTCTCCGGATCGTACACTGATGCATAGTCTATCGCGCTTATGAGCGGCTCTCCACCAAGCATATTTTCCATCCTATCCCTGATCCTAGCCCCTGAGTGCAAACCGGCTTTGATCTCTCGTGACACATTGTTAAGACATTTATAAAGCCCAGCTGCTGCTGCCCGCTGGTGAGGCTGCAGATAGGCGTTCCGCGAGCTTAATGCAAGGCCGTCCTCTTCCCTGATGGTAGGGCAGATAACAATCTCGGCATCAAGGTTCAGATCCTTTGCCATTCTCCTGACGATAACGGTCTGCTGAAAGTCCTTCTGGCCGAAATAGGCCCGTGTCGGTCTCACAATGTTCAGAAGCTTTGCCACGACAGTCGCCACCCCCCTGAAATGGCCTGGCCTGAAATGGCCGCACATCCTTTCAGAAAGGCCCTTCACTTCGATCTCTGTCGCAAATCCGGCCGGATACATAAGGGAATCGTCAGGGAGAAAGAGAATATCAACAGCTTCTTCCCTGAGCCGCTCGATATCAGCATCAATCTGTCTCGGATATTTGGTCAGGTCCTCATTGGGGCCAAACTGGGTCGGATTCACATAGATGCTTACTGCGGTTACGTTATTTTCTTCTCTGGCCATCCTGACAAGGCTCAGATGTCCTTCGTGAAGCGCTCCCATGGTAGGCACAAACCCGATGGTCCGGCTGCGAAGCAGATGACCCCGCGATGTGTCCTGCATAATCCTCGGAATTCTGATAATCTCCATCCCTCTCTACTTGGCTCCTTTGTCAATTTCGCTCATCAATGCGCGGAGAAGGTCTTTTTCCTTGACCGTCTTTACAACCTTGCCCTTCCGAAAAAGAATACCCATGCCTTTTCCTCCGGCTATGCCGATATCAGCTTCGCGCGCCTCACCAGGGCCGTTTACCACACAGCCCATGACCGCAACGGTCACCGGTTTTTCAATATCCTTGAGCTCAGACTCGACCTTTGCAGCAAGCCCTCTGATGTCGATCTGGCATCGGCCGCAGGTAGGACAGGATATAATATTCGCACCTTTCTGCCTGAGGCCGAGAGACTTGAGTATCTCATAGGCAACACGCACCTCCTGCACAGGGTCAGCTGACAGAGAAACCCTCATGGTGTCGCCAATGCCCTCAGAAAGGATAATGCCAAGCCCTACAGAACTCTTGATAATACCGGTAAACGGGGGGCCTGCTTCTGAAATTCCTATATGGAGCGGATACTTGAACTTCTTCGCAAAAAGACGGTATGCATCAACAGTTGTCAAGACATTAGAGGCCTTAAGTGATACCTTTATCTCCCTGAAGTCCAGGCTCTCCAGGATATTAATATGTTCTGCGGCGCTTTGTACCAAGGCCTCAGGAGTTGGATGCCCGAATTTTTTCAGCAGCTCTTTTTCAAGAGAACCTGCATTCACTCCGATACGTATCGGAATGCCTTTATCCTTACAGGCCGACACAACTTGAGCGACCTTCCAGCGCGCACCTATATTACCGGGATTTATCCTTAGACCCTCGACCCCTTGTCGTATCGCCTCAAGAGCAAGCCTCCAGTCAAAGTGAATATCAGCAATCAGGGGGATCGGTATTGCCTTCCTGATCTTCCCTAATGTCTGGGCTGCCTCCATATCCGGGACAGCTACCCGGATGATATCACACCCCGCCTTAGCAAGCCTGCGTATCTGCCGCGCTGTTTTAGCGGCATCTCTGGTATCCGTCTTTGACATGGACTGCACGGATATGGTGCTCCCTCCGCCAACAGGGACATCCCCTACCCGGAGTTTTCTTGTCCTGTTACGATGGACCATTGCTGCCTTCCTTTGTACTATTCATCTTCTCCTGCTTTATTAAGCGATAGTTCTTTACAGCCTCTGCATGCTGCGCTGCAGTCTCTGAGAACCGATGCGAACGGTCATCCTGAGCAACAAAATATATATAGGGCACTTTCGCCGGATAGAGGGCTGCTGTTATCGATTTAATGCTCGGTGAGGCAATGGGGCCGGGCGGGAGCCCTTTATTAACATAGGTATTATAGGCTGTCTTGCGCTTGAGGTCAGACAGGAATATTCTTTCCTTCGAGCTTTTCACCCCATAGATTGCTGTAGGGTCTGCCTGCAGAAGCATGTTCTTTCTGAGTCTGTTGTGGTACACAGCTGAGATAAGTTCGCGTTCGCTGTCCACAACAGCCTCCTTCTCTATAATCGAGGCAAGGGTCAAAACCATATTCTCGGTCATGCCAAGTTCCTGCATGCGGGCATTTACCTTACCCGTGAACTTTTCACGCATATTGGAAATCATAATATCAAGGGCCTCCTCAGGCTTCATGCCCTTCGGTATGAAATAGGTATCAGGATAAATATAGCCTTCTATGCTCGGGGCCTTAATATCATAGGTTGCAAGAAAATCGCTATCTTGTGCGAGTTCCATGAACTTCTCGGGCGATATGATCCCTGTCTTGTCAAAAGCAGATGTGATCTCAAGCAGAGAATCTCCTTCAAGTATCTTCACCTCATACTCTATAATCCTGCCCTTGCGGAGGACCTTCAGGATCTCAAAGGGGTTCATGCCTGTCCAGAGCGAGTAGAACCCTGCTCTGATACGTCTGTCAACACCGCTAAGCCTGCCGGTAACAAGAAAGACTCTCTTATCCCTGATCAGGTTCTGACTGCGCAGTATCTCAGCAGCCTGCCTGAATGTAGAGCCCTTTGGGATCTCAATTTCCAGGTTCCTGTTGCTGGTCTGTACGGGCAGAAAAAGCTCAAGAGAAGCATAGAGCAGAAAGAGCAGAAACGTTGCAACAAGCATGAAAAAAATGTTCTTTTTCATGCAAATTAGGATGCCAGAAAAGATCGGCAAAGTAAACCCCGTTAGAAGACTTTAAGCAGAGGGGCTTTCTATCGGGGTAAAGGTTTACACTCTGGAGGGATATCAAAAAAAGGCGGGGCAATTGCCCCGCCTTCCCGATACCTGGTAAATGACCTGTAATTAGTACATGCCGCCCATGCCGCCGCCAGGAGGCATTGCCGGCATCTCAGGCTTCTCCTCAGGCAGATCACTGATCATGACTGATGTAGTGAGCATGAGTGATGCAACAGATGCTGCGTTCTGAAGCGCGCACCTTGTAACCTTTGTCGGGTCAACGATTCCGGCCTTCAGCATATCTACATATTCTTCTGAACCTGCATCAAAACCGTAATTAGCATCCTTTGAGGACTTGACCTTATCTACAATAACAGACGGCTCAAGCTCGGTATTGTTGATGATCTGGCGGATAGGTTCCTCAAGTGCCCTCTTGATAATATCAATACCTACCTGCTGGTCATGGTTGTCAACCTTGACGCCTTTGAGTGCACTGACGCAACGAAGAAGTGCCACACCGCCGCCAGGGACAATACCTTCTTCAACTGCAGCACGGGTTGCATGGAGCGCATCCTCGACCCTTGCCTTCTTTTCCTTCATCTCGGTCTCGGTGGCTGCGCCGACATTGATGACAGCAACGCCTCCAACGATCTTTGCAAGCCTTTCCTGCAGTTTTTCCCTGTCATAGTCAGAGGTGGTCTCATCGATCTGTGCCTTGATCTGCTTGACTCTGCCCTCAATCTTCTTGGGATCGCCTGCGCCCTCGATAATAGTGGTATTTTCCTTGTCAACCGCAATCTTCTTGGCCCTTCCGAGGTCAGTCAGCTTAACAGTCTCGAGCTTGATGCCGAGGTCCTCAGAAATGACCGTCCCGCCGGTGAGGATAGCAAGATCCTCGAGCATTGCCTTTCTCCTGTCGCCAAATCCCGGAGCCTTGACCGCGCATACCTGTATCGTGCCCCTGAGTTTGTTCACAACAAGCGTAGCAAGGGCTTCGCCCTCGACCTCTTCAGCAATAATCATGAGCGGCTTGCCCATTTTTGCTGTCTGCTCAAGAATAGGAAGCAGGTCCTTCATCGAGGAGATCTTCTTTTCATTGATCAGAATGAATGCATCGTCAAGGTTGCATTCCATCCTCTCAGGATCGGTCACAAAGTAGGGTGAGCTGTAGCCCCGGTCAAACTGCATTCCCTCAACAACATCGAGAGATGTTGTCATGCTCTTTGCTTCTTCAACAGTGATAACGCCGTCTTTGCCGACCTTATCCATGGCATCTGCGATCAATTCGCCTATGGTGGAGTCATTGTTCGCTGAAATGGTGCCAACCTGGGCGATCTCTTTCTTGTCCTGTACAGGCCTGCTGATCTTCTTAAGTTCCCCTACGATAGATTCGACAGCCTTCTCGATACCCCTCTTGATATCCATGGGGTTTGAACCTGCAACAACGTGTTTGATGCCGCCGCTGTAGATCGCATATGCGAGGACTGTTGCTGTGGTTGTGCCGTCGCCGGCAACATCTGAAGTCTTGCTGGCCACTTCGCGGACAAGCTGTGCGCCCATATTCTCGAAGGGGTCCTTGAGCTCGATCTCTTTTGCGACCGTAACACCGTCCTTGGTAATGGTAGGTGCACCGTATTTCTTGTCGATCACAACGTTCTTGCCCTTGGGGCCGAGCGTTGCCTTTACTGCATCCGTAAGCTGAGTGATGCCCTTCAGCATCGATCTCCTTGCTGCCTCATCAAAAAGAAGCTGTTTTGCCATATGTCATATCCTCCTGAAAAATTGTGTTTGGATTTTGGTTATTCAACGATGCCGAGAATGTCTTCTTCTTTTACGATCAGATAATCAGTTCCATCAATATTTACCTTGGAGCCTGAATACTTGTCAAAAAGGATGATATTGCCGACCTTCAGTTCCTTAACTTCTGAACCGACAGCCTCAACTTTTCCCTTCTGGGGCTTTTCTTTGGCAGAATCAGGGATATAGATTCCGCCTGCTGTTTTTTCTCCTTCTTCAGAGTAGGATACAAAGACCCTTTCCTTCAATGGCTTAAACTTCATAAGCTTTTCTCCTTTCTTAAATGATAGATTTGGGTTATTAGCACTCAATGCCGGTGAGTGCTAATATACAAGGATTTGGTCGGTTATAGCAAGGTCTCTTGACGGAAGAAAAAACCGAAAAAAACGTTTTTTCTCTTATATGCTCTCAAAAACTTCTTTTTTTGAATATTACTGCGATAGTGCTTTTTTCTTTGCAACCAGAAAATTATCTATTGCTTCCCGGTAAAAATCAGCCTTCTTCCTTGTCTCCTGAGGTATCCTGCTTTCATAAAGCTTAAAGCCTTCTTTTACCTCAGCGCCAAAAACCGCGTAAAAATCACCACGCCTTACAGCCTCGTCAACTTTAGCAGAATTGTAAAGATAGATATCATTGATGATCGTGCGGGAAAGCCTTCGCGCCTTTTCTATCGACTCATCAGTCTTCACTTCAGCTGCAGGCATCGAAGCCGGCGCAACCGGTTTCTCCCTGGTCACTGCCTGAACATCACTTTCTGACGGCCTCTGTTCAGGCACTTTCGGGGCCTGTGCCTGAGTCGGCGATTCCGGTTTTTCAATCTCAGAAGGAACTCCGCTTTTTATCCGGTTGATTGCCTCGATCAGCCTGACAGAAAGATCATGCTCCTCTATGTAATCGTCAGCCCCATAGAGAGAAACCGGTTCTCTTCTGTATTTTGTCTTGTCATATATCGAAGGCACAAGGATCAGTTTCATCTCTTTTGTTTCAGGCCGCGATTTCAGTTTCTTGCAGACCTCAAACCCATAGATCTTCGGAAGTGCAACCTCAATGATACCGAATGCCGGCAGTTCCTTCAAAGCCTTCACCATGGCATCTATGCCGTCAGCAGAGGTAACGACCGTATATCCCTCCCCAACAAGGAGATTCCTGATAGTCTCAACGACCGATGCGCTGGAATGGGCAAGGAGGATCTTCCTGGAATCTAATGACTTTTTCCCCTGAACAGCAGGCTTTTTGATAACAAGAACTGTGCTGCACTTAGGGCACTTGAACCTCGAGCCCTGAGGAGAAAGCTTTGTCTCGTCTACCTTCAGCCTTGTCTTGCATTTTGGGCATACAACTACCACGTGTTGAACCTCCTTGGCTGCCACAGTTTAATGGTAATAAGACCAGCAAGAAATCCACCTGCATGTGCAAACCATGCAATGCCTCCCTGGCCCGGCATTCCCTGCATTATCAAGCCATTTACAACCTGTATAATAGCCCAAAAGCCTATAACTATCAAGGCTGGAATCTGCACGGTCTGCACAAAAAAACCGAGAAAGATGATCGTATGTATCCTCGCCATCGGAAAGAGAAGAAGATAGGCTCCGAGCACGCCTGAAACTGCACCGCTCGCTCCGATCATCGGCACATCTGAGCCGGAGGCAGTCAGAATATGGGACAGGGCAGCCACAATCCCGCAGGAGAGATAGAACAGGATGAATCTGATATGGCCAAGCCTGTCCTCGATATTATTGCCAAAGATCCAGAGGTAAAGCATATTCCCAAAGATATGGAAGACCCCGCCGTGCATAAACATGGAGGTGAATAGGGTAAGGATGGGATGTATTGGCTGGGTAGATTCAAACGTAGCAATGTTGTGCGGTATAGCGCCGTACGCATAGACAATGCGCTTGCCGTCAACGTCTGCCATGAGCTGGAGCAGGAAAACAATAACATTCAGCCCGATCAACCCAATAGTGACAAAGGGAAACGTATCTGTTGGATTGTCGTCCTTATAGGGAAACATTTCGCCTAATCCTGCAGGTGAAGATGCCCTGCTCTGTAACAATATTCCTTGGAATCCTCTGCCTCACCTGAACAACGCTCTCCCTAACAAATCATTCATATCTCTTCAAGTAAGCCCCTGTATAGGAATTTTTATCTTTCATGAGATCCTCCGGCGTACCCTCAAACACGATCCTGCCGCCCTGATCGCCTCCTTCAGGGCCGATGTCAACCACCCAGTCAGCTGCCCTGATAACATCGAGATTATGTTCGATCACAATAACCGTGTTGTCCGACTCGACAAGCCTGTTGAGGATATGAAGCAGGGCCTTCACATCCTCAAAATGAAGACCGACAGTCGGCTCGTCAAGGATGTAGAGATATCCGCCTTTCGATGTCATTCCCATCTCTGAGCAGATCTTTAATCTCTGGGCCTCTCCCCCTGAAAGTGTAGTAGCAGGCTGCCCAAGCCTGAGATACCCAAGCCCTGTCTCCATAAGCAATGAAAGCTTTGATTTGATGGGGGGGTAGTCATTGAACAGTACAATCGCCTCCTCCACAGTAAGGTTCAGAATGTCGTAAATGTTCTTTTCCCTGAAGGTCACGCGAAGTGCCTCCGGCCTGTACCGCTGGCCAGAACATTTCTCACAGGTGATATAGAGGTCCTCGAAAAAGAACATCTCCATAAGCTGATACCCGCCGCCCTTGCAGGTTTCACATCTTCCGCCTGCAACATTAAAGGAAAAGAACCCAGGCTCATATCCATGCGCCTTTGCTTCTTTTTGCTGGGCGAATATCTTTCTGATATGGTCAAAGACCTTGAGATAGGTTGCCGGATTTGAACGAGGACTCTTGCCAATCGGCGATTGGTCAATGAGCTTCACCCCTTTTAGCTGCCCTTCACCTTTAAGGCCATGAAACGGAAGCGGCTGATCATTGCCGATCCTGAAATGGCGGGCAAGTCCCCGGTACAGGGTCTCGACAATAAGACTGCTTTTGCCTGATCCGGATACGCCAGTGACAGCGATCAGTCTTTTCAGCGGAATATTCAGGTCCACGCCCCTGAGGTTATTGCCGCTGGCATTGCTTAGCATCAACACATCTCCGGAGAAGAGTCTTCTCTTAGATGGAAGCCGGACCTTCTCGTCGCTGCGCAGATACCTGGCTGTAAGCGTATCAGCCTTAAGAAAATCCTGCAGAGGACCGGAGAAGACTATATTGCCCCCCCTGTGCCCGCCTCCAGGGCCAAGTTCAATGATCCATTCAGATGCCTCGATAATGCTCCTGTCATGCTCAACAACGATAACCGTGTTGCCTAATTCTGCAAGCTGTCTCAATATGCCTGCAATCCTGTCTGTGTCTCTCGCATGAAGACCGATGGTAGGCTCATCAAGCACATAGAGCGTTCCCGTAAGGACTGACGCGAGCTGATTCGAAAGATTAATCCGCTGGTATTCACCGCCGGACAGGGTCTTTCCATACCGGTTGAGTGTAAGATATCCAAGCCCAACCTTTTCGAGATATTCGATCTTCATGGCTATCTGCCTCAGCAGTTCTTTTGCCGTATCGCGTTTGAAGGGAGAAAGATCGATATCAGCAAAAAAAGGAGCAAGCATATTGATCGGCATGCCAGAGAGCTCGGCAATATCAAGGCCAGCAATTTTATAGGCAAGGACTTCTTGCTTTAATCTCTTGCCTCCGCAGGCATGACAGGTGCTTGATCGCCGGTATCGGGATAGAAACACCCGCACATGAAGCTTGTACCTCCACCCTTCAAGCTCATCAAAAAAAGCATCTATGCCATGGAACCCTTTGACTCCCTTATAAAGAATGGCCTTTTCTTCGGGCATGAGGTCGGCATACGGTTTATTAAGATCAAGACCTGCCTTCTTCCCCTTTGCAAGAAGCTGTTTTCTCCACCACTTTGCTGCAGGCTTGTTCCAGGGGTCCACTGCTCCTTTTGCAAGGGAGAGACTTCTGTCAGGAACAATGAGGTCCTCGTCATACTGGAGGGTGTCTCCAAAGCCCTTGCAGGCAGGACAGGCTCCAATGGGATGGTTGAATGAAAAGAGAAGAGGCGACGGTTCTGGCAAGGCAAGGCCGCAGTCCTCGCAGGCATGCTCTGATGAAAAGACAAGATATGCCGGGTTCTGCAGATCTGCAGCCAGTTTGACCCGCATACTGCCCTTGCCCTCTCTCCATGCAGTTTCTATGGAATCGGAAAGACGCGATTCCTCCTTAATAATAAGTCGGTCAAGCACTATGGTGAAATTGCCGTCAACCTGCAGATCAGGTCCAAGTTCTGCCATCTCCCCGTCTTTCCATGCTCTGTAGAAACCCTTTCTTTTCAGCTCTTCAGGCGGCTCTTTTGTATCAAAGAGAATGAACGCCTTCTGTCCCGAGTATTTCTCCACAAGCTCCGCAGATATCTGCGATGGGTCCCATTTTCGTATTTCCTTGCCGCACCGGGGGCAATACGGTGTTGAGACCTTTGCGTAGAGAAGCCTGAAGAAATCATACAGCTCTGTAAGCGTGCCGACAGTCGAGCGCGAGCCGCGAATAGAGTTCTTCTGCTCAAGTGCTATGGCAGGCCGTATATTCAAAATTGCGTCAACGTCAGGCCTGTCGAGCTTTTCGAGGAACAGCCTGGCGTAGGAAGAGAGGGATTCTATAAACCTCCATTGGCCTTCGGCAAAGATCGTATCAAAAGCCAGCGAAGATTTGCCTGAGCCGGAGACTCCGGTCACGGCAATGACCTTGTTATGGGGGATACGGAGCGTTACGTTTCTCAGATTGTGCTGCCGGGCGCCTTCAATAATCAGTTCCTGAGAGGACATCTTATATTTTAGCATAGGGCTGAAAAGAGAATGCTAAATCAGGCCAGCGCATGAGACTACGACAAAGATTGTATTAACGATCTGCCAGGACTTTTTCTGAACAGCAACCGCCCGTCTTGGCAGTGGCCTGATTCCAAGAGATATGGAGGTTATGCGGCTGGGATTCTTCCAATCCCACCCCTCTCTCAATAAAAGTTCATACGCAGCATCCAAGACATCTAAAAGTTTCTGTTATTATTGCAGTCAATAATAAAACTGTCTCCTGCAACCCTTGTCCCGTCAATACCTGTGGCTATTGCCCGGAAACACGGGTTCAGTGCAACACCAACCGCAGCAACTCCAGACAAATTCTGTTCTATTCTATAACTGAAAAGTGATCCGGCAGCCGGCAGAAAGCGTCTGAGTTCATCAATATCTGCATCGTTTGCGATGTCCTGAATAAGAGCAAGGTTTGCATCACGAATAGCCGTCGTACTGCCTGCAACCGTGCCCATAGCCGTTGTATATCTGCCATTTTCTGCAAAAAACTGCTCTTCCAGCAGCCGCAGGCTTTCAAGGTTTGTATAGGCTTCAGTCCTCGCAGCCCTCCTCTGCTGGCCAATATAGCCAGGAATGGCGATAGCCGCAAGAATGCCTATAATCGCCACCGTAATCATCAGCTCGATCAGTGTAAAACCTTTCTTGTTCATCGCTATCTCTCCTTTTCAATATATCTCAGAGTTTAATCATGCCTGATATAATGTTATCATAGTCCTGCATAATCCCCAACAGCGCGATCATGTCGCGCTGTTCTATCGGATACTTTCCTGCCATTGTTCATCTGTTGTCTGTTTTTCTATCCGCCTTCTTCTCTGCAGAAGTCTTACGGCCGGCTGCGTTCTGCTTCTCGAGCATTTGATCAAGCTCTTTGATTTTATTCAAGAGATCTGGTTCAGTCCATCTTTGAGCGGCATGCCGATATGCCTTCGCAGCATCTTCGTACCTGCCCATTTTTGAGAAAATAGATCCAAGGGACATCAAGTGCCTCGGGTTAACGTCGTTCGCCATGGTGTCTGAGGCATATTTATAGATAAGGGCATCATACACAAACGAGTCGTCGATCCTGAACTTCGCGATAATTTCCCTGTTTTCGTACTTGTCCTTAATGAATATTATACTCAACGTATCCATATAAATTGGAACCCATTCATCACCTGCGGTGAGTTCAAGAACAACAGGCATAACAGACCCATACGTAGTCGAAGTCGCAAGAAATATGTAGTTGATCTTATAATGTCTGAGTATCGCCTCCCATAGAGGGGTCTGTTCGTTCTTGGTCCTGATGCCTTCGACCTTTGTGACAGCCGTCGCTACCCATCCGTATTCATGCATAACCGTAATATTTAGCGATCTCGTATCAATAAAGGTTTTCTTTGGATAGAGTCTCCAGGCCAAATAGCCGCCATACCCATGGTCATTGAACATATTGCCCTGCAGGTTGTTCTTCTCGATAAAATCCACTGCCTTTTCAGGCACGCTGGAGCGGTGTGCAATATCAAAACTCGGTTTCCCACGGACAACACCGGCCATAAACAACAGAGCCGAAACAAGCATTGCAACCGCAAAACCTATTTCCACTTCTCGATAGGTTTCACGGTTGAGCCGCACTTCCAGGAGTTCATGAATGGCATAATTGAATTGTATGCCGAGGAGCATGGATGCGACAATAGCATAAAAAAAAACAAATCTCACTGCCGTGAGGCTCATCACAAAGAATCCGGAAAGCAGAATGAAATGGGCAAGGTCAATTTTTCTGTTCCTCACCATAAGCACAACAGGGAAGAGAGCAGCAAGAAAGAGATAGGAATAATTGAGAGAGCCAACCTTGTCCCTGTACTCCCGGAAGGGAGACTCATACTCCTGGATACCCTTCACGAAAATATCATATTGGGGATGCAGCGCTATAGAAAAGGCTTCCCAGTTAGTCGGGTTAAGATAGGTGACGAGGATGGCAAGAATTGTTACTGTAAAAAAAATTATCCTGTCCCTATTCTCAAAAATACTTTCATTGAGCCATGATTTCAGTGCTTCGCTGAACATATATACCGAAATAATAATAACACCCAGAACAAATCCACCATGCATATTGGCCCAGATGAGCATTATTGGGACAAGGAAGAAAAGCGATCTGCCCTTCCTTTCCCTGAACTCCTCAAGAAGGAAAAGTGTCATGGCGGTAAAGAGCATCGAAAATAGAACCGGTCTTTCACCGATCGCTCTGAAACTGGACATGGAAAGCAGGAAGATAAAAATAAAGGTCAGATAGGATTTAACACCGGCTCTTTTTAGAGCCCAGAAGATCGTAACCGCCGCAAGGAAAAGGAGAAGAGACCGCACAAAGATAATGCCACCTGCACCGAAGGTCTCGAAAACAAGATAATAAATGACCTGGGCAAGCCAGTATTGCTTAAGCAGAAAGTTTTCCCTCTCAGGGAATGCATTGTTATTAACTTCCATCGTTGAAGTGTAAGAAAATGGGTCAGACTGAGGAAGATGGCCTTCGGTCATAATATATTTTCCGGTAGCTATGTGCCACCAGAAATCATAATCCCAGAGTGGATTAAAAAGGAGAAGATAGAAGGCTGCGCTGAAAAGGAGAATAAAAGAGAGGGCTGTAATAAGCCTTAGCTTTCTTGGGGTCATAATATATTCAGGTTAGGGGAAGAACCCCTAACCTGAAATAACCAATTCAACCAGACTAATCGGAGTAAAGAACTTTGGTGTGGATGTTGGCGCCGCCTGCATCTGCGGCAGTCACCACAAGAGTGCTGCCTGAAACCTGAACGGTAACCCTGCCTGCGGCAGGTACACCGGCCTGGTAGAGAGAACCTGGTGTGGCTCCCCATGGCGAACCTTCTGCCTGAAGAAGCTGTTTTGCAGCAACGTACGTAGCGGCAAGAGTTCCATTTATGAGCTGTAACCCAAGCGCGCTGTTGGTCAAGTCGGTGCCCACAACAACTGCACCACTGCCGTCAGAGTCCACCTCTGTCAATAAAGCCCCAGCCCCGCCGGCAAGACCTTTGTTTGCCGCTGTCAGCCAACCCTGGACATCCGGTTCAGCTGAAGCCGCAGACCTTGTCACTGCACCCCTCCTCGACCTCTCCTGCATACCGAGATAACCCGGTATGGCGATTGCCGCGAGAATACCGATGATCGCGACAACGATCAGGAGCTCGATAAGGGTAAAGCCTTTTTGATTCTTGAGATTGTTCATTCCCTGATACATGATGCTTCCTCCTTTTGTTAATGATTAATAATTATGTGACAAAATGTCACAG
>JACRHC010000101.1 GCA_016217675.1 Nitrospirota bacterium
AAACGCCGCATTTACCCTATCTCCTGAACCTGTGGGCTTTGTCATGTGTGGCTGACTCGCCCGGAGACTAAGCCTTGTATGCGATTTCTGTTTCCCGATTTGACTGGGACAAGCTCTGTCTCGCACGTTTGCCATCCGGCTTCTGCTTAAGGCACCTACTGTTGGCTTCAGACCCCTCCTCACGGAGACGCCATTGCCTTCGGCTTGTACTTTTGATAGTATTCTTAATCATGAATACCTTTCGGTTCTCGTACAGGGGACTTACACCCCATAAGTTCACGCCCATGCCGGGCGTACCAATCGGTTCGAGCTGACCTCGGGGACGCTGCGCGCCCACTCGGCAGCTCAACCGAAACGTTAGACGGAAATAAAAATAAATAAATGGGATCAATTGCCAATTATCTTACCGATGGACTGAAAAGGTTCTGGAAATTTCTTAATCCTGGGTACGTACTGACTATATCGGCCATCGACATTGATGAAGCCGCATTCAATCGAGTCAAAGAAATAATCAAAGACAACGGGTTCATCTTCGTAGTTGATAGAGACAACGTCCATCGGGGTGCTATTATTTCCGAATACACAAAAAAAGAAACTATCTAATCTCGATTACTCTGATACACACGAATGTAAAATATCCGGAAAGACGATTAGACTTGAGAATCAATATACTTAATGAATATAAAGGCGGCAAACCGGAAATTAAGGCAGACATAGACAATTTGGGCGCGCGGTTATATGAAGAACTGTCGCAATTTGCAGGGAAGAATAAATTAACAATGAATGCATACAGGACAATACCAGACGTCTAATTGCCTCCACACCGACGCGGAATAACGCTGGTTTGTTTTTGGTAAAGGTGATTGCCCGCGCGGGTGAGGCATGGCGTTGTAAGAATAG
The DNA here is from genome assembly GCA_016217675.1 of Nitrospirota bacterium. Lineage (GTDB taxonomy): Bacteria > Nitrospirota > Thermodesulfovibrionia > Thermodesulfovibrionales > UBA6898 > UBA6898. The sequence goes on from JACRHC010000101.1 coordinate 901, forward strand.
GAGTAATGATGAAAATTATTCTAAGCAGGAAGGGCTTCGATTCAAAGAATGGTAAAGTCGCCAGTCCCATACTTCCGTCTGGTGTGTTATGTTCATTACCAATCCCAGATGTCGAGAATCCAAAAGGACGAAACTCGAAGAGGTACGAAGAGATCATGGTCGGTAACGAGTCCATGGGAAAAATCGTATCCGATTTGACAAAGGGGAAAATCAAGCCAACCGATTATCCACACTTCGATCCCGACTTGAACGCGAACAGTATTCCAAGAAAGCCGCAATGGAAGGGAGTGTTCGGTCAAGCAAGTGCGGCACAGACTCATCTGCGGAATCAAGGTGTAAAGCAGGGCAATGTTTTCCTGTTTTTCGGTTGGTTTAAAGAAGTCGAGTGTGTCAATGGGTTCTATCGCCATATTTCCGGGGCGCCTGATAGGCATGTAATGTTTGGCTGGCTCCAAGTTGAGCGGCGCATTCCTGAGACGCAGCTATCCCAAATTCCGGATTGGGCGTCTGACCACCCACATTGCCGAAATGTGAAACGGGAAGTTGACTCGGTCTATATCGCATCAGACAAGTTCACAATCCGACAGAATGACATTGGTCTCCCTGGGTTCGGAGTTTTTCCTCGATTCACGTCATTGCTATGTTTGACAGCATCGAGGCATTCCAGAAAATGGTGGAGTTTGCCTCGCTGGTTTTATCCGGCAACGAGAAAATCGTCTCTAAGTTATCACTCTGATTTAACGAGGTGGCAACTTGAGGACGATGCCGTCTTACTAAAAAGTGCGGATATTGGCCAGGAATTTGTGCTTGATTGTGATGACTTTCCAGAAGCCATCGACTGGTTGGGCGAGATTATGAAGGTCGCGAGCGGCTAATAGGTGACGTTGCCAACATAAACAACTTGCCCTGTGACGGCAATCAGCTTTCAAGCAGTCCCACGGCGAGATAATACAACTATTATATAAGCTGACTCCCAGCAAAAGACCCCAATAGACGTGAACTAAGCTTCGATGTTCAATCTCTTAACTGCGTATCTTTTAAGATAAATTTGCTGTAAAATGAAGCATCAGGATTACGAACCCCATGAAGACCGTATATATAGAAACGTCAATTGTAAGTTATTTGACTGCTCGTCCAGCAAGGGATTTAATTGCGGCAGCGTGGCAGAACGCAACCAGTTCATGGTGGGAGACTCAGCGGCTACGCTTCGACCTATACACATCTGAATTGGTTGTTGAGGAGGCAGAGCAAGGTGATTATAACGCGGCCTCTCGGCGACTTGCAGTTCTCGAACAATTGCCACATCTTGCAATAACGGACGAAGTAATTGATCTTGCCAGCGCGCTTATAGAGGATGGCGCATTACCTCATGCTGCTACCGGTGACGCGATTCATGTGGCTTTGGCCACGTACCACGGAATTGACTATTTGCTAACATGGAATTGCCGACATATTGATAATGCTGAGATGAAGCCTCTTATCAGGGCCGTTTGTATTAAGAAGGGCTATCAATATCCTGAAATATGCACACCGTTGGAACTTATGGGAGATCAAGACGATGATTAAAGATGAAATTATCCAAGAAGTCTGGCGGGGAAAAGATGCGATTGCAGCCAAGTATAAATATGATGCGGTTGCAATGGCAAAGGCATTACAAGATCGTGAAAAAAAATCATCTGCAAAAGTAGTTAATTTACATGCTCACACTAGGACTGTCTCATCCGCGCATAAATAACTACGTACAGCACCACAGGACATGTCAAATCGGGCATCGCCGGGGTTATTCCAACCAGTCGTTCAAGCGGGGAACCCGCTTAACTCATCGTTCTAAGTGAAATAAGAATATGAAAATTAACGGCATAATTTACATCAAGGTTTATGCAAATCGCTTCCGGCTCAAAGTAGCTGAAGAAGGTAATCGAGAAATAGACATCTCTGCATCGGAACCTTTCACAACAGAACGGCTAATCGTAGGTAATTTCGAACCAGCTGTAAAGATCTTAAAAGAAGGCATCAAAAAAGCATACGGCAAAAGATTAGTAAAGCCAATAATTGTTATTCACCCTTTGGAGAAAATTGAAGGCGGACTGAGTCAAATTGAAAAAAGAGTTTTAAAGGATTTAGGCGAAGGCGCAGGGGCAAGAAAGGTTTACTTTTGGGTCGGGCCAGAATTATCTGACAGTGAAATACTTCATAAAATCGAAAACGACAACTTCATATAGCTGTCAAAAGCAAACACAAATTAACGACATGAGAAAGCTTAGAATCGGGTAAGGGACGGTAATTAACCGTCCCTCCCCACAACACCCACCATGCGGGTCTCCTCCAGAGGACAGGCGCAGTGGGCGTTTCGCAGAAATTACCGGGCCTTGGCCGGGTAGTGAATCCCGATCCACAATGTTCGTATGGAAGTAAGCCCCTGCTTTTCAAGATGCGCGTTAGATAATCCGCAGTTCGTAGACAGGGTTTTAGCAAGATGCCAATAGCCCTTTGGCTTAAAGCCCCTACTGTTGGCTGCTCAACCCCGTAAGAATAGCGTGATACCTCGGCGCACCCAGCTTTATCAGCTCGCCTATGCGTTTTCTCGCTCTGTTCCACTGCTTCATGTAGCACATGCGAACACGCCTTCTGAGCCAATGATCGAACTCAACGACATCGTTATACTTCATAGCGATGCCGAAGTAGTTCATCCATCCCTGAATATAAGTGCGGATTTTCCAATACCGGTAATCCATCGAAACGCCCCAACTGCGGCCCGTAAGCCGCCGCAATTCTGCCTTGAAGCGTGTAATAGATTTCTCAGAGACAGTAAGCCTTTTCTTGGTAAAGGTGAATCCAAGGAAAGAACTCTCCTCAGCCTTCACCACACGACTTTTGTCCCTGTTTACCTTCACCTTAAGGACTTTCTCAAGGAAACGGCTGATACTCTCCATCACCCGGTAAGCGGCACGTTCCGACTTTACAAGGATGACAGCATCATCGGCATATCTGGCGAACCGATGTCCCCTTTTCTCTAACTCCTTATCGAGATCATCCAGAAGGATATTGCTCAGGAGCGGCGAAAGCGGCCCGCCCTGCGGAACTCCTTTGGATGTTTGGTTCAGCCTGCCGTCTACGACAACACCGGCACGAAGGTATTTGCCGATCAACCGGAGGATGCCTTTGTCCCTGACTCTCCGGGAGACCCGGTTCATCAGAGTGTCGTGGTCAACCGTATCAAAGAACTTCTCAAGGTCAATGTCCACGGCATAGACGTATCCTCTTTGGATATCTCTCAATACTTTCTTTACTGCCTGATGTGCAGAACGGTTAGGTCTGAAACCAAAGCTGGATTCGGAGAAATGGGGGTCAAAAACAGGACTGAGAATCTGACAGACCGCTTGTTGAATAACACGATCCATGACAACGGGGATACCCAAGGGCCGGGTTCCACCGCTGTCTTTGGGAATCTTCTCGACTCTCTTGACCGGAGAAGGTATATACCGCCCTTCCAGCAAAGAGTGCTTGATCCCTTTCCAGTTGTCATGGGCGTACTCGGGAAACTCCTCAATCGTAATACCATCGATACCGGGAGCTCCTTTGTTTGCCCTGACTTGCTTCCATGCTCTGAGGATATTGTCTCTTTGAATAACATCCTCTATTGTAACGAGCAACATGCATGTCAGATTATCTTGAGGTAGAACATGGTTTTCACATTCTCAGAAATTGCTTTGGTGATAAATCTATACGTGACAGTTTTACTGAGGCGCTTGACTCATGTGATAGTGGTGCAGCACAAGAGGCTATAGAATTATTTGACCAACATCTTGTCAGCGTTAGATCAAGCACTTATATCTCCTCAATATCTGAGCATACCTCTGAAGAGGACATGCTTGGACGTCTTTCAATGTGGCGCATTTGGTGGCGATACTGGACGCGTTGCCATTGTTATTAGGATACCGTGGCTTACAGACGGATTAACGGAGGGAAGAAAAGCGCTTAATTATTTTTTTAGCCCTGAGAGGGAATTAGGGGTCAGGTCTACACATATGACAGCTGATATATAGCTTACTGTTTAAAATGTAAATTGTGCAGACCCAATGACCTACATTGGGCATATATAAATCATGATTGATAATAGCATGGAACCCATGCTATTATGGATTTGTGATTCAGTCATTTAAAGACAAGGGAACGGAAGATGTTTTTAATGGCAGAAATTCTAAAGATTCAAGAAAAATATGCCCTCAATCGTTATGGAAGATTGCATCACGTAAATTGGATCAACTTGATTCTGTAAAACATCTCAATGAACTGCGTGTTCCCCCGAATAATAAATTGGAAGCACTAATGAAAGATAGAAAAGGACAATATAGCATAAGGATCAATGATCAATATCGTATATGTTTTGAATGGCATGAAGCCGGACCGGCAAAGATAGAGATTACAGATTATCATTAATTGAAATTAAGATTATCAGGAGGTAACTATGATTCGCATACCAACACACAGAGAGCCAACCCATCCTGGGGAGATGCTCCTCGAAGAATTTTTAATTCCTATGGGTATTACCCAGCGGGAGTTAGCAAAAGAAATTCATGTCCCTTACCAGAGGATTAATGAAATTATAAACAAACGTCGTGGTGTAACACCCAGCACAGCTTTACGTCTCGCTAAATTCTTTGGGGTTTCAGAAGATTTTTGGATGAATCTGCAACTCAGATCGGATATATATAAAGCAAAGCTTAGTGAGACCAAAGAATTAAAAACAATTAGAACTATCAGAATTAATGGGGAATTGGCACATTCACACCATTAGACCGAGACGCACAACCAGTCCGTCAACCCGTTAAACGGGTTACGTCCGCGTTGGCAGTAATATAATGACGACAAATAAAGAAATTACAGCAAGGAATAAGGAGCTGCAAGCGGCATGCTCATGGCGAGGGAAGTATTACATGCTCTGTGGCTGAACTCTGACGAAAAAGTACTGCTAAATCTAAATCCGTATCGAACAAAAAGCACGCCACTCAGCCCAGTAAAAGACGTTCTCAATATGCACATATTAACAACACAGGGCAGCGTTGAGTTTCACGTGGGATTCAGAGCGGATGGCCAACGTTGAGGGTACAGGCGACGCGCTACCCGCGCGCCCCTGTGCATGGACGTCAGCTATAATATTGACATGAACCCCATGCTGATACAGGCTGTCATATGGATGATGCTGGCGCTGATATTGTATACGTGGGCGGTCTTCAGCGGACGCAGCCAGGGCCTTCACCGTAAGCACCTGATCATTTTCGGTGCAGGCCTGATCTGTGACTTTTTGGGAACCTACCAAATGAACCTGATCTCGATTGCTTACGGTAAACCGCCCGCGTGGCACAGTATATTAGGGATCGCTTCCCTGTCCGGGATGGCATTCCATTTCCTTCTGGCCCTGATCGCATCCGGCACAAACCGGGCTGAAGCCGCCAATCTGGTGTTCCACCGCGTCAGCATCTCAATTTACAGCTGCTGGCTGCTCGCTTTCATTGGAGGCGCAGTCGCCGGGATGATGAGAATGACAAGGATCTTTTGAATTCCTCTCCTTTGACGACCTGATTACATCCGCAAAGAATTTATGGATAATAGTATCACTATGCTCAAAAAAGGCGATTTGCTCCGCTTGATCGATGAAGTATCCGCATGTGCCCTTGCCTCGGGCGCACTTCTGCCGATCCGCACCGGCACTGCGTATGTCGAGGACCATGGCATACGTTTCGTGGTGCGTATTCTATCGAATCTTGTACTCAAGGACGAAGACCGCCTGAAAAGGGCACAGGAAAAGAAGGGCAACCCCTTCCTTCCCTATGAAAAAGATCTTTTCGTGGCTGATATCAGCCCAACACATCTATCTCTTTTGAACAAGTTCAATGTCATGGAGAGGCATCTGCTGATCGTTACCCGTGAGTTCGAAGAGCAGGAAGATCTGCTTACTTCTGCGGATTTCGAGGCCCTCTGGACCTGCATGGAAGAATACGATGCCGTTGGTTTTTATAACGGAGGAGAGGCGGCGGGCGCAAGCCAGGCCCACAAACATCTTCAGATTGTTCCTCTGCCGCTTGCTGACAAGGGGCCAGCGATACCGATCCAGCCACTGGTGGATGAGGTAAAGGAAAGAGGTAAGATCACGCGGCTTGACCGTTTCTCGTTCAAACACTGTTTCGTCCTGTTTGAGCAGGACAGCAGCGGCTTTCCGCTTTCTCCTGTCTCCCGGAGTTTCGCCTTATATACGGATATGCTTTCGGACCTTGGCATGTCGGTCCCCCGGGAAGGTGAAAAGGTAAAACAGTCAGGACCGTACTGCCTGGTTGTTACGCGGCAATGGATGCTTCTCGTGCCAAGATCCCGGGAATTCTATCACGACATCTCGGTCAACTCCCTCGGTTTTGCGGGCTGTCTGCTCGTGAGGAAGCCTGAGCATCTGAAGCTCTTCACAAATATAACCGGGCCTCTCGATCTCCTGAGGGAAGTTTCTCTTCCCCTATGATCTTCCCCCTCCACCGCATGATAAACGATAGAATCGATCAGAAATATGCTATACTAAAAAATCGTGATAACATTTAGGAGGGCTTCAATGAAGATCAAATGGAGAGGTATTGTTTTCCTGGGAGTACTCGGCATCCTCATGTCGATGACCATGCCTGCAATTGCAGAAGAGGGTTATCCGCTGCGAGCAAAGTTTCCGCACGTGAAGGTGATCAGCACTGAGGCGTTGCATAAGGACTATGAAAAGAACATTATCGTAGACGTCAGGTCGAAGATCGAGTTCGATGTTATCCACGTGAATAAAGCTGTCTTCGAGCCTATTACCACCATGTTATTTGCGAAAAATCTGGAAAAGATCCGCGATAGATCCGGGGACAGACCGATCGTTTTCTACTGTAATGGCCATACGTGCATAAAATCCTATGAAGCCGCTGATCAGGCAATGAAGGCAGGTTTTCAGAATGTTTTGGTCTACGATGCCGGCATCAACGAATGGGCAAAGGCCCATCCGGAAAAAACAACTCTGTTCGGAAAGACCCCGGCCGCCCTCAACAAGCTCATTTCAAAAGAGATGTTCGACAAAAGAAAAATCAGCTTTCAGGATTTCAAAAAGCGCTCAGCTGACGCCGATGCGATGGTGATCGACGCACGCGAACCGTTCCAGCGAAAGGAGATCCCGCAACTTTCCGGCACGATCAGGAACATTCCCTCCGACAGGCTGGTGGAGTTGATCAAGAAGGGTGAGTTTAAGGCAAAACAGTTGCTCATCATGGACGCAGTTGGAAAGCAGGTCGAATGGATTCAGTACTACCTTGAAGACGCGAAATATACCAATTATTTCTTCCTCGATAAAGGCGTAGACGGTGCTCCCAGGTAGTCCGCATCTCGCATGCTTAAAGGTCTACGCTCAGCACCTTCTTCGAAATCTATCAGGCTGATCTTTTCAGCCTGCAAAGAATGCCGCCCGAGGAAACTTCAGCGCCTTGTCGGCTGCGCCGCCAAACGCTGCGAATCATTGGATACAAGAACCATAGTCTTCCTCACCCCCGGTCCTCGCGATGAAGCATATTCATAAGACTGCCTGGCATGTGCGTCATCAGAATCCTGTCCCTATAAAAAAGACAGGTCTTTATTCATTTATTATATCCCTCTGCCTCATTCCGGCCTTCGTTTATGCCGAATCTGTCCCGGCCTTTTCTGATCAGGACCTGCAGCGGTATCGGAAGAAGTCGGATATATCGGAAACCTCTGCTGACACTGACTCGGGCAGGTCTTTGTCAGGTGATAAATCTTTTCCCAGGGAAGAGGGGAGGAAACCGCTGAAACATGAGGTGGCCTATACTGCCTTTGAAGGCGGTGCACGCAGGGTGATTATACCAGTACAGTTAAACGACTCAGTCGCGGCCCAAATGGTCCTGGATACCGGATCTCCGGGCATGATCATATTCGACCGGCTTGCCAAAAGACTCGGAATCTTCGACAGGGACGACGCTAAACTCCTGACCTCTGCAGCAGGCATTGGCGGAAATGCACCATCTGTCCTCACGATTATCGATGCCGTGCAGGTCGGCAGGGCTGAGGATAAATTTATTCCGACAAATATCGTGGCCTCACTCTCTGACTCCTTCGATGGGGTTATCGGCATGGACTTCATGGCGAACTATACAATCAGGATAGACACTGCAAGGCGCATGGTTGTTTTCGAGGAACTGCCTGATAGAGAAACCTTGCCCGGCGGTCATGATGAAACGTGGTGGAGAGGCAACTTCAGGAATTTTGCCTCAAGGCGTGCTGAGTGGAAGCAGTTCACGGCTTCCCTGAATACGCAGAAGTTGACCCCGGAGCGCATTGCGGCATTAAAACAGTTTGCGGACAGACAGTACCGCGAGGCTGACAGGCTCTTTACGAAGCTGAACAACTACGCAATCACCAATTCGGTGCCCATGCACTGGCGGCAGTACTGATGATGGACAAGACCGCGAAAAAGGAAATACTTAAGATCCTTGTCGCAGAAAACCTTATTGCCAGGAAGCAGGCAGAGGAGATATGGGCAAAGGAGGATACCCTCAGATCGCGCATGATCAAGGCCAAGGGTGTCACACGAAAACCTCTCCGCCCCTTGCAGCAGGAGATATCGCTCATCGATATTATTGATTCGCTGCAGTTGAAGCTTCCGGATAATCCCTCTGCATGCCTGACTGAAGAACTGATCATGCAGGCGATCGCAAAGCAGCTCAAGCTTCCTTATCTGAAGATAGACCCGCTCAAGCTCGACTCTGATATCGTGACCAGGATCATCTCAAAACCCTATGCTATCAAGCATCAGATCGCCCCCATCAAACTTTCCGGCAATATTCTTACCATCGCCACATCAAACCCCTTTGACCGGGAGGGCGTTGACGGCATTAAGCAGCTGAAGGGTTTTGATGTCGAGATCATGGTCTCGTCAAAGTCGGATATCATGAAGATCATCACCGAATTCTACGGATTCAAGTATTCCATCTCGGCAGCGCAGAACGAACTTTCATCAGGGGTCGACATCGGCAACCTTGAGCAGTATGTGAAGCTGAAGTCCATAGCTGAAATGGGAGGTACGGACCAGCATATCATCAATGCCGTCGAGTATCTGCTGCACTATGCCTATGCGCAGCGGGCTTCTGATATCCATATAGAACCGAAGCGCGAGTTCAGCATCATACGCTTCAGGATAGACGGCATGCTCCATGCGATCCACCGGATGCCAAGACCGGTGCATTCTGCATTCGTATCGCGCATCAAGACCCTTGCACGCATGGATATTGCTGAAAAGCGGAGGCCCCAGGACGGCAGGATAAAGACCGAGCAGGAAGGAAAAGAAGTCGAGCTCCGGGTCTCGACCCTGCCTGTTTCGTTTGGGGAAAAGGTGGTCATCAGGATCTTTGACCCTACCATACTCATGCAGGATATCGAGAGTCTCGGATTCCTCGAACGCGAGCTGGTCCTCTTCAAGTCATTCATTGCAGCCCCATACGGTTTGATCCTGGTCACCGGTCCGACAGGAAGCGGCAAGACCACAACGCTCTACTCTGCGCTGAGGGTACTGTCCACGCCGGATGTGAATATAACAACCATAGAGGACCCGGTCGAGATGATCTATGAGGAGTTTAACCAGACATCGGTGCAGCCGCAGGTCGGCATAACCTTTGCGAGCAGCCTCAGGACGCTCCTCAGGCAGGATCCCGATATTATCATGGTCGGAGAGATCCGCGACATCGAGGCCGCTGAAAATGCGATCCAGGCAGCACTCACCGGCCATCTGGTCATGTCAACGCTCCATACCAATGATGCGCCAAGCAGCATCACCCGTCTCCTTGATATCGGCGTTCCGTCCTTTCTGATCAATACCACGCTGATCGGC